>NZ_JACMYP010000074.1 GCF_020889705.1 Bradyrhizobium altum | reverse complement strand
CGCGGCGGGCGGCGGCGACCGCGCGGTCGACGTCGAGCTCATTGCCTTCGGCGATGGTCGCGATCACCTGCTCGGTGGCGGGATTGAGGGATTTGAAGGTCTTTCCGGACAGCGAGCGGACACGGGCACCGTCGATCAGTAACAGCTCGTCCCGGACGGTCGGGGTGTGGTGGGCGTCGCGCTCATAGTCATATGCAACCGACATCATATTTCCTCCTGGTGTTGCTCTTCAACGTAGGAGGCTTTGAAGCGCAGTAAATATGATATCTTGTGCCTATTGGTATACCAGGATATGAAGTCAACTTCATAAGTGGTGACCACGATGCTGCAGATCGAGATCGAGACCGTCTGGCGCTTTCGGAAAGAGAACTCACCGCAGACCGCGGTCGTGATGCTCGGCATCCTCAACGAGATCAGGAAGACCGGGAAGATCACCAGTGCCGCCACCGATGCGCAGCTGTCCTATCGCCATGTCTGGAATCTGATCGAGCAATGGTCCGGCTTCTTCGGCGTGCCGCTGGTGGAGACCCAGCGCGGCAAGGGCTCGAAGCTGACGCCGTTCGGCGAGAAGCTGGTGTGGGCCGGCGAGCGCATGCAGGCGCGGCTCGGCTTGCAGCTCGAGAACCTCGCGCAGGAACTGGTGACCGAGATCAAGCCGTTCCTCGCGCAGCGGCCGCAGGTCATCCGGGTTCATGCCAGCCACGGCTTCGCGGTGTCCAAGCTGCGCGAGTTCCTCGATCGCGAAGGCGGCGTGGGCGTCGATCTCCGTTACGTCAGCAACCAGAACTCGCTGGTCTCGCTGGCGCAGGGCGCCTGCGATCTCTCCGGCGTGCATCTGCCGCACGGCGAACTGCGCGCGCGGGGCATCAAGGCCTGCCGGGAATGGCTCGACCCGCGCGAGGACCGTGTCATCAACTTCGTCACGCGCGAGATGGGCCTGATGGTCAAGCGCGGCAACCCGCTGAAGATCACCTCGCTGAAGGACCTGGTCGAGCGCAAGGCCCGCTTCGTCAACCGCGACCATGATTCCGGCACGCGGCTGCTGTTCGATCAATTGCTGACGCTGCACAAGATCCCGCAAAGCCGGATCAATGGCGCCCAGCACATGGAGTTCACCCATGCCGCCGTCGCCGCCTATGTTGCAAGCGGCATGGCGGATGCGAGTTTTGGTGTCGAGGCCGCCGCACGGCAGTTCGGCCTCGATTTCATCCGGCTGCTCACGGAGGACTATTTCTTCGTCTGCAAGCGCGCGTTCCTCGAGACCGAGCCGATGCAGCGCGTGCTCGATATCATGAAGAGCAGCGAGTTTCACAAGGCCGTGGGCGCGCTCCCCGGCTATGTCGCCTCGAATACCGGCGCCGTCAGCGGCGTGAAGGATTTTCTCGAGAAGATGCATTCCGACCGCTGATCAGCCCTGTGCCGTGGCGGCTGGACTCGCCGCGATCCGCTGCGCTATATTTGATATTATATAGCGAAACGCTGGACGTTGCCGATGCGACCACCCCGCTCCGCCATTGCCATCCGCCATGTTGCGTTCGAGGACCTCGGGCTGCTGGCCCCGATCATGGAGCGTGCGGGCTGGAGCGTGTCGTTCTGCGATGCGCCGGTCGACGACCTCTCCGATCGCGCGGTCAGCGACGCGGACCTCCTGATCGTGCTGGGCGGCCCGATCGGGGTCTACGAGACCGACATTTATCCGTTCCTCTCGACCGAGCTTGCGCTCTTGGAACACCGGCTCCGCCGCGGACTGCCGACGCTCGGCATCTGCCTCTGCGCGCAACTGATGGCGCTGGCGCTGGGCGGCCGCGTGTTCCCGGGCAAGGTCAAGGAAATCGGCTGGGGGCCGATCGACCTGACGCCGGACGGCAAATCGTCCTGCCTGCGCAACCTGCAGACGAAAGTGCTGCACTGGCACGGCGACACCTTCGACCTGCCTGGCCTCGAATGCCAATTACGAGAACCAAGCCTTCGCTTACGGCCGCAACGCACTCGCGCTGCAATTCCACCTCGAGGCCGATCCGCGGCAGCTCGAGGAATGGGGAATGGTATGTCGGCCACGCCGTCGAACTGTCGGCCGCGAAAGTCTCAATCCCCGAACTGCGCGCGACGATGCAGGCGCTGGCGAGGCCGGTCGCCGCGCAAGCCGAGCAGGTGTTCGGCGACTGGCTGTTGTCCATCGCACCAAGCGAAAGCGTGCTTCGTTCCAGTGCAGGTGCGTGACTATCCGTCGAGCCCGCTGATATCGGCGACCAGCACCGTGCCCGTCACCGATTCCGTGATGTAGAGCCGGTCGCGGTTGGCGCCGCCGATCGCGACATTGGTGCAGCTCTGGCCGGCGCAGGACTTGATCCGCGCGATGCACTCGCCGTTCGGAGCGAACACGAAGACGTGGCCGAGCGAGGCGTGCGCGACGAACAGCCGCTCCGCCCTGTCCATCGTCATGCCGTCCGGTCCGCTCGGGCCGAACAGCGAGCAGAACCGTCCGACCTTGGACACGCTGCCGTCCTTCATGAACGGCGCGCGCCACACCGCATTGTCGCGTGTCATGGCGACGAACAGCACCGCCTCGTGCGGATCGAGCACCAAGCCGTTCGGGCTGATGCCGGTGTCGATCAGGCAGTCTAGCTGCCCGCTGGTTTTCAATCGATAGACGCGGCCGGTCGGATCGTGCAGCCCGGTCTGGCCCTGGTCGGTGAAGTAGATGTCACCGTTCGAAGCGATGTGCAGATCGTTGCAGCCGCGGAATGATTCCGAATTGCGCGAGCGCAGCAGCGGCGTGACCTCGCCCGATTTGGCATCGAGCTCCATCAGCCCGTGCCGGTAGTCGGCGATCAGGATGCGGCCTTTGGCGTCGATCTTCAGCCCATTCGGCCAGCCGTCATATTCGGCGACCTGCGTCCATGATTTGTCCAGCGCAATCCTGAAGATGCGGCCGAACGGAATGTCGACGATGTAGAGGTTGCCATCGGCATCGAACGATGGTCCCTCGATGAAGCAATCGGTCACCGCGCCCGGCCGGTTGGCGTCGGCCCATTCACTCGCCACCTTGCGGCGGAACTCGGCCGGCACGGCGGAGAAGACCTCGGTCGGGATCAGTTTCGGCGGCGTTTCCAGGAACATCATTATTGGTTCACCCGTTGGCGGAGCGGGTGGACCTTAGATCGATCCTTTCGTCATTGCGAGGAGCGATAGCGACGAAGCAATCCATCTCTCGGCCAGCGGAGGTATGGATTGCTTCGCTACGCTCGCAATGACGCGGATGGACGTTCAGTTCCTAGCGGAACTGATTTCGAGCGGCGTGGGCCGATGATCGTCGCCCTACTCCGCCGCCTGCGCGCTGCCATAGGCTTCCGAAATCATGTAGCCGGACAGCGTGCCGTAGGCCGCGGTCCATGCGGCGGCGACGTCAGGCGTCCAGGCTTCGCCGAGGCCCTTCTCCAAGGTCCACAGCAATGCGCCGCCGACCACCGGATAATGCTCGGGCCTGGCGCCATAGCCGACATGGCGCTTGGCGAGCGCACTCGCGGCGGGAAGCACTGACGATAGATTGCTCAATCCGTTGACGACGACGGCAAGCGTTCCCATCAGCTTCTTGCGCTGCTCGGTCATATCAGAGGGAAACATCGCCTTCACGCCGGGCGCGACCTCGAACAGGCGGTCATAGAAGATGATCGCCGCCTGCTCCGAGATCGGTGCAACCTTGGCGAAGGTCTGCTGGACGAGCTTGACCTGGTCTTCCGTCATGTGTGCCTCCGTGCACGCTGCTTCCTCGCAGCGCCATTGCGGCGAGGCCGAAAAAAGCTCTCACGTGAGCGAGGCGCAGCTCATGCCGCCTCGACGAAGCTGTGGCGCTCATAGAGGAATTCGAGCACGCGCTGCCGGCATTTCAGGTAGCCGGGGTTGGTCGCGAGCTCGAGCCGCTTGCGCGGGCGCGCCAAGGGCACCTCGAGCACCTCGCCGATCCGTGCGCTCGGGCCGTTGGTCATCATGACGATGCGGTCCGACAGCAGCACGGCCTCGTCGACGTCGTGGGTGATCATCAGGATGGTGTTGCCGAGCTTCTGGTGCAGCGCCATCACCGAATCCTGCAGATGCGCCCGGGTCAGCGCGTCGAGCGCGCCGAACGGCTCGTCGAGCAGCAGGACCTTGGGCTCCATTGCGAGCGCACGCGCGATGCCGACGCGCTGCTTCATGCCGCCCGATATCTCGCTCGGCCGTTTGTCCTTGGCATGCGCCATCTGCACGAGGCTGAGATTGTGGATCACCCAGGCGTCGCGCTCGGCCCTGCTCTTGGTCCTGGCAAACACCTTGTCAACGCCGAGCTTGACGTTCTCGTAGACGGTCAGCCACGGCAGCAGGCTGTGGTTCTGGAATACGACGGCGCGATCCGGCCCCGGCGCGTTGACCTCGCGGTTCTCCAGCAGCACGCCACCATTGGTGGCGCCGGTGAGACCGGCCACGATATTGAGCAGGGTCGACTTGCCGCAGCCGGAATGGCCGATGATCGAGACGTATTCGCCCTTCTCGATCGTCAGGTTGATGTCCTTCAGAACCTCGGTGGTGGCGCTGCCGCGGGTAAAAGTCTTGTCGATGTGGTCGAGCTTCAGATAAGCCTGCATGACTTGTCCCTCAGTTCGCAGCCGTGCCGCGGGTCACGACTTTGCCGAGGCCCGCAATGAGCCGGTCGAGCACGAAGCCGATGATGCCGACATAGAACAGCGCCAGGATGATTTCGCTGATGTGCGAGGAATTCCATGCGTCCCAGATGAAGAAGCCGATGCCGACGCCGCCGATCAGCATTTCCGCGGCGACGATCGCGAGCCAGGACAGCCCGATGCCGATGCGCAGGCCGGTGAATATGTAGGGCGCGGCCGCCGGGATCATGATCTTGGTGAAGAACTCCAGCGGATTGAGCTGCACCACGGCGGCGACGTTGCGGTAGTCCTGCGGGATGTTGCGGATGCCGACCGCGGTGTTGATGATGATCGGCCACACCGAGGTGATGAAGATCACGAAGATCGCCGAGGGCTGGCCGTCGCGGAAGGCGGCGAGCGACAGCGGCAGCCACGCCAGCGGCGGGATGGTGCGCAGCACCTGGAACAGCGGATCGAGACCACGCATCGCCCAGACCGACTGGCCGACCAGCGTGCCGAGCGCGATGCCCGCGATCGCCGCCAGCGAATAGCCGTAGGCGACGCGCTGCAGGCTGGCGGAGAGATGCCAGAACAGGCCCTTGTCGATGCCGCCATTGTCGAAGAACGGATCGAGGATCAGCTCCCTGGTGTCCTTGAACACTTTTGACGGCGGCGGCAGGCTGGAGCCGGCGCGCCGGCAGATCAGCTCCCACACCACCAGCAGCAGCGCGACCACGATCAACGGCGGCACCGCGCGCGCCGCGGTCTCCTTCGCCATCTTTGCGTAGGTCTCGGCGCGCGGTGCGCGCTTTGGCGTCATGGTGACGACCGGCGCCGCGGCAGCGGCCTGCGGGATCGCCACCGCTGACACTTCGGTCTTCATGGCAGGCATCGACATTGACAGACAGTCTCCGTGGTCAGAGGACGGGCCGCGCCAGAGCGCGGCCCTATGGTCAACTCAGACGTCGACACGCTTGATGGACAGCGACTTCAGGTAAGCGGCGGGATCGGCGGGATCGAACACCTTGCCGTCGAAGAAGGTCTCCTTGCCGCGCGAGGTCGAGGCCGGAATCTCCGATGCCGGCACGCCGAGCTCCTTGGCGGCCTCCTTCCAGAGATCCTCGCGGTTGACCTTGGCGATCAGCGCCTTGGTGTCGAAACCCGCCTCGTACTTGCCCCAGCGGATATCCTCGGTCAGGAACCAGAGGTCGTGGCTCTGGTAGGGGTAGGACGCGTTGTCCTTCCAGAACCGCATCTGCTGCGGCGAGTTCTCGACCACCCGGCCGGTGCCGTAGTCGAACTTGCCCTTCATGCGATCGGTGATGTCCTCGACCGGGCAGTTGATCCACTGCCGCTTGGCGCAGATCGCCGCGGTCTCCTCGCGATTCTCCGTCTTCTCGCACCACTGCTGCGCTTCCATCACGGCCATCAGCAGCGCCTTCGCGGCCTTCGGGTTCTTGTCGACCCACGCTGCGCGCAGGCCGAACGATTTCTCCGGATGCTTGTCCCAGAGCTCGCCGGTGGTGATCGCGGTGTAGCCGATGTCCTGATGGATCAGCTGCAGATTCCACGGCTCGCAGACGCAGAAGCAGTCCATGGTGCCGACCTTCATGTTGGCGACCATCTGCGCGGGCGGCACCACGATGGTCTCGATGTCCTTGTCGGGATCGATGCCGCCGGCAGCGAGCCAGTAGCGGATCCAGAGATCATGCGTGCCGCCGGGGAAGGTCATCGCGGCCTTCACGGCCTTGCCGCTCGCCTTCTTCTTCTCCAGCGCCGCCTTGAACGGCGTGGTGTCGACGCCGACCTTGAGATCGGCATATTCCTTGGCGACCGAGATGCACTGACCGTTCAGATTGAGCCGCGCCATGATGTACATCGGCGTCGGTTGATTGTTCTGCGTCACCTTGCCGGCCGAGATCAGATACGGCATCGGAGTCAGGATATGCGCGCCGTCGATGCCATTGCCCTCGGAGCCGAGCACGAGATTGTCGCGCGTGGTGCCCCACGAGGCCTGCTTCTGCACCTCGACATCGGGCATGCCGTATTTGGCGAAGATGCCCTTCTCCTTGGCGACGAACAGCGGCGAGGCGTCGGTCAGCGCGATGAAGCCGAGCTTGGCGCCCTTCACTTCCGGACCTGCGCCCTGCGCGAATGCACCAGCGGGAAAATTCAGCTTGGCTGCGGCGAGCAGCGCGGCGGCGCCGCCGGTTGCCTTCAGGAGCCGGCGACGGCTGATCGCGCGGCCTCGGGGCGTGTTGCTGGGCTTGGTCATCGGTCGTCCTTTGCGTCGTTGCGTCACTGTGTTGCGTCTTTGCGTCGAGCACCGTTCATCGGGTGGCGACGCGCGCAGGGCGCAAAAGGGCATGCACCGGGGATGCCCGGTCTGGCGGCGTCAGAAATCCGATGGGGTGGCCTCGAGGGACGGCTTCAATGGCGTCGGCAGCTGACTATTCAAGCCTTGTGCCAAGCTACCGCAGTGCAAAAATCGATTTTATTGCAATGTTTTGCGCAACTTGTCGCAGCGCGCGGAGTCTCCGCGCGCTGCCAAAAAATGCGATTCGCCCAAATCTTGTGCGCCGCACATGAATTGAGCAAAGCGCTTGGACGGCAGTGATCAGGCGTCTTCGGCGACCTTGGTGCCGAGCGGCGCGGGCGCCATTCCGCCGCCGGGCTTCACGTGGAATTCGTAGGTCATCAGGCTCCACGGGCCATCCGAGCGCTGGCCGTCAGGCATCACAGGATCGGTGTGCCGTTCGACCTTGGCGATCAGTTCGTCCTTCACGCCGAACACGACATCGGAATCGATGTACTTGTCGCCTTCGACGAACACATGCGTGATCAGCGGCTCATGGCCCTTGGCGTTGACCAGGAAGTGCACATGCGCCGGCCGCATCGGATGCCGGTTGGTCTGCGTGATCATCTGCCCGACCGGACCATCGGTCGGGATCGGATAGCTGCACGGCACGATGGTGCGGAAGAAGAAGCGGCCGTCGGCATCGGTGACGAAGCGCGCCCGCGAGGACGGGCCTTCGGTGGCATAGCTCGGCTTCTGCGAGTCATAGTAGCCGTCGTCGTCCGCGTGCCAGATATCGACCGGCACATTGGCTAGCGGCTTGCCGTCGAGGTCGGTGACGCGGCTTTGCACGAACATGCGCTCGCCGGGCAGGCTTGCCGAGATGTCGGTGCCGTGCGGCGTCACCTTGTGCTCGCCGACATAGAACGGGCCGAGCACGGTGGTCTCGGTCGCGCCGTCGCGATCCCGGTGGTTGACCGCATCGACCAGCATCGACACGCCGAGCACGTCGGACAGCAGGATGAATTCCTGGCGGATGTCCGTGCACTTCTGCCCGGTGCGGGTCAGGAAGCCGATCGCGTGGTCCCATTCCTCGAAGGTGAGATCGGTCTTGCGCACATAGTCGTGCAGCGACTTCACCAGTTCCTGCAGCAGGAACTTGGCCCGCGGATCGGGCGTCTGGTCGAAGCTGCGGATGACGGCTGTGGTGAGCTCGGTTTCGTTGAACTGGGTCATCTCGGCGTTTTCCTTGACGTATCCCTTGAGGGTACGATTGCGGGCCCGACCGTACACTACCGGCCCGGTGCCGGTAAGCGGCGGCCGATTGCTGCAGCGGACACTTTTCGGCTATCAAGGCTGCCTCGCCAGCCGGAGAAAATGCCCGATGTTAGCTCCCACGCCTGCCTCGCCCGAATCCGCGGGAATGTCGACCACCGCCCTCAACCGCCTCGAAGCGCATCTGAAGAGCCGCTACATCGATTCCGGCCGCTTTCCCGGCACCCAGCTCCTGATCTACCGCCGCGGCAAGATCGTGCATTCCACCGTCCAGGGCTTTGCCGATCTCGAGCGCAAGGTGCCGGTGAAGGACGACACCATCTTCCGCATCTATTCGATGACCAAGCCGATCACCTCGGTCGCCTTCATGATGCTGGTCGAGGAAGGCAAGATCGCGCTCGACGAGCCGGTCGCCAAATACATTCCGGAATGGAAGAACCTCGGCGTATTCGTTGCCGGCACCGCGCCCGCCTTCCTGATCCGCCCGCCGGGCCGGCCGATGCTCATCGTCGATCTGCTGCGCCACACCTCGGGTCTCACCTACGGCTTCCAGCAGCGCTCCAATGTCGACGCGGCCTATCGCGAAAAGAAGATCGGCGAGGTCATCAAGGCCGGCACGCTCGACAGCATGATCGAGGATCTTGCGAAGATCCCGCTGGAGTTCTCGCCGGGTGAAGCCTGGAACTACTCGGTCTCCACCGACGTGCTCGGCTATCTCGTCGGCAAGATTTCGGGCATGCCGTTCGAGCAGTTCCTGAAGGAGCGCATCTTCAAGCCGCTCGGCATGAACGATACCGACTTCTTCGTGCCGGCCGACAAGGCGCACCGCTTTGCCGCCTGCTATTCCGCCGACCCGCAGGGCGGCTTCAACCCGCTCGCGGCCGAGCGCAAGGGCACGCTGACGCTGCAGGACGATCCGGCCACCAGCTCGTTCCTGTCGCCGCCCTCGCTGGTCTCCGGCGGCGGCGGGCTGTGCTCGACCGCGGCCGACTATCTGACCTTCTGCCGGGCGCTGCTCAACGGCGGCGAGCTCGGCGGCGTCCGGCTGCTCGGCCCGAAGACGCTGAAGCTGATGGCCACCAACCATTTGCCCGGCGGCGTCGACCTGCCGGCGATGTCGCGCTCGATGTTCGCCGAGGCCGCCTATAATGGCATCGGCTTCGGCCTCGGCTTCGCCGTCACCATGCACCCGGCGCAGACCCTGATCGCGGGCAGCCCGGGCGAATTCAACTGGGGCGGCGCCGCGACGACGTCGTTCTTCATCGATCCGGCCGAGGAGCTGATCGCGATCTTCATGACCCAGGTGCTGCCGTCGAGCGCCTATCCGTTGCGGCGCGAGCTCCGCACCATGGTCTACGCCGCGATCACCGAGAGCAATCTCTGACCCGACACCTTTCCGCGGCGCACAATTCGTCTGAGCATGATCTTTTCGGAAAACCGCTTCACACTTTTCCGGATCATGCTCTAGGCGCCGCGGAATTTTTCAGATTGCCGGTCATTTCCTTTGGCGGACATTTCCCGCTTTCCCTAAGCTCACAGCAAATGGGCATCGACCCCGGACTTCGTGCCGAAACTGACACTGCCAGTGCGTCTCGCGCTTCTGCTCGCGGGAACGATGTTGCCGCTGATCGTTTTCGCGGTCGGCATCGTCTTCCACAATTATCAGCGGGACCGCCAGGCCGCCACGCAGCGCGTGCTGGAGACCGCACGCAGCATCCTCCTGCTGCTCGATGCGGAAATGCAGCGCATGACCGGCGGGTTGCAGGTGCTGGCGCTGACCAACTCTCTGCGCAACAGCGACTTCGACAATTTCCGCCGCGTCGCAGCCGGCTTCCTCGAGCAGTATGGCAAGGACGGCGTGGTGCTGGTAGCCGACCGCAGGGGACGCCAGGCGTTCTCCTCGCTGACGCCGGACACCGCGAGGCTGCCGCCGCGCAACAATCTCGAGATCGTCGAGAAGGTGTTTGCGACGCGGCAGCCGCAATACTCCAACCTGTTCTTCGGCGAGGTGAAGCAGCAACTGATCATCACCGTCGAGGTGCCGGTGATACGCGACGGCGAAGTGCTCTACGACATCTCCTTCAGCCCGCCGATCGAGGTCTTCCAGGCCATGATCGAGCGGCAGCGCCTGAACCAGGACTGGACCATCTCGATCTTCGACGGCGACGGCGTCAACCTCGCCCGCGTGCCGAATCCGCAGGCGACCATCGGGCAGCGCGCCTCGCCAACGTTGTTTGCCGAGATGTTCCGCCGCAGCGAGGCGACACTGCCGACCGTCTCGCTCGAAGGCGTGGCGCTGATCACAGGCTTCACCCGATCGCGTCTCACCGGCTGGACCGTCGCGGCGGGGATCGCCGAGAACTCGCTGGTGGCACCACTGTGGCGCTCGCTCGCGATCACCAGCCTGATCGGCGGCGTCCTGCTCTTGGTCGGCCTCGGCTTTGCGGTGCGGATGGCGACCACGATCGCGCGCGGCGAGATGCTGCACGACCTCCTGATCGAGGAGCTCAACCACCGCGTCAAGAACACGCTGGCGATCCTGCAATCGATCGCCACGCAGACCTTCCGCAGCGCGAGCCGCGCCGAGCGCGACAAGTTCGAGGGACGGCTCGGCGCGCTGGCCGAGGCGCACAATTTGCTCTCGACCGACAAATGGCAGGGCTCCGACCTGCAGGACGTGGTCAGCCGCGTGCTGCGGCCCTATCTGCTGAACAACACCGCCGAGCGGGTCAAGATGTTCGGGCCGCGCGTGCCGCTGTCGCCCCGGCTTGCTCTGGTGCTGTCGATGCTCCTGCACGAGATGGCGACAAACGCCGCCAAATATGGTGCGTTGTCCAATGACACCGGCACGGTGACGCTGGACTGGGAGATCCTTGACGAGAGTCCAGGGCCGAAGCTGCGGATGATCTGGACCGAGGCCGGCGGCCCAGAGGTCACAGCGCCGGTCCAGCGCGGCTTCGGCTCCCGGCTGATCGAGCGCAGCGCCCACGACCAGCTCGGCGGCGAGGCCACGGTGGATTTCCTGCCCCACGGCGTCGTCTACACGGTGACCAGCACCCTCGAAACCGGAGAATGACCGGGTAAATGGCTCCCAATCCTGCGACATCTTGGCACGCAAGTTGCTAAGATGGGGTGGGATCGGCCGGCAAGAACACCGGCCAAAAACAGGGGGAGTTCATGTCGACCATCGCAGCGGAAGCCACAGTTGCACGCAAGCCGCTCTACACATCGCTGTTCGTGCAGGTGCTCGTCGCGCTGCTGCTCGGCATCATCATCGGCATGGCCGCGCCCGATTTCGCGATCGGGTTGAAGATTTTCAGCGATGCGTTCCTGAAGCTGATCTCGATGATCGTGGCGCCGATCGTGTTCTGCGTGGTGGTGCACGGCATTGCGGGCGCCGGCGACCTCAAGAAGGTCGGGCGCGTCGGCGTCAAGGCGCTGGTGTATTTCGAGGCGATGACGACGGTCGCGCTCGTGGTCGGCTTGATCCTGGCCTATCTGTTCGGGCCCGGTCACGGCATGAACATCGATACCTCGACGCTGGATGCCAAGGCGCTCGGGAACTATGCCAGCAACGCACAGAAGCTGAAGGGCGAAGGCATCGGCAGCTTCCTGCTCAACATCATCCCGACCACCTCGTTCGACGCGCTGTCGCGCAACGACGTGCTGCAGGTCCTGTTCTTCGCCATTATCTTCGGCGTCAGCTTGGCGCTGGTCGGCGGCGAGAAGGGCGAGAAAATCACCTCGTTCATCGACGCGGTCTCGACCGTGCTGTTTCGCGCCATGGGCCTGATCGTGCGCTTCGCGCCGATCGGCGTGCTCGGCGCCGTCGCCTACACGGTCGGCAAATACGGCGTCGGCTCGCTGAAGCAGCTGCTGTCGCTGGTGGCGCTGTTCTACGTCTCGGTCGCGATCTTCGTGCTCGGCGTGCTCGGCGGGGTGATGGCGCTGGCCGGCATCAACATCCTCAAGTTCCTCGGCTACCTGCGCGAGGAGCTGATGATCGTGGTCGCCACCGCATCCTCCGACGCGGTGCTGCCGCAGGTGATGCGCAAGCTGGAGCATTTCGGCGTCAAGGATTCGGTGGTCGGCCTCGTGATTCCGACCGGCTATTCGTTCAACCTCGATGCGTTCTCGATCTATCTGACGCTGGCGGTCATCTTCATCGCGCAGGCAACCAACACGCCGCTGTCGTTCGGCGACCTGCTGTTGGTGCTCGGCGTGTCGCTGATCACGTCGAAGGGCGCGCACGGCGTGCCCGGCTCGGCGATCGTCATCCTGGCGGCGACGCTCAACGCGGTGCCGAGCATCCCGGCGATCGGCCTCGTGCTGGTGCTCTCGGTTGACTGGTTCATCGGCATGGCGCGCGCCGTCGGCAATCTGATCGGCAACTGCGTCGCCACCGTCGTGGTCGCGGCTTGGGAAGGTGACCTGGACCGGGACAAGGCCCGGCGCGTGCTCGAAGGCGCTGAGGCGGTCGACGTCACCGCAGGCTGAGCCGTGCGGCACAGGGCCGGCGACGTCCCGCGCACGGCGCGGGGCGCCGGCTTACTTGATGAGCCGCAGATACGGCGGCAACTGCCTGGTCGCCGGTTCCTGCACCGGCTCGTCCGACGCGATCATGTCGCACAGCGCCTTCAACTCGGAATCCGTCACCTTGTGCAGCTCCATCCGGAGCTCGAGGATGGCAAGGGACAACAGCCGCGCCGTCTCCGTGTTCGCCCGGTCAGTCAGAAATGCCTGACATTCTTCCAGGGTTGCCAGCAGCGCCAGCAACCGTTCTTCCGTATTTGCGACCGGCATATCTTCCACTCCCGAAGCTGCGAGGTAGAGTCGAGGTGTTCCCCTCTTCCGCTTCATTTGGCCTCTCCTGCCAGAGTTCGCCGGCTTTCCGTAGGCGCACAATTGTTCCCGATGATTCAGAACTTTTAGGCAATTGTCCAGCAACATTCCGAAAGCCTGACTTGGACTTACGTCAAACTTTTCGCATTGGCGGCGGTTCAGTCAAGCAACCGCAGACCGTCGCCGCGACCTCAGGATGCACTAGCTGGGGTTGCATCCATACTAGGACGCTCGTACAATATTGGCTGCCCGTAGAACTACGGGCGCAGTGCATTGCCGCCCAGTAAGCATGCGCGCAAAATCTGTGTCGATCAAACTCGCGCTAGTTGTGGTTTGGTCAATATTTTGCCAAATGTAGAGGGCGGGGTGTCGACAGACACCTTGGTGCGGTCGACTACAGGTAGTCGACCGATTCGGTACTTGGGTGCTTCCAATGCGCGAGTGCGTTTGGATACCATCCCGCGATCTTCTTGGATTTCGTCGTTCGGACGAACTGACGATCCACTCGAGCTTAACGCGGTACATCATGAACGTGTCCCTGACCCGACCGGGCCAGGGATTCTCGATTTGAAGGACGGGTCACAAGAATGAACAGATCAGCAGCAAAGAAGATGAAGCAGCGCAGCGCCGGCAAGCCGGACATTGAGTTGGGCAAGCGGATTCGTCTGCGCCGTGTCGAGCAGAAGATCTCGCAGGCGGAACTCGGCGACAAGCTGGGCGTCAGCTTCCAACAGGTTCAGAAGTACGAGAAGGGCGTGAACCGCGTCGGCGCCGCCCGCCTTCAGCAGATCGCGACCGCGCTGGACGTGCCGGTGACCTTCTTCTACGACGGCGACAACAAGGCCCGCGAAGTCGAGAGCCTGCTGTTCCTCGACAGCGCATTCAGCCTCCGGTTGCTGCGCGCCTACAGCAAGATCAAGGATCAGACCGTGCAGCGCCAACTGGTGTCGCTGATGGAATCGATCGCCGCCAACGAAGACTGAACGGCAGCACAGGTACGATCGCGACACCGCGAACGCGATCGACCAGGGCGAGCGGATCGGCCGCGACCGGTCATTGGGATCGCCACGCGCCGGTCGGACCGGGAAGATATCGAAGCGCTGCCATCGGCGATGGCAGCGCTTTTTCTTTTGCCGCGGCAACCTCTCAAGGCTTCGTGATCCAGGCGCCCGGCTGCGCATGTGCGCAGCCGTTCCAGTTCGCGCTCAGGCTGCGCATCTCATGCATCGCATGCGAGCGCGATCCGTCGCCATTCTGTCGCGCGGCCAATTGTCGCCCGCGCACGGAGCGACCTCACAACTCCCGCATTTGCTGCGTTGAACCGGCATCGCCAGAACCGAGTGCACCTGCCTGGCTTTTTTGTCGCAGCAACGAAGCGGCCGCATGGACGTTTTCAGGCTTCAACCAAGGAGATCTCAATGAATATCAAGCATGCCGTTATTGGACTGGCCGCGCTCGGAAGCGCAGCGTTGATGTCCGGTGCGGCATCGGCGATGCCGAACGGGCTTCCGCAGGCCAGCCACATCGCAGGCGAAACGTCCAATGTCGACAAGGTGCGCCAGGTCTGCGATCGCTGGGGCCGCTGCTATTGGCAACCGGGCTACGGCTACGGACCGCGCCATCACGGATGGCATCATCGTCCGCACTTCTACCCCCGCCATCATCACGGGCACCGCCATCACGGCGGACATCATGGTGGCGGCCATCACGGCGGCGGACATCACGGCGGACACCGGCGCTAATCGTCAGCGAGGGGGCTTCGGCCCCCTCACCTTTTCGGCCAGTGCCGGCTACATCTGTCCCGCGCGGCGGACGAGCACGTTCTCGAGGAAGAGATACTCGATGCCGGTGCCGAGGAACGTGTCGATGGCCTCGCGCGGCGTGTTGACGATCGGCTGCCCCTTCACGTTGAAGCTCGTGTTCAGCACCATTTCGCGGCCGGTCGCCCGGCCGACCGCCCGCAGCAACGCGTGGAATTCCGGATTGTCCCTGACGCCGACCGTCTGCACGCGGGCCGAGCCGTTGACATGCGTGATCGCCGGCAGCGCGGCGCGGTGCTCGGGGCGCACGTCGGCGGTCATGATCATGTAGGGAAGCTCGAGCCCCTTCGGCACCTCGAACCACTCATGCACCTGCTCGAGGCTGACCGCCGGCGCGAACGGGCGGAAGGCTTCGCGCATCTTGACCATCGCGTTGATGCGGTCGCGCATGTCAGGATGACCGGGATCGGCCAGGATGCTGCGGTGTCCGAGGGCGCGGGGGCCGAACTCCATGCGCCCGCGATACCAGCCGAGCACGCGTCCGGCCGCGATCAGTCTGGCCGCCGCCGCGCAGGTCTCGTCGAGATCCGGAAAGCGCGTGATCTCGATGCGGCCGACGGTGTCGGCCAGCGCCCTGTAAATCTCGGTTTGCGTGGGTGCGGGGCCGAGGAAGGGCACCGGCATCCGGACGTTCTGCACGCCACTGTCGCGCGATGCCGACCAGAGCGCCGCGCCGAGCGCGGAGCCATCGTCGCCTGCGGCCGGCTGAACGTAGATCTCGTCGAACAGGCCGGACTGCAGCAGGCGGCCGTTGGCGGTGCAGTTGAGCGCGACGCCGCCCGCCATCGCGAGCCTGCGCAGGCCGGTGCTACGGCCGAAATGGCCGCAGATGTGGAGCATGACGCTGTCGAGGCATTCTTGCAGCGCTGCGGCGACGTCGCGATGGTTGTCGGTGACGTCGCCGTCGGGCGCGCGTGCCGGGATCAGATACTCACCGAGATGACGTCGCGTCGCGCCGTAGGTTTCGCGATCGCGGCGCTCGGTATTGAGGCGGAGCAGAGGAATCCTGATCAGGCCATCGTCGCGCAACTCCACGGCCCGCTCGAAGAAAGCACGGTGACGGGCGGGATCGCCGTAGGGAGCGAGGCCCATGATCTTGTATTCGTCGGAGTTGAAATCGAAGCCGAGATGCAGCGTCAGCGTGGAATAGAGGATGCCGATCGAATCCTGGGCGGTGATTTCCGCGAGCTTGTCGATCGCGTTGTCGTGCGCGTGATAGACGGTGACGGCGTGGATCTCGCCCATGCCGTCGAGCACCACAACCAGGCATTCGTCCCATCCGGAGGTGTAGTAGGCGCTGGCGGCGTGGGACAGATGATGGTTGACGTGGTGGACCTTGCAGGCCGGAAATCCGGGCAGGTGCTGATCCACTTGCACGAGCAGTTTTTCGCGCGAGAACACCTCCCTGTATTGTCGGGCGGAGGTCGGATCCAGCATGAATGCGGCCTTGTAGGGCGCATAGTCGAAGCCGTGAGAGATCGCGTCGATGTCGGATGGCTTCAGGCCAGCGGTCTCCAGGCAGTAGCTGACAGCGCCGATCGGGAAATCACCGGTGTGTTTCTTGCGGTTGAAGCGCTCTTCGGCGGCACCGGCGACGATCCTGCCGTCGACCACCAGCACCGCGGCGGAATCGTGGCCCTGTGAGATCCGATATTCGCGCTCCTCCAAGCCCGGCCAGTGCTTCCGCTTGAAGGGGATCGAGCTCTCGAATCCACTGATGCCGATTACTTTCGCCATTCAACACCCCCTGGACGGATCGCGCTCAAGGGAAAATCGAGCAGGTGCCGCAGCATCGTTGCAGAGAGGCCGCGGAAATCAAGGTCCGCAAAAGTGCAGTGCGCCGCCTCCGAATAGTCGGCCGGGCATTCGGCCCCATCGCTTGACGGAGTACCACCTTTGCGTCGGGGGAGCTCACGAACGCATCTGCTACCATGCCCCGGTTCTCCACCAGCCAAGGCGTTTCGACGCCATTTGGACGGAGGTGGATGATGGATACCTATTCCGACATTCGGTTCGAAGTCTTCAGCACGTGCCCGCAATCCGGCGCGGTGCAGGCGGCGGACTATGTCGAACGGGTGCAGGCCGTCGCCCGCTGGAGCGAAGAGGCGGGCTGCAAGGGGATCCTGGTCTACACGGAGAATTCCCTGGTCGATCCCTGGCTCGTCTCGCAAATCATCTTGCAGAGCACCCGGGAGCTCTGTCCGCTGGTGGCGGTGCAGCCGGTCTACATGCACCCGTACAGCGTCGCCAAGATGGTGAGTTCGTTCGCGCATATGTACGGACGCCGGCTCTATCTGAACATGGTCGCGGGCGGCTACACGATCGAGCTTGCGGCGCTCGGCGATGCGACGGCGCACGACAAGCGGTACGCGAGGCTCGTCGAATACACCGGCATCATCAAGCTGCTGCTGGAGAACGCCGAGCCGGTGACCCTCGAAGGCGAATTCCATGCCGTCCGCAATCTGAGGATGACGCCCGCACTGCCGCGGGAATTGCTGCCCGGCATATTCGTGTCGGGCTCCTCGGAAGCGGGGCTCGCGGCCGCCAAGGCGCTGGGCGCGACGCCGGTGAAGTATCCCAAGCCGGCCGCAGAGTACGGGCAGGCCGACGATGACTGCGTCGGCTCGGGCGTGCGCGTCGGCATCATCGCCCGTGCGGACGCCGAAGAGGCCTGGCGCGTCGCGCACGAACGCTTCCCGACCGACAAGAAGGGGCAACTGGCGCACAAGCTGGCCATGAAAGTCTCGGATTCGGCGTGGCACAAGCAGATGTCCGATCTCGCAGCCGAGACGGCCGCCCAGGACACGCCCTATTGGCTGGTGCCGTTCGAAAACTACAAGACCTTCTGCCCGTATTTGGTCGGCGACTACGGGGTCGTCTCCGACGAACTCGCGCGCTACGCCGCGGCCGGCTACGGGACGTTCATCCTGGACATTCCACCCACCCGCGAGGAACTGGTCCATACGGGCGAGGTCTTCGGACAGGCGCTGACGAAGGCCCGGCGTCTGAAGTCGTCAGCGCTTCGCGATCCGGCGCGTCAGGGCCTCGCAGGCTAGGCTAGGCTAGGCAATCGTTCGATGGAGTTGCGCGCGGACGGATCACGGCCGGGATTGTGGACGGGCTTCCTGCGCTCGGCGAAACTGTTTCCCGACCGTCCTGCCGTCGTCGCGCAGGGCACGTCGCTGTCGTATCGAGAGCTGCGCGAGGTCGCCGTCCGCATCGCAGCCTGCATCCAGGCGCATCGCGAAGGGTCGTCGACACCTCTCACCGCCGTATTCGCGCATCGCGGCGCGACGGCGTTCGCCGGCGTGCTCGGATCGCTTCTGGCCGGAAACGGCTACGTGCCGCTGAACCGCACCTTCCCGGTCGAGCGCACCAGGTCGATGCTCGTCCGTTCGGAGTGCCGATCGATCATCGTCGACGCGGAATCCTTGCCGCAAATGGACGCGCTCATGGCGGACGTGGACGAACCGCGGCTCGTGATCGCGCCCGGTCTCACGGATCCCCGCCCCTATCGCGAACGGTGGCCCTCGCACATCATCGTCGGAGCTGCCGATCTCGAAGGGTACGCCGACTGGCGCGAGCCGGACGCGCGCGAGGACGCGATCGCCTATCTGCTGTTCACCTCCGGCAGCACCGGCGTGCCGAAGGGAGTAATGGTCGCGCACCGCAACGTCGCAGCCTACGTCGACCATGCTGCGGAGCGCTTCGCCGTCACGGAGCTGGACATTGTCTCGCAGACGTTCGACATGACGTTCGACCTGTCGGCATCCGACATGTTCGTGGCGTGGGAACGCGGCGCCTGCGTGTGCTGCCCCTCGCAGAAGACGCTGATCAATCCTGGGCGGTTCATCCGCGACCAGGGGCTGACGGTCTGGTTCTCCGTGCCCTCGATGGTCGCGCTGATGAAGCAGTCCGGCCTGCTGAAGCCGGGAGGGTTTCCCTCGCTCAGGCTGAGCCTGTTCTGCGGCGAGCCGCTGCCCGTCGCTAGCGTCGCGGCCTGGGCGATGGCCGCGCCGAACAGCGTCGTGGAGAACCTCTACGGGCCGACCGAGCTGACCATCGCGTGCGCCGGCTACCGGTGGGATCCGAAGCGGGCGCCACTCGAAGCGGAGATGGGCATCGTGCCGATCGGCGCGCCATTCCCGGGAATGGACGTGCTCGTCGTCGACGAGCACCTGAATGAGGTCGGGCCGGGCGCGGACGGCGAACTGCTGATGAGCGGTCCGCAGATGTCGCTCGGCTACTGGAAGGATCCCGAGAAGACCGCCGCAGCCTTCGTCGTCCCGCCCGGACGGCAGGAGATGTTCTACCGCACCGGCGACCGCGTGCGCCGGCCCGCTGGTGATGGCCCCCTGACCCATCTCGGCCGCATGGACTCGCAGGTGAAGATCCTTGGCCACAGGGTGGAGCTCGGCGAGGTCGAAGCCGTGGTGCGCGAGGCCTCGGGCGTCGACGGCGTCGTGGCGATCGGCTGGCCCGTCACGTCGAGCGGCTATGGCGGCATCGAAGTGCTCATCGAAGGCGGGCCGGTTGATCTCAACCGGCTTCGCGCGGCGGTCGCCGCCCGGCTGCCGGACTACATGGTCCCGAGACGATGGCACGTCCGCAACCGGTTGCCACGCAACGCCAACGGAAAATACGACCGCAAGGCCATGCCGGCGGTTTTGGGAGACAGCCAATGACCGGTCCGACCACGGATGACGTCCGCGCGTTCTTCGGAGCCTTCCTCAACCGGAAGCTCCAGGACCGCGGACGACGTCCGTTACGCGATCTCCCCGACGACTACGACCTGCTGCTGTCGGGGGCGCTCGATTCGCTGGCCTTCGTCGAGATGATGATGGCGGCGGGCGAGCACTTCGACGGGGAGATCGATTTCGAGAACCTCGATCCCGAACAGATGACGCTGATCGGTCCACTGTGCCTGTTTGTGTCCGAGCAATTGACGCAGGCTCGGTGGCGAAATGGGGCCACTGGGTCGTGGCCGCCATTCGGCTAGGGAGGGATTGATGGCGGTGACCCGTGCGCCGGCGCAAATTCAGGCACGCTCCAAGTATCACGTCGCCGATATCCTGCTCCGACTCCTGAAGAGCCGGCGCCGTCCTGCGTCCGCTCCAGCCGAAGCGGCGCCGCTCTCCGGAATCGCGTTGGCGCCGGCGAAGCAGCGGGAGGTCCGGTTCGCGGATTTCGAAAGCGTCGCGAAGCTAAAGGAACGCGGGGGACTTGCGAAAGACAGCCCGGAGAACTGGGATCGGCTCTGGCGACAAAATCCCGCGATGGCCGCCGCCAAATCGCAGCCCAGCATGGGGTGGGTGTTGGAGACCGCGCAGGGAATTGTCGGGTACCAGGGAAACATTCCCGTGCTCTACCAGCTCGAAAGCCGAACGATATTCGCAGCGACAGCAGCTGGCCTCGTGATCGAGCCGGCGTACCGCACGCGTTGCATCGGCCTGCTGGCTTCGTTCTTTCGGCAGCGAGATATCGATCTCCTTGTCATCACGCACTCGACAGCATCGGTGGTCAATCAATCAAAGGCCCTTCATGCGAGGTCGTTGCCTGACCCCGACTACGACAAGATCTTGTTCTGGATCCTGGATGTCCGTCAGTTCGCGCGGGTGCTCGCAGCGAAGTTCGACGTCGGGAGCGGAATGGAGTCTGTCGGAGCTTTCCTTGCCTCGTCGGCCATGCGTTTGGATTCGCTCCGCCGCGGACCACGGGGCCGTCTGACCAGCAAAGTAACGGAAATCGATGTGAAGGACATCGGGGACGAATTCGAAGCGCTGTGGCGACGCAAATTGGGCGAGGCCCGTCGGTTGCTGGCCGACCGAAGTCCCGCCTCTCTCAGGTGGCACTTCACGCTCCCTGGGAGCTCTTCGACGGTTGCCGTGCTTTGCTGCCATCGATTCCAGCGCTTGGCGGGGTATGCCGTCGTGCTGCATGCGGTCGACCGCCAGACAGGTTTGCGACGGTCGATGCTCGCCGACATCCTGGTTGAGCAGGATGACACAGACGTGACCGAGGCGCTGCTCGAGGCGGCCTATGCGAACGCGGTCGCTTCGGGCGGTCATCTCTTCGAGCTGGTCGGCGTGCCCGGACATATCCGGCAGATCCTGATGAGATGGAATCCCTACGTCAGGACTTACCCGACCGATCCGCTCGTCTACAAGACGACGGACGAGGGCCTGGCTCGCGCCCTCGAAGACGAGAGCGCCTGGTACGCCGGCCCGTTCGACGGCGACGCAACGCTGCTGCCGTAACGGCTCCGGTCATCCAGCGCGGCGGAACGAGGCAGGCTCGGTCTCGTCGCCGTCAAAGCGCCGCCAGCACGGCCTTCGCGACATCAGCGGTACCGTTGCTGCCGCCAAATTCGAACGGCTTGATGCCGCCGGCATAGACCTTGTCGACGGCCCGCTCGATGCTTTCGGCAGCTTCCGCAGCGCGCTCGAGAGAGTGCTTGTCGGCGAGCCAGTCCAGCATCATCGCAGCCGACAGGATCATCGCAGTCGGGTTGGCCTTGCCCTGCCCCATGATGTCGGGCGCCGTGCCGTGACACGGCTGAAACACCGCGTAGCGGTCGCCGATGTCAGCCGACGGCGCCATGCCCATGCCGCCGATCAAGCCTGCGGTGAGGTCGGACAGGATGTCGCCGAACATGTTCTCGGTCACCATGACGTCGAAGTCCCAGGGGCGCTTCACCAGCGCAGCCGCCGTCGCGTCGATGTAGAGATGGTCAGCCCTGACGTCGGGATGACGCTGCGCGGTCTCGTCGAAGATGCTGCGGAAGAACGCGAACGCCTTGAGCACGTTCGCCTTGTCGACGCAGGTCAGCCCGCCGCCGACGCGGCCGCGCGCCTTGCGGCGTTCGGCAAGCCGGAACGAGAACTCGAACAGCCGCTCGGAAGTCCGGCGCGTGATCACCATGGTCTCGCGCGCCTCGCTGTCGGTGACGACGCCTTTGCCCATCGAGGCGAACAGGCCTTCGGTCGATTCCCTGATCACGACGAGGTCGATGCCCTTCTGATCAGCGCCGACGATCGTGCTCGGCACGCCCGGGATCAACCGCGCGGGCCGCACGCCGGCATAGAGATCGAAGATCATCCGCAATTCGATCTGCGGCGCGATCTCGGTGTTGTCGGGGTAGCGCACCGACGGCAGGCCGCAGGCCCCGAGCAGGATCGCGTCGGCCTCCTCGCACAGCCGGACCGTGCTCTCCGGCATCGACTTGCCGGTCTCCTTGTAATGGCCAGCGCCGGCCGGCGCCTCGGTGAAGCGGAATTTGAGGCCGGACGAGGCCTCGATCCTGCGCAGCACTTCGAGCGCCGGCGCCATCACCTCGGGACCGATGCCATCGCCACCGAGAACTGCGATGTGGAGTGCGTCGTTGGCGGACATGGGGACTCCCGAAAGATGATCGTCATTCCGGGGCGATGCGCAGCATCGAACCCGGAATCTCGAGAATCCGGGTCTGGTGCTGGCGCACCATCCCGGAATGACCGTGACTGGTCTACGGCGTCAGCACGGCGCGGCCGACCAGCTGGCCCTTCTGCAGATTGGTCAGCGCCTCGTTCGCCTTTGCCAGCGGCATCGGCGTAACCGGGATCGCCGGGATCTTCTTGGTCCGGACGAGGTCGAGCAGCTCCTGCGTCTCGCGCAGATTGCCGACATAACTGCCCTGGATGGTGACCGCTTTGATCGGGATCAGCGGCAGCGCCCAGGTCGCGCCACCGCCGAACAGGCCGACGATCACAAGCTTGCCGCCCTTGGTCAGGCAGTCGAAGCCGAGTTGCGAAGTCTGGGCATTGCCGACCAGGTCGATCGCGGCGCGGATCGGCTGACCGGCCTTCTTGATGAGCTGCTCCAGCGCGTCGGGCGCCTTGCCGTCTACGGTCGCCAGTGCACCGGCGGCCTCGGCCGCCTCGCGCTTCCTGGCGTCGATATCGACCACGATCGCGCCCTTGCCGCCCATCGCCTTCAACAGCGAGAGCGCCATCAGGCCGAGCCCGCCGGCGCCGAAGATCACGATCGGCGTGTCGAGATCCTTCTCGACCTTCTTCAGCGCGCTGTAGGTCGTGACGCCCGAACAAGCGTAAGGCGCGGCCGTGACCGGATCGAGCCCGTCGAGGTTGAGCAGATACTTCGGATGCGGCACCGTCATGTGATCGGCGTAGCCGCCGTCGCAGTAGACGCCGAGCGCATTCGGCTTGATCGCGCACATGTTCTCGTCGCCGCCGAGGCAGGTCGGGCATTTGCCGCAGCCGAGCCACGGATAGGCCAGCGTGACATCGCCGACCTTGAGGCCGCCCTTGTCGGCGTCCTTCACATCCGGCCCGAAGGCGATGATCTCGCCGACCGTCTCATGGCCCATCGTGCGCGGCAGCGAGACGCCGCGGTCCTTCAGCGACAGCGGCTTGCGGCCATGGCCAAGATCATAACCGCCCTCCCAGATATGCAGGTCGCTGTGGCAGACGCCGGCGGCCTTGACCTTGATCAGCACCTGCGTGCCCGACGGCTGCGGCGTCGGCTGATCGACCTCTTTCAAGGGGGCGTTGAAATCGACGACCTGGAAACTCTTCATCGTTGTTCTCCCGAAACTCGTTCTTGAGGCGGACCTTGCCACGCCTGCCCGCCCGGAACAAACGCTCAAGACCCCATTTTCGAGCAAGCCGCCATGCAGCTCGCTTGAGGGCCAACGCGCCACAATTCAGAGGCGTGACTATTCAGATCAGCGGATGATGGCAAGCCGCGAACTGGCCGGGCGCAACCACGCGCAGTTCCGGCACCTCGCTGGCACAGCGTGCATCAGCCCGCGGGCAGCGGGTGCGGAAGCGACAGCCCGACGGCGGCGCGATCGGCGACGGCGGCTCGCCGACCGGCACGCTCTGGGTCGGCCGGACATCCGGATCGGGCACCGGAATCGCTTCGATGAGCAGCGCGGTATAAGGATGCGCCGGCCGTGCAAACAGCTGCTCCGACGGACCGACCTCGCAGAGCCGGCCGAGATACATCACTGCGACGCGATCCGAGACCGCCTTCACCACCGCGAGGTCGTGGGCGATGAACAGCAGCGTCAGGCCGTAACGTGCCTTCATCTCCTCCAGCAGATTGAGGATCTGCGCACGGATCGAGACGTCGAGCGCGGACACCGGCTCGTCGCAGATCACGAATTCCGGATTGAGCACCAGCGAGCGGGCGATGCAGATGCGCTGGCATTGTCCGCCGGAGAATTCGTGCGGCAGGCGCCCGCTCACCAGCGCGGGGTCGAGCCCGACCGCCGACAGCGCCTCGCTGACGCGCCGCCGGCGTTCCTCGAAATCCTTGACGCCCGCGATCACCAGCGGCTCGGCGACGATGTCGCCGATCCGCCGCCGCGGATTGAGCGATGCAATCGGGTCCTGAAAGATCAGCTGCACGCGCCGGCGCATCCTGCGCAGCGCCTCGCCCTTCAGGGTGGTGAGATCGTGCCCGTCGAACAGCACCTTGCCGGACACGGCCTGGCGCAATTGCAGCACGGCGCGGCCGAGCGTGGACTTGCCGCAGCCGGATTCGCCGACCAGCCCCAGCGTCTCGCCGCGCGCGATTTCGAGGCTGACATCGGACACGGCATGGATGGTCTTGCCCCCCACCGAAAATTCGACGACGAGGTTTTCCACTTTCATCAGCGGATCGGATGCGGCCTGCAACATCATGCGCTGACCCTCGCGGCAATCGGATGAAAGCAGGCATAGAGATGCTCTGACGTCTCCGCCGGGCTGAGCTGCGGCTTCTCCGTGCTGCAGCGCCCGGCGGAATAGCGGCAGCGCGGCGAGAACGAGCAGCCCTTCAGCGGCCGGGTCGGATCAGGCGGCCGCCCCGAAATCGCCGGTAGCGGCGTATGCGGCGGCACATCGAGCTTCGGCAGTGCGGCGAGCAGCGCCTCGGTGTAAGGCATCCTCATCTGCTTGAACAAGGCCGGCGTCGGCGCACGCTCGACGACGCGCCCCGCATACATCACCGCGACCTCGTCGGTGCGGCCGGCGACCACGCCGAGGTCATGCGTGATGATGATCATCGCCATATGACGGCGCTGCTGCTCGCGCGCCAGGAGATCGAGGATCTGGGCCTGGATCGTGACGTCGAGCGCGGTGGTCGGCTCGTCCGCGATCAGGAGCTTCGGCTCGCAGGACAGCGCCACCGCGATCGCGACGCGCTGGCGCATGCCTCCGGAGAGCTGATGCGGATATTGCGTCAGCCGCTGCTCGGGCGCGGGAATGCCGACCGCCGTCAGTAGCTCGGTGCTGCGTTGCCTGGCCTGGGCCAGATCGAGCTCGAGATGTTCCTGGATGGTCTCGATCAGCTGGGTGCCGATGGTCAGCACCGGATTGAGCGAGGTCATGGGATCCTGGAACACGACGGCGAGCGAACGGCCGCGCAGCTTGCGCAATTTCTCCGCCGACAGCGTCGTGAGATCCTGCCCGTCGAACATGACGCGGCCGGACAGCTTGGCCTTCTTGGGCAGCAGTTGCAGGACGGCTCGCGACAGCATGGTCTTGCCGCAGCCGGATTCGCCAACAATGCCGAGCGTCTTGCCGGCGCCAACGGCGAGATCGACATGATCGACCGCCCGCAGATTGCCCCGCGGCGTCGGCAGGTCGACCACCGCGTCCTCGACCGAAAGCAGCGCACCGCTCATAGCGCACCTTGCCTCGGGTCGGTCAGCGCACGCATCGTGTCGCCGATCAGGTTGAACGAGAGCACGGTCAGGAACATCGCAATCGCCGGAATGAAGGCGAGCTGCGGCGCCACCTCGAGGCTTTCCCGCCCCTCCCCGATCATGCTGCCCCAACTCGAGATCGGCGGCGGTACGCCGAGGCCGAGGAAGGACAGCGAGCCCTCGACCACGATGGTGACGGCGACGCCGAGCAGAAAGAAGGCGATGAGCGGCAACAGCACGTTGGGCAGCAGCTCGCGCAGCAGGATACGCGCATGGGTGGCGCCGAGCGCCTGCGCGGCGATGACGAATTCGCGCCGTGCCAGCGTCAGCGTCGCCGCCCGCGCCACCCGCATGAAGGCCGGAATGCCGAGCACACCGAGGATGCAGGTCAGGTTGAAGATCGACTGGCCGAGAAAGGCGGTGACCGCAAGCGCCAGGATCAGCGGCGGGAATGCCAGCAGCACGTCCATGCCGCCGACCACGAAGGATTCGAAACGGCCGCGGAAATAGCCGGCGAGGATGCCGAGCGCGCCGCCGATGGTGACACCGATCATGGGTGCGCAAAGGCCGACGATCAGCGAGATGCGGGCGCCATAGATCAGCCGCGACAATTCATCCCGGCCGAGGCCGTCGGTGCCAAGCCAGTGCTCGGCCGAAACCGGCGCCCGCCGCTCCAGCATGTCCATGTCGGTCGGGCTCGGCAGCGGCAGCAGGTCGGCAAAGATCGCGACCGCGAACACCAGCACCATCCAGCCGATCGCGCACCAGAACAGCATGCCGAGCCGGCGGCGGCGCTGGGCCGTCGTCGCACCGGCCTCGTCGAGGCTGAGCTCAAGCGTGGCCATGGCGGATCCTCGGGTCGAGCACGGCGTAAAGCAAGTCGACGATGAAGTTCATGATCACGAAGCCCGCCGCGACCAGCAGTACCACGCCCTGCAGGATGATGAGGTCGCGGGTATAGATCGCGCCGACCAGGAGGCGCCCGATCCCCGGCAATGCGAAGATCGATTCGACGATCACGGCCCCGCCGATCAGACGGCCGATATTGATGCCGGTGATGGTGACGAGGGTCAGCGACGACGGCTTCAGCGCGTGCACGAACAGGATGCGCGACGGCTTCAGGCCTTTCGCCTTGGCGAGCGCGATATAGTCCTCCTGAAGCGCCGCGATCATGTCGGAGCGCAGCACGCGCATGATGCCTGGCCATTCCGCAAGCCCGAGCGTCAGCGCCGGCAGCACCATGAAGCGCAGGTTGGCGACCGGGTCCTCGGTGAACGGCACGTAGCCGGTCGCCGGCAACAGCCGCAGCTCGACCGCAAACAAATAGATCAGGAGGATCGCGGACAGGAAGGTCGGCACCGACAGCATACCGAACGCCGAGCCGGTCATGAGGCGGTCGAACGCGGAGCCCGCCTTGGCGGCGCAGGCGATTGCCAGCGGCACGCCGATCGCAAGCCCGATCAGCTCGGCGAGAATCATCAGCTCGAACGAGACCGGGACGCGCTCGCTGACCGCCTGCCACACGGTCTGCCCGGTGCGGAACGAGCGTCCGAAATCGCCCTGCAGGATGTGCCACAGCCAGCCGAGATAGCGCAGCCAGATCGGCTGATCGAGACCCATGTCGTGACGCAGGGCCGCGACGTTCTCCGGCGTCGCCTGGTCGCCGAGGATCACGTAGGCGAGATCGCCCGGCAACAGCGAGGCGATCACGAAGGTGAGAACCGAGACGGCAATCAGCACCGGCACCAGGTAGAGGAGCCTGCGCGCGACGAAGAACAGCATGAAGCGCTATTCCTTCCAGGCGTAGGAGACGTCGAGCACACTGTTGAACATCTTCGGCACGCCCTTCACCTTCGTGCTCGATATGGCGTAATAAGTGTTCTGGAAGATCCAGAACCAGATCGCCTCCTTGTTGATGAGACGGCTGATCGCGCAATAGTCCTCGGTGCGCTTGTCGACGTCAGCCGTGGAGCGAGCGTGCTCGAGCAGCCGGTCCAGCTCCGGATCGGAATAATTGGCGAGCGCGACCGGACTTCCGGTGTGGAAGTTCGCATACATCTGCGGATCGGGATCGGCGAGATCAACGATCCGCCAGGGCGTCAACTGGAACTGGCGCATGAAAGCGCGCGGCACGATGGTCGTCTGGTCGACCTGCTCGATCTCCATGTTGGCGCCGGCGCGCTTCCAGAGTTGTTGCAACACCTGCGAGGTGGTACGACCGCGCGGCGTCGCGTCGATCAACATCTTGAACTCGACCGGCTTGCCGTAATCCTTGATCAGCGCCTTGGCCTTCTCGACGTCGAAGGGCAGCGCGCCATCGTCCTTGCACTTGACCCAGGAGCCGGCGCCGTAGGGATTGGAGGCAGGCCGAGCCAGCCCGTTGGTGATCGCTTGGGACATCTTCGGGCGGTCGAGCGCCATCACCAGGGCGCGCCGCACCCGGACATCGTCGAACGGCGGCGTCTTGGTGTTGAAGGCAAAGACAGTAGCGCCCGACCCCTCGTAGCGGTGCACAGTCAGGCTGGTGTCCTTCTGCGCCTTCAGGATATTGTCGGCGTCGCTCTCGCCATCCCAGATGATGTCGACCTCGCCCGATTGCAGTGAGGCGAAACGCGATTGCGCGTCGGGCAGCGGCTTCAGGATGATGCGATCGAGATTGGGCTTGCCCTTGTCCCAATAGTCCGGGTTCTTCTCCAGCACCATGCGATCGCCGGCGTTCCAAGATTTCAGGATGTAGGGACCGGTGCCGACCGGGTTGCGATTGTAATCATCGCCCTTGGTCTTCCACGCGGTCGGCGACTGCATCACATTATTGGAGCTTTGAATCGACTGCGTCGCCGGGAAGTTCACCGCCGGGTCGCTGAAATTGTAGCGCACCGTGAGGTCATCGACGACGTCCACGCTCTTGATGCTGGTAATGTAGAACGCGCAGCGGCACTTGTTGGCCGGATCCTTCTGGCGGTCGAAATTCTCCTTCACCGCCTGCGCATTGAACGGCGTGCCGTCGTGGAATTTGACGCCGGGCCGCAGCTTGATGGTCCAGGTCTTGAAGTCCTCGGAATGCTCCCACGTCAGCGCGAGCTTCGGCTTCGGCTCGCCCTTCTCGTCGAGCGTCATCAGCGTGTCGAAGATCGAGGCTGCCGCGGTGTTGGCCGATGTATCGTAAACGCCGACCTTGAGCGGGTCGAAGCCCGGAATGTCCAGCTCCTGGCCGACGGTGAGCGTGCCGCCCTGCTTCTGCGCATAGGCCGGTACAGCGAATGTCGCTGCGCCTAATCCCGCCACAAGAAATATGCGCGCAATTGCGTGCGCGCGCCCGGCCAACTTCATCGATGCTCCCTCCCGAATGGGCGACGTCCGGTGTTCCGGATCGTCGTACGTTTGGAGGCAGCTTGTCCGGAATCGCCGCGCGCGACAAGAGCGTAAAACGGATGAAAAGCCGCAGGGCGATCACGATGCGATCTCGTAAGCTCGCATCGTGATCTCATCTACTTATTTGAGCATGATCTTTCGGAAAACCGGTACCCACTTTTCCGGATCATGGTTTAACTGCTCACGGTTTTCGCCGGTTGCGCTGCGAAGCCTGCGATCTGATCGTCGGAGAGGCCGATCTCCTTCAGATAGGACAGTGTGTGCTCGCCGAGCGTCGACATCCGCTTGCGCGCGCCGACCGCAGCGCCGGACATCCGGAACGGCAGATTGAGCACCTTGAAGCTGCCGCCGCCGTCCTCGACCTCGGCCAGTGCACCGCGATGGGCAATTTGCGGATCGGCGAGCGCCTCGCGCACCGTGCGATAGGCCGACGACGGCACGCCATATTCATTGAGCGCGGCAAGACAGGCCTGCGTGCTGACCGCCCGCGACCACGCCTCGACGCCCTCCATCAGGGCCGCCCAATTCTCCCGCCGATCGGAATATTTGGCAAAGCGCGAATCGGACACCCATTCAGGCCGGCCGATCACCTGCATCAGGTTCTGGAACGTCTTCTCGCTGGCGATCGCCACCATCACGTAGCCGTCGCTGGTTTCGATCGGGCCGAACATCGGCCGCTGGGTTTGCTTCACCTCGAATTGCGACCACTGCAACTCGTTCAGGGTCAGGCTCAGCATCGATTCCAGCATCGAGACGTCGATATGCTGGCCCTTGCCGCTGGCACTGCGCTGATAGAGCGCCGCCGAGATCGCGCCGAAACCATAGACCCCGGTCAACACGTCGGCGTGATAGATGCCGCAATAATCCGGCCGGCTGCGGCCCGGCTGGTAGGCGAGATGCGCCATCTCGTAGCCCGAAGCGGCATGGATCACCGGCGCATAGGCCGGCAATTCCGCCGATGGGCCGGTCTGGCCGTAGCCGGAGATCGAGCAGAAGATCAGCTTCGGATTGATGTCGCGGATCGAGGCATAGTCGAGCTTGAGCCGGCGCATTACGCCGGGGCGGAAATTCTCCACCAGCACGTCGGCGGTCGCGATCAACCGGCGCACGGCTTCGACGCCGGCCGGCGACTTCAGGTCGAGCACGAGGCTGTTCTTGCCGATATTGAGCTGGCCGAACGCCGTCGAGCAATGGTTGCGCACCGGCGGCCGCGTCCGCATCGTCTCGCCTTCGGCGGGCTCGATCTTGATCACCTCCGCGCCCATGTCGGCGAGCATCCGCGTGCAATGAGGTCCGGCGATCGTGGTCGAAAAATCGAGCACGCGAAGGCCGTCAAAGCTTCGTGTCAAATTCCCCTCATCGTCAGCGGCTATTGTCGTTGCCAAGGCTTCCTCCAGCTTCGTCGTTTCCGTTGTTCGGCGTCGCGAGACCCTAAAGTGAGCCGCCCTGACAGGAAAGCGTCTCGTCCAGACCGGGACCGCGGGCCGTCTTGCATTTTACTCAAAGGCAGATTGGACCCGATCTTGCATAGCCTTGTCACGGGCTGGAACGAGGGCGCTTGTTGAAGGTCTTATTCGTCACGACGGAGATGGACGATTTCGTCCGCGTAGGCGGGCTCGGCGCCGTTTCCGCCGCACTTCCCCGGGCGCTCCGCTCTTGGAGCGACGTCAGGATCATGCTTCCCGGCTATCGGGATGTCGTCGAGCAGTTCACCCGTATTGAAATCGTTGGACAATGCGAGGCCCTCGCCGAGATGCCGGCGTGTACGCTCGGGCGCGCATCGACCAAGGACGGGCTGCCGGTGTATGTGCTGTTGTGTCCGCAGCTCTACGACCGGCCGGGCAATCCCTATGGCGACGAGTCCGGCCGCGACTGGCCCGACAACGACATCCGCTTCGGCCGCTTTGCCTCCGCCGCTGCCGAACTTGCAGCCGGAACGCTGGACAAGAATTGGGCAGCGGACCTCGTTCACGCCAACGACTGGCAGGCCGCGCTCACACCCGCCTACCTCGCATGGCGCGAGGCGCGGATTCCATCGATCCTGACCATCCACAATCTCGCCTATCAGGGCCTGTTTCCGCGGGACTCGCTGCGGCGGATCGGCGCACCGGAAAGCTCATTCCACATCGACGGGCTGGAGTTCTACGACAAGCTGTCCTTCCTCAAGGGCGGCCTCGTCTACGCCTCGCATCTGACCACGGTCAGCGCGACCTATGCGAGGGAGATCACCACCGCCGAGCTCGGCTGCGGGCTGGAGGGCCTGCTGCGCGTGCGCTCCGACGCGGACCAGCTGACCGGCATCCTCAACGGCATCGACGAGAGCTGGGACCCGCGCCACTGCGCACAGCTCGCCCAGCCGTTCGGCGCCGGCGACTGGAAGGGCAAGCAGGCCAACGCCGACTATGTCCGCCGGCAGTTCGGCCTTGCGGTCTCGCGCGGGCCGATCTTCGGCCTGGTTGCGCGGCTCGTGCATCAGAAGGGCGTCGACCTCGTGCTGTCGGCGGCCGACGAGATCATCAGGGACGGCGGACAGATCGTCGTCACCGGCAGCGGCGAGCCGGCGATCGAGGACGCGCTGGTGGCCGCGCATCGGCGCCGGCCCGACGCGATCGGCGTCATCATCGGCTTCAACGACGCGCAGGCGCGCCGGATCTTCGCCGGCAGCGATTTCACCCTGATGCCGTCGCGCTTCGAGCCCTGTGGCCTTAGCCAGATGTATGCGCAGCGCTTCGGCTCGCTGCCGATCGGCCACCAGACCGGCGGGCTCGCGGAGACCATCGCCGACGGCGAGACCGGCTTCCTGTTCGCGCAGCCATCGGCGGAATCCTTCCTCGGCGGCGTCAGGCGCGCGTTCGACGCCTACCGCGCCAAGGATCGCCTCAACGCCATGCGCGCCAGCGCGATGGCCAAGTCCTACAGCTGGGACCTGTCGGCCGCCTGCTACGGCGCGCTGTACAGAAGGCTCATCATGCCGCGGGCAGCGGCGTAAGGCGCCCGCCTCGCCGGCTTGTGAAGTCGGTCGTGCTGGCATCCCAGCCGCTTCGTGACATTCAGCCTGCGCCGCCAAGCCCATTTCGTGCGATCATGTCCGCGCCCATGGCCTTCTGCCTGGACGATCGCGCACACATGAAATTGGCAATGTTGGACTTTTTGCAAAACCCAATTGCGATGGAGGAACATCATGGACGTCAACGAGGAGCGTCTAAATTCATTCATGGGAAAGATGATTGGCGATGTCGGCGCGGCGATGAACGCCTCGCTGATGCTGCTGGGCGATAAGCTCGGACTCTACAAGGCCCTCGCGCAGCAAGGACCGATGAATGCGGCGGCGCTGGCCAAGGCAACAGGAACGGCCGGACGTTACGTTCAGGAGTGGCTCTCCGCGCAGGCCGCTTCCGGTTACGTCGAGTACGACAGCGCAACCGGAAAGTTCTCGATGCTGCCCGAGCAGGCGCTCGCGCTTGCCGACGAGGACAGCCCGGTCTTCCTCGGCGCCGTGGGAAGCCTTGTCGGCGCGACATTTCTCGACGAGCCGAAAATTACCGACGCGTTCAAGACCGGCAAGGGCGTCGGCTGGAACAAGCGCAGCGAGTGCCTGTTCTGCGGCACGGCCCGGTTCTTCCGCACCAGCTACAAGCACTATCTGGTGCAGGAATGGCTGCCGGCACTCGAGGGCGTCGTCGACAAGCTGAAGAAGAGTGCTGTCGTCGCTGACGTCGGCTGCGGCCACGGCGTCTCGACCCGGTTGATGGCGGAGGCGTTCCCGAAATCAACCTTCTACGGCTTCGACTATCACGACGGCTCGATCCAGGCGGCGCGGATGGCTGCGAAGGAGGCGGGATTGTCGGACCGCGTTCATTTCCAGACGCATTCGGCCAAGGACTTCCCAGCCAACAAATATGACCTGGTGTGCTTCTTCGATTGCCTGCACGACATGGGCGACCCGGTCGGCGCGCTCAAGCACACCCGCTCCACCCTCGCCGACGACGGCACCTGCCTGCTGATCGAGCCGTTCGCCAACGACCGGCTGGAGGACAACCTCAATCCGATCGGGCGCGTTTATTACGCAGCGTCGACGATGATCTGCACGCCGGCGTCGCTGGACCAGGAGGTCGGGCTTGCACTCGGCGCGCAGGCCGGCGAGACCCGGCTGCGCGAGGTGGCGCGCCAGGGTG
>NZ_JACMYP010000073.1 GCF_020889705.1 Bradyrhizobium altum | reverse complement strand
CATCAAACACCGTGTCGGCTGCGGGCGCCCGCAGGTCGTGCTGAAAAGATAATATCGGTCCACAACTTGCCGACAAAGCACAGAGTGCGGCGACATGCGGCCGCGCTTTAGAGCGGAACTATGTTGAAACCACGATGAACAGGCGGCCCCGGGACCGGCTTTTCACGGCCTGCCCGGCGATTGGTTCCGGCTGACCAATTGGCTATGATGGGCGCCTGTTTGCGCATGATCCGGCCGAAAGCGGATTTTGCGCCGAGATCATCGGATTGAGCCGTATGTACCGCGCCGTTACCCGCCAGATCGAAGTCACCGTCGAGCCGAACTTCATGCCCGAGCGCTCGTCGATCGACCGGCGCGAATATTTCTGGTCGTACAAGATCGTGATCGTCAATTCGGGCCCGGAAACGGTGCAGCTGCGGACACGGCACTGGATCATCACCGACGCCACCGGCCGCCGCCAGGAGGTGCGTGGCGAGGGCGTGGTCGGCGAGCAGCCGGTGCTCGCGCCCGGCGAGCGCTTCGAATACACCTCCGGCGTGCCGCTGCCGACCGCCTCCGGCTTCATGACCGGCAGCTACCAGATGGTCACCGAAGCCGGCGAGCGCTTCGACATCGACGTGCCGACCTTCTCGCTGGATAGCCCGAGCCCGGACGGGAAAAGGGTGCTGAATTAGCCGCGCTGTCAGTCTCGCCGCGCCCCAAGCAGCCACCGGGAAAGCGGACCATCAAATTTCTGAATAATGGAAATAATTTCGGGCTTTCTGATTTACCCGACGGGCGGACGCGCACGGCCGGCCTCAGTTCCTCATCATTTCAACGTGCCATTGCCCATTGGGGCGGCACGGCCGCCGCGCGATCAATGCAATCGACCGGCCGGCGCCAGGAACCGACGGCTCGCGAGACTCTTGGCTCCCTGACACAAGCACTTTTTGGAGAAATCATATGAAGAATCTCGCGATCTATTTGGCAGCCGGCGCAAGTGCCCTTGTCATGACTGCCACAAGCACGGCTTTCGCCGCACCGCTTTCACTCGGCGCGTCGGTCGGGCCGGAAAGCAACATCCAGAACGTTCGCATGGTTTGCGATGACTCCGGTCGTTGCTGGCGCGCACGTGGCGAACGCCGCGTCATCGTCCGTGAGTCCGATGATTCATACGGATACGCACCTCGCGAGCGCTACATCGAGCGCCGTGGCTATGACGAGCGTGGCGGCATCGGGTTCCGCGCTCCGGGCGTGAGCGTCGGAATCGGGACCGACCGCTACTGAGGAAACGCATCGGCGTCAGAACGGCCGCGGAGCAATCCGCGGCCTTTCTTTTGGAGACGCGGCATCTCGAACGGCGTGGACCTGGGTCCGCCGGCCGCCTGCCCCATCTTCACATGTGAGGGGCGCTGGCGCCTCGCATGCGCTCCAGGAGCCAGAAAGCCCCGATCGCAACGAACGAGAGCACGAAGATTGCTCCGCACGCCAGGAAAGTCTGTAGGAAGCTCGTATCCTCCTTTTGATCGCTTGCAAGGGTGGTGTGCGATTAACGCGCTCAATCTGCCAAATTGTCGGGCGTGATCAGATCGAAGCCGACGATTTCAGAAATTCGCGGCGACCAGATCGTAAGACCCCCTGCTTCCGCGGACATAGGCCCTGGCCGCAGCGGCACATATCCGATCGCGGTTGGCATCGAAGGCTTGCAGAAGGCCCGGCTCGTCGAGATAGGCATCCGATTGAAGTCGCTTCAATGCGCCTTCGGTGACGAAGAACGATGCCTCAATAGCACTGTCATATCCCCAAAACCGCACGGCGCGCCGCGTTTGGTCGTATGAACGACTATGATTTGGAAATTCAATCATGGGTAAGGCCTGTCAGGTTGTTGCCACAGCTTGTCGTGATCCGTGACGCGCGCATGAAGCGACGTGACGTCTGGTCGATCGGTTACAAGATTTGGCAGCTAAGGCTTCGCGCTTCCGCAAGGGGGATGCTGTAACAATACAGTTGCGCTGCTGATCAGGTGGCTACTCCGCTATCGAATGACAAGCCCACTCGGCACGTATCGGGGCAATCGCTCGCGCTTTTCGTGCCGGATACGTCCAGATTCGCCCGATTGCGCAGAAAACATTCGCCGAAGGGCCAGCTTATGATGATACGGTCGGTGATGTCTTCAGCCGACTCCGCCCAGACCCGCGTGCTGCAAGCAGCTTGGCACCGCTGCAGGACGTTGTGGCGGAAGAGAATATCAGCCTTCGGCTTCTGCTCGCGCAGGACGCGATCGATGCCCAGAGTTTGCTGACCGCGGCCGGCATTGACGCCAAGGAGCGCGAAGCTGCCGACAAGCTGCAGAAGGTGATCCTCGAGGAGCTGCACCACCGCATCAAGAACACGATCGCAACCGTCGGTGCCATTGTCTCCCAGAGCCTGAGCAACCTGGAAGGGGTCGAACATGCGCAGCACGCCATCGAGGGCCGGTTGCTGGCGCTCGGGCGGGCGCACGATCTCCTGCTGCAGGCAAGATGGAGCAGCGCGGATCTCGCCACCGTCGTCCGCGGCGCCACCGAAGCCTTCAACAACCCGGATGAGCCGAAATTCTCGATTTCGGGACCCGGTATTCGCATGACGTCGGGCGCCGTCATTGCCATCGCAATGACGCTCAACGAGCTCTGCACGAACACCACGAAGTTCGGCGCCCTGTCCGCCCCACAGGGGCGGCTCGACATCAGTTGGACGCTGGATCAACCAACACAGCGCTTGCATCTGACATGAACCGAGAAGAACGGTCCGGCCGTCCACCCTCCGGAACGGCGGAGTTTCGGGACCCGGTTGATCGAAACGCTCGGCAGGCAGCTGCGCGGCGACGTGCAGCTAAGCTATGAGCCGACCGGTTTCGTGTACACATTCGACGCACCATTGGCTTCTCTTGCTTCGTCAACCGCATAGCCGACGTCCCGAACGCACGCCAAAGTCTGGATATGCTCCCCCGATTGCAAATTGAGTCGACTACCGGACGCAAGGGGTATCTACTGCGGTCATCACTGCTCCGCCGCTGGCCGATACCGGTGGCTGAGAGTGCTGCAAGCTCCCGCCAATAACCAGGAGAGCTTTATGCCGATTGCTCAACACAGCCAGCCTGAACCGCCGCCTCATGATCTGCCGGCATTGGAAGCCGTGTGGATAGGAGATGCTGCGAAGCCATTCCTGCCCGGCCTTCAGCGCGACGCGATGCTTCGCAAGGCGCGGCTGGTCGAAACCGCCTCGCACATCAATGATTGGCTGACATCTCCCGGCCTGCGAACCCCGAGCTGACTGCCGATCTTGCAGAGGAAGCCCCGGTACGGGGCCGGCTGGGGTCGCCATTCTTCCGATGCCACCGGGGCCCGGCCTCCGGTCGCCTCTCACCAAGCGACGGCTTCGACATTGCTTCCAACTGTGCTTCAGGAACTGGCGACCGCGGTGAACGTTGTCGCGGTGCAGATATTCACGCGCGCCATCCGATTGGCTTGTGCCCGGTGATTTGTGGCCTCGGTGCTCGTTATTCGACCCTTTGCCTCCCATATACAAGTCAGTCCTCGTCAGCCATCGAGATTGGTCGGAATGCGCGGAGACCTCCAAGGAAAGGGCCCGCCATGTTCAAATCTCAGCAGTACCGCACCAAGGCAGCCGCATACGGCGAACTGATCAAGCGTTCGAGCAGTCAGGGCGAAAGCCGCAAGCTTCAAGAGCAGCAAGACCGGCTCGCTTCGCTCGCGGATAACGAGCAAGGATTGGCGGACAATTTCGACAACGCAATAAATGTTGCGGAGCACGACCGCTCTCGCGGCGTCGCCCTTGCCGCCGAAGAGGAGTACGTCCTGCGGTGTCTCGGCGCGGCCATCATCATGCAATGGAACGTCCTGCCGAAGGCGCTGCAGCGGGAAATCTTCGACACCGCCGGATCGGTCGGAAAATTGTTGGAGACGTCGGCGCTGCGCGGGCAGATCGCGCGCTTCCTACACAAGCACAAGGACGATGCCGGTCGCGACAAGGTTCTGGAGGCGCGTCGGGACGCGAGATCGGGCGCTGCGGCTTTGTCGCGATGGGACAATGAAGGAGGTGCAGTCCCCGACGGACTGCCGATGTGAACCAACTACGACAACAGGAGATTCGCCATGTCACTTACCCAATTTTGACGTCGATGACGAACCGCACAGCATGGACGGGCTGCGACTTCTCGTCCGTGATGGAAATGAACGGGTCGAGGCATTCATCGGCCGCAAGGTGATGGACGTCTGGGCCGAGTCTGTCGAGCACCGCGGCGGACATCAAAGCCTGTTCAACGCACTCGGCAGGCTGAACCTGGCGGCGATCGAGTGGATCGTCGGTGCGAAATACCAACGCGGTGCTGCGTTCAACCGCCAGCATCCCTATGTCGAGGTACTGTTCTCGGATATTACCGACAGCGGGGAGACCTTGAATCTGAGCGGGCTCGTGCGCGAGACCCTGTCGCCCGCATTTCACCGGCTGAGTTGAGATCGATCCAGGAGGATTCCCATGACGAAGAAATCCCTGCTCTCCATTGCCGAACCAGAGCTGAAGAAGCCGCTGCGCGCCGACCGGCCTCCTACCGAAGGCTTCGTGATTATTGTCGACAAACACTTCAAGTCGGAGTTCGACACCGCCGAGGCTGCTGAAACGTCTGGCCGACAACTGAAGGCGGCTTATCCGATGCTTCAGATCGAAATCTACGACGCCGCCGGCAAGACCCGCACCTTGCTGAGCTGATTACCGGGCCCCGTGGTCGGTTTTCCGCCTACTCGACGCCGGCTTCCTGCGGCGTGAATTCGTAGACCGACGAGCAGAACTCGCAGGTCACGACCACCTTGCCGTCCTTGACCATCTCGGCGCGATCGTTCGGCGCAAAGCTCTTCAGCATCGACGACACCGCATCGCGCGAGCAGGAGCACTGCGCGCGCAGCGTTTGTGGGTTGAAGACGCGCACGCCGCGTTCGTGGAACAGGCGGTACAGCAGCCGCTCGCCGGAGAGATCGGGATCGATCAGCTCGACATCCTCGACGGTGGAGATCAGCGACTGTCCCTCGACCCAGGCGTCGTCATCCGGCACGCTGTGCGTAGCCGTGCCTTCCGGCGCATCGCCGGGATGCAGATCGGCCTGCTTGGCGCGTTCGGGGGCCTTGGGCAGGAATTGCAGTAGGATGCCGCCGGCGCGCCAGTGCAGCTTGCCGCCTTCGCCGCCGCGCATCTCCTCACCGACCGCGAGCCGCACCCGCGTCGGAATCTGCTCCGAGCGCAGGAAATATTCGTGGGCCGCCTCTTCCAGGCCGCCGCCGTCGAGCGCGACCAAACCCTGGTAGCGGCTGGTGTTCGCGCCCTGATCGATCGTCATCGCAAGGTGGCCCTTGCCGAGCAGCTCACCCGAGCTCTGCCCGTCCTTGAGGCGCGCCACATCGTAGCGCGCATAGGCACGCAGACGGTCGGGCGCCTGGAAATCGACGATCAGGAGCGAGACCGGTCCGTCGGTCCGGGTCTGCAGGATGAAGCGGCCCTCGAACTTGACGGAGGAGCCGAGCAGCGTGGTGAGCACGATGGCCTCACCGAGCAGCTTGCCGACCGCGGGCGGATAATCGTGCTTATGCAGGATCTCGTCGAGCGCGGGGCCGAGCCGGGTCAGCCGGCCGCGCAAGTCCAGCGCGCCGACCTCGAAGGCCAGCACGGCATCGTCGACAGGAACCGCCGAGGGCGCGCGAATGGGCGTCTCGGCCTGGATTTTGATGTCGGGGGATTGTGAAACCATGGCGCTCTATCTGGGGTCTCGGACCATGAAATAAAGGGGTTCAGCATACCGGGAATCGACGTCGTCCCTGCGAAAGCATGGACCCATAACCACAGGATTTTGTCGCGGCACAAGGCGTCTGCCCATGTGCCTTTTCCGCCGGCCGCGGCGTATGGGTCCCTGCTTTCGCGGGGACGACGGCATTGATGTCGACTACGCGACCGTGTCGAAACACCAGGCCAGGATGCCCTTCTGCGCATGCAGGCGGTTTTCCGCCTCGTCGAACACCACGGATTGCGGGCCGTCGATCACCTCGTCGGTGACCTCCTCGCCGCGATGCGCAGGCAGGCAGTGCATGAACAGCGCGTCCGGCTTGGCGAGCGACATCAGCTTGGCATTGACCTGATAGGGCTTCAGCACGTTGTGGCGGTGCTCGCCCTCCTTGTCGCCCATCGACACCCAGGTGTCGGTGACGACGCAGTCGGCGCCGCGCACGGCGGCTTCCGGATCGGTGCCGAGCATGATCGGCGCGCCGGTGGCCTTGATCCAGTCCCGCATCGGCTTCTTCGGCGAGAGCTCGGGCGGCGTGGCGATGTTGAGATTGAACTTGAACCGCTCGGCGGCGTGCGCCCAGGAGGCCAGCACGTTGTTGTCGTCGCCGGTCCAGGCCACCGTCTTGCCCTCGATCGAGCCGCGGTTTTCCTCATAGGTCATGAGGTCGGCCATCACCTGGCAGGGATGCGAACGCCGGGTCAGCCCGTTGATGACGGGCACGGTGGCGTGAGCGGCGAGCTCGAGCAGCGCGTCATGGTTGAGGATGCGGATCATGATCGCGTCGACATAGCGCGACAGCACGCGCGCGGTGTCGGCGATGGTCTCGCCGCGGCCGAGCTGCATCTCGGCGCCGGTCAGCATGATGGATTCACCGCCGAGCTGGCGCATGCCGACGTCGAACGACACCCTTGTGCGGGTCGACGGGCGCTCGAAGATCATCGCCAGCGTCTTGCCTTCGAGCGGCTTCCTGCCCTTCTCATGCGCCTTCAGCTTCGCCTTCATGGCGGCTCCGGCTTCGAGCATGTTGCGCAGCTCGGCGAGCGGCAGCTCGTTGATGTCGAGGAAGTGACGGACCGGCTTGCTCATTATCCAGCCGCCTTCTTCGGCTGCGGCGCCGATAGCACAGAGCAGGCGCGCTCGAGCGCTGTGATCGACTGGTCGATCTCGGCCTCGGTCACGATCAGGGGCGCCAGGAACCGCACCACATTGTCGCCGGCGCCGACGGTGAGCAGCTTCTCGTTGCGCAGCGCCGCGATCAGATCGCCCGACGGCACCACCGCCTTGACGCCGATCAACAGGCCCTCGCCGCGCACCTCCGACAGCACGCCGGGATAGCGGTCCACGACGGACGCAAGCTTCTGCTTGAGCAGCAGCGACATCTTCTGCACGTGCTCGAAGAAGCCGGGCTTGAGCATGACGTCGAGCACGGCATTGGCGGCTGCGACCGCGAGCGGATTGCCGCCGAAGGTCGAGCCGTGCGAGCCCGGCGCCATGCCGGCCGCAGCCTCCGCGGTCGTCAGCACCGCGCCGATCGGGAACCCGCCGCCGAGCGCCTTCGCCAGCGACATCACGTCCGGCGTGACGCCGGTGCGCTTGTAGGCGAACAGCTCGCCGGTGCGGCCCATGCCGGTCTGCACCTCGTCGAAGGCGAGCATCAGGCCATGCTCGTCACACAGCGCGCGCAGCGTCTTGAAGAACGCCTGCGGCGCCGAGCGCACGCCGCCCTCGCCCTGCACCGGCTCGATCAGGATGCCGGCGGTGTGCGGGCCGATCGCCTTCTTCACCGCCTCGATGTCGCCGTGCGGCACCTGGTCGAAGCCGTCCATCGGCGGGCCGAAGCCTTCGAGGTATTTCGCCGAGCCGGTCGCGGCCAGCGTGCCCAGCGTGCGGCCATGGAAGGCGCCATCGAAGGTGATGATGCGGTAGCGTTCGGGATGGCCCTTGGAGAAATGGTGGTGGCGGACCAGCTTGATCACGCCCTCCATCGCTTCGGCGCCGGAATTGCAGAAGAACACGAAGTCGGCAAAGCTCTGCTCGCACAGCCGCGCGGCAAGCACCTCGCCGTCCGGGCTCTTGAACAGGTTCGACATGTGCCAGAGCTTGGTCGCCTGCTCCTGCAGCGCCTTGACCAGATGCGGATGCGCATGCCCGAGCGCGTTCACCGCGACGCCCGAGGTGAAATCGAGATAGCGGTCGCCATTGGTTGCGATCAGCCAGGCGCCCTCGCCGCGCTCGAAGCCGAGATCGACCCGGGCGAAGACGGGGAGCAGATGCGACGAGGCGTTGGTCATGGCGTTCACTGCCGGTTTGAAGCCGTCAATCGCCGCGCGCCTTGACGCCTACGCAGCAACCGCCAGCTTCGGAAAACAAAACGGCCGCCTTTGCGGGCGGCACGTACGGGTCATTCTATGCGGCGGCCGGTCAGTGTCAATCGCCAGGGGCCGGCCTTTGCGGGCCTTCCTGCAATGCGAAACCGGCGCAATCCGGAGCATTCCGGTGCGGTGGAAAAGCCTCATAGCAATGCTTAACTTTGTGGGAACATGTGGACGCACGGCCGCGGACTCTTGCGCCAGAGTCACGCCATATTGTAGCGTTTGGCCTGTCGGGTACGACATCTCGTGCGGCAGTACTGGACCCTCTAAGTAGCCTTCGTGTCTCGCGTAAACGTTCGGGCGCAACACCGTGCCCGGCGAGGGCTAAGGGATTCTGGCCGCAGGGATATTTGTCCAGATTGGCTCGCAGCGCCGCTCCGATGACTGGCCGGCGCCATGCGAAAGGAAGAATGCGATGACTGTATTGACCTGGTCCGACGATCGCGTCGAGCAGCTGAAGAAGCTCTGGGAATCCGGCCTCTCGGCCAGCCAGATCGCGGCGGAACTTGGCAATGTGACGCGAAACGCCGTGATCGGCAAAGTGCATCGGCTCGGCCTCTCCGGCCGCGCCAAGGCCCCCTCCACGGCTGCGCCGCGGCAGCGCAAGGCGCGTCCCGCCCAGCACATGATGCGGGTGGCGCGCCCGGTCTCGCGCGGCAACACCGCGCTTGCGCACGCCTTCGAGGTCGAGATGGAGCCCGATCCGATCTCCTTCGACAACGTTGTGCCGATGAGCCAGCGGCTGTCGCTGCTCGAGCTCAACGAGGCCACCTGCCACTGGCCGGTCGGCGATCCCTCGAGCCCGGAATTCTTCTTCTGCGGCGGCAAGGCGCTCGCCGGCCTGCCCTATTGCGCGCATCACTCGCGCGTCGCCTATCAGCCCGCCGCCGATCGCCGCCGGCCGTCGGCGAAGCCACAGATCAAGTAGCACTCGGGAAACTGCCTGGACTGCAAAAACAAATCCCCGCGAAAGCGGGGATTTTTTGTGTGATCGTAGCCCGGATGCAGCGAAGCGAAATCCGGGGCGGTGTTTGACGCGGAGGATGAAGTCCCGGATTTCGCTTCGCTCCATCCGGGCTACGCCTACATCATCAGCGTCGTCCCGGCGAAAGCCGGGACTCATAACCACGAATGGGTGTTGTTAGAAAGCCGTCTGGCCGCTTGCCCATTGCGACGACCGCGGCGTATGGGTCCCGGCTTTCGCCGGGACGACACGGTGTTGCGGCGCGTGAATGCCGCGACGTCGGCTACGGCTGCGGCTCGGCCTTCGCGAAGCGGTCGTCGAGCGCGTAGCCGGCGCCGCGCACGGTGCGGATCGGATCCTGCTCGCGGCCCGGATTGAGCAGCTTGCGCAGGCGGCCGATATGCACGTCGACGGTGCGCTCATCGATATAGATGTCGCGGCCCCAGACGCTGTCGAGCAGTTGCTCGCGGCTGAACACGCGGCCGGGATGCTCAAGGAAGAATTCGAGCAGCCGATACTCAGTCGGCCCAAGATCGATCGGACGGCCCGAGCGCGCCACGCGGCGCTTCTCGCGGTCGAGCTCGATGTCGCCATAGGTCAGCACGGTCGCAAGCCGCTCCGGGCTCGCGCGGCGCAGCAGGCCCTTCACCCGTGCCAGCAATTCGGGCACCGAGAACGGCTTGACGATGTAGTCGTCGGCCCCGGTGGCAAGCCCGCGCACGCGCTCGCTCTCCTCGCCGCGCGCGGTCAGCATGATGATCGGAAGCTGCTTGGTCTCTGGCCGCGCCCGCAGGCGGCGGCACAACTCGATGCCGGACAGGCCCGGCAGCATCCAGTCGAGCACCACGAGGTCGGGAACGCGCTCCTTCAGGCGGGTGTCGGCATCGTCGCCACGCCCCACCGTTTCGACATCGTAGCCTTCCGCATCGAGATTGTAGCGCAACAGTGTCGTCAGCGCTTCCTCGTCTTCGACTACCAGAATGCGTGCGCTCATCGGTTTAAGTTCTCTCTCTGTGATGATCCGTTGCCCAGACGCAAACCGAAACGCTTACTTTCCTGAGCATAATCCCCGCGGAGACGACTTGTCGTGAAGACAATCCGGCTCCGCGCCTGCGGATCATGTCCTAGGTACCCGGCACCGTGGTGGCAAAGTTGGTCATGTCGCCCTTCGGACGCTTGTCGGTGATCTGCTGGCCCTCGATCATGTAGAACACGGTCTCGGCGATATTGGTGGCGTGATCGCCGATCCGCTCGATGTTCTTGGCGCAGAACATCAGATGGATGCAGAACGAGATGTTGCGCGGATCCTCCATCATGTAGGTCAGCAACTCGCGGAACAGCGAGGTGCAGATCGCATCGACCTCCTCGTCGCCCTTCCAGACGTTCATCGCCGCCGGCAGGTCGTGCGCGGCATAGGCGTCGAGCACCGACTTGACCTGCGACAGCACGAGGTCCGTCATGTGCTCGAGGCCGCGGATCAGCTTCAGCGGCTGGAAATCGCTTTCCAGCGCCGCGACGCGCTTGCCCATGTTCTTGGCGAGGTCGCCGATCCGTTCGAGGTCGGTGGCCACGCGCATCGCGCTGACGATTTCGCGCAGGTCGATCGCCATCGGTTGGCGGCGGGCGATCGTCAGCACCGCGCGCTCTTCGATGACGCGCTGCAGGTTGTCGATCTCGATGTCGGCGGCGACGACGCGCTTGCCGAGGGCGACGTCGCGACGGATCAGCGCGTCGACCGACTCGGTGATCATCCGCTCGACGAGGCCGCCCATCTCGGCGACCAGGCGGGTCAACTCCTGCAGGTCGCTGTCGAATGCCTTGGCGGTATGTTCAGAAGCCATCGCTTGTCTCCCTCATGATCCCGGGGATCATGATTTGGTGTCCTCAGTTTCGCACGATCCGATCGAAAAACCGGTGCCCACTTTTGCGGATCATGCGCTAGCCGAACCGGCCGGTGATGTAGTCCTGGGTGCGTCGATCGCTCGGCGAGGTGAAGATCTTGTTGGTGTCGTCGAACTCGATCAGCTCACCGAGATACATGAAGGCGGTCTTGTCGGAGACGCGCGCCGCCTGCTGCATGTTGTGGGTGACGATCGCGATCGTGTAGTCCTCGGAGAGCTCCTGGATCAGCTCCTCGACCTTGGCGGTCGAGATCGGATCGAGCGCCGAGCACGGCTCGTCGAACAGGATCACCTCGGGCCGCACCGCCACGGTGCGCGCGATGCAGAGGCGCTGCTGCTGGCCGCCGGACAACGACAGGCCGGAGGCGTTCAGCTTGTCCTTGACCTCGTTCCACAGCGCGCCGCCGCGCAGCGCTTTCTCGACCCGGTCGTCCATCTCGGACTTCGAGATCTTCTCGTAGAGGCGGATGCCGAAGGCGATGTTCTCGTAGATCGTCATCGGGAACGGCGTCGGCTTCTGGAACACCATGCCGACCCGCGCGCGGAGCAGATTGAGGTCGAGCTTGGGATCGAGAATGTTGGTCTGGTCCAGCATCAGCTGGCCGACCGCGCGCTGGCCCGGATAAAGGTCATACATCCGGTTGAAGATGCGCAGCAGGGTCGACTTGCCGCAGCCCGACGGACCGATGAACGCCGTGACGCGGTTGGTGCCGAGCGTCAGGTTGATGTTCTTCAGCGCGTGGTGCTCGCCGTAATAGAAGTTGAGGCTGCGCACCGTGACTTTCGGCGGCGCTTCCGGCAGCGGCACCTGGGGAACGTGGCTCGCGGCTGTCGTGGAGACGGAAAGCTCGGTCATTTTGCGGCCCTTTCGGCACCAAGGATGCGCGCGCCGATATTCAGCGCGAGCACAGTGAAGGTGATGAGCAGCGCACCGCTCCACGCCAGCTCTTTCCAGTAGGCGTAGGGGCTCTGCACGAAGTTGTTGATGGTCACCGGCAGGTTGGCCATCGTCTTGGTCAGATCCAGGCTGAAGAACTGGTTCGACAGCGCGGTGAACAGCAGCGGCGCGGTTTCACCGGCGACACGGGCGGTCGCCAGCAGCACGCCGGTGATCAAGCCGCTACGCGCAGCACGATAAGCGATCCGCTTGATCACCAGCGAACGCGGCAGGCCGAGCGCGGAGGCCGCCTCGCGCAGCGGATTGGGCACCAGCAGCAGCATGTCCTCGGTGGTGCGCAGCACGACCGGGATCACGATCACGGCGAGCGCGAGACTGCCGGCGATCGCCGAGAAGCCGCGCATCGGCACCACCACCGCGCCATAGATGAACAGGCCGATGATGATCGAAGGCGCGCTGAGCAGGATGTCGTTGATGAAGCGGATCACCGAGGTGAGCTTGTCGTGCTTGCCGTACTCGGCGAGATAGGTGCCGGCGAACAGGCCGAGCGGCGCGCCGATGCCGACGCCGATCACCGTCATGATGACCGAGCCGACAATGGCGTTGAGCAGGCCGCCTTCGGTCGAGCCCGGTGGCGGCGTGTTCTGGGTGAACAGCTGCACGCTGAGGCCGGCAACGCCGTTATAGACCAGCGTGAACAGGATCAGCGCCAGCCAAGTGACGCCGAACAGCGCCGCGCCGACACAGAGTGCGCGAATGACGATGTCGCTGCGGCGGCGGGATTTGTAGATCGGGTTCATGGCGCTATTTCCCCGCTTTCGTTTCAAGCCGCATCAGCATCAGCCGAGCGCCGGCGAGCACGAAGAAGGTCAGCACGAACAGCAGGAGGCCGAGCAGGATCAGGCCGGACTGGTGCAGGCCGTCGCTCTCGGCGAATTCGGAGGCGATCGCCGCCGAGATCGTGGTGCCCGGCGCGAAGATCGACGACGAGATGCGGAACGAGTTGCCGATGATGAAGGTCACCGCCATCGTCTCGCCGAGCGCGCGGCCGAGCGCCAGCATGATGCCGCCGATCACGCCGACCCGGGTGTAGGGGATCACGACGCTGCGGACAACCTCCCAGGTGGTGCAGCCCATGCCGTAGGCGGCTTCTTTCAGCACCGGCGGCACGGTCTTGAACACGTCGACCGAGATCGCGGTGATGAAGGGCAGCACCATGATGGCGAGGATCAGCGCGGCGTTGAACAGGCTGAGATAGGACGGCGGACCTGCGAACACCGCACCCAGCACCGGGACGCCCTCGAATATCCTGATCATGAAGGGCTGGAACGTGTTGGCCAGGAACGGGCCCAGCACGAAGAAGCCCCACATGCCGTAGATGATCGAGGGGATGCCGGCGAGCAGCTCGATGGCGATGCCGATCGGGCGGCGCAGCATTTGCGGGCAGAGTTCGGTGAGGAAGATGGCGATGCCGATGCCGACCGGAATGGCGATCGTCATCGCGATGATCGAGGTGATCAGGGTGCCGTAGATCGGGCCGAGCGCGCCGAGCACCGGCGGATCGGCCGAGGGCGCCCAGCGCTGCGTCCAGAGGAAGGCGAAGCCGTATTCCTTCATCGCCGGCCAGGCGCCGGCGATCAGCGACAGGATGATGCCGCCGAGGATCAAAAGGACCGAAATCGCCGAGATGCGGGTGATCCAATAGAAGGTGAGATCACCGAGCTTGAAGGCGCTGAGGGCCTTGGCGCGATCGTAAGGTCCCGCGGCTTCCATCACATCGCTCTGAACAGCCATGTCTGCCACGCCAATCCCCTCATTACTAAGTGAAAGCTACGCAAACCGCTACGCCCCGAAGCGATCTTTACTGACGCATTTGGCCGGGCGTCGTTCCGGTTGCGCCTCCCGGGGCGCGACCCCGGGCCCCGCCCCGCGTTTCTTGCCGCGGTGATGGAGCCCGGATCTTGGTCGCTTGACCTGTGCCGCCCTTGGGAGGCGGCACAGGCCGTGTTCGAAGCGTCGGACTTAGCTCTTGATGTCCGAGGACCAGGTCTTCTCGATCAGCTTGACGACCGATTCCGGCATCGGGATGTAGTCGAGCTCTTCGGCCGCCTTGCCACCCTTCTCGAAGGCGTACTTGAAGAACTTGAGCGCTTCCTGCGAGGCCGCCTTGTCGGTCGAGTCCTTGTGCATCAGGATGAAGGTCGCGGCGGTGATCGGCCAGGAGGCTTCGCCCGGCTGGTCGGTCAGGATCACGTAGTAGCCGGGAGCCTTGGACCAATCGGCGTTCGACGCAGCAGCCTGGAAGGCGGCGATCGTCGGCTGCACGGTCTTGCCGGCCTTGTTGACCAGCGCGGTGTAGGTCAGCTTGTTCTGCTTGGCATAGGCGTATTCGACATAGCCGATCGCGTTCTTGGTCTGGCCGATGTTGCCGGCAACGCCTTCGTTGCCCTTGGCGCCGACGCCGACCGGCCACTCGACCGCGGTGCCGGAACCGACCTTGGACTTCCAGTCGGCGTTCGACTTGGAGAGGTAGTCGGTGAAGTTGAAGGTGGTGCCCGAACCGTCCGAACGGCGCACGACGGTGATCGCGTCGGCCGGCAGGGTCAGCTTCGGATTGAGCTTGGCGATCGCCGCGTCGTTCCACTTCGTGATCTTGCCGAGATAAATGTCGCCGAGCACTTCGCCGGAGAGCACGAGATCGCCCGGCTTGATGCCTTCGACGTTCACGACCGGAACGATCGCGCCCATCACCATCGGCCACTGGACGAGGCCGTCCTTCTCGAGCTGCTCGGCCTTGAGCGGCGCGTCGGTCGCGCCGAAGGTCACGGTCTTGGCCTGGATCTGCTTGATGCCGGCGCCGGAACCGATCGACTGATAGTTCAGGCCATTGCCGGTGTCCTTCTTGTAGGCGTCAGCCCACTTCGAATAGATCGGGAACGGAAACGTCGCGCCTGCGCCGGTAATATCGGCAGCGAAGGCCGACGTCGAAGCGGCGACCATGCCGGCAGCGACGATTGCTTTGATGAAATTCATGGGGTGGTCTCCATCTTGTGAGCGAAGCGCCAATTGCGCCCGATCGCGCCCACGCCGGTCCATCTAGGAGCGGTCGGTGCTGCTTTTACGAAGGTTGGATGACAGTTGGATGACAGTACTAAGCCACTGAAAACGCTTAGCTTTGAGTCGGTAACAGGGTCTTCGGCCGGGGAAAACAGGCGGTAAAAGTCGCGCCATTCTTCGGCACGCTCTCGATCAAGAGACGACCGCGATGACGGTTAAGAATATGTTTCACCAGCGATAATCCGAGGCCGGTTCCGCCCTGGTTACGGCTGTCGCCGACGTCCACCCGGTAGAAGCGCTCGGTCAGCCGCGGCAGGTGCTCCGGGGCGATGCCGGGGCCGAAATCCCGTACCATGACACGGATTTCGGGGCTCCCCTCGCCCGATGCGCCCGAAACGGTCTGATTGAGCGACACTATGACGCGGCCGCCCGAGGCGCCGTATTTGAGGGCGTTCTCGATCAGGTTCTCGAACAGGCGGAGCAGTTCCTCGCGGTCGCCGGCAATCGTGACCGGGGTCGGCGGCAGGTCGACGTCGATCTCGACCTGGCGCTCGCTGGCCAGCGCCTCAAGCCCGTCGGCCACCTGGCGGATGATCGGCACGATATCGATCGACGCCTCGGGCCGCACATGGGCCGACAGCTCGACCCGCGACAGCGACAGCAGGTCGTCGATCAGCCGCGCCATGCGGGTGGCCTGGGTGTGCATGATGCCGAGGAAGCGCTCGCGCGCCCGCGCGTCCTCGCGCGCCGGCCCCTGCAGCGTGTCGATGAAGCCGGACAAGGCGGCGAGCGGCGTGCGCAGCTCATGGCTGGCATTGGCGACGAAATCGGCGCGCATCTCCTCGACCCGGCGCAGCGGCGTCAGATCGTGGAAGGTCATCAGCATGCATTTCTCGGTGCCGCCGAACTGGGTCGGCACCGGCACCGGCGTGATCACCAATTCCATCCAGCGATCGACCGGAACGTGGTCGGAGTAGGTGGCGCGGCGCGGCTCGGAGGTCGCGATCGCCTCGCGCAACGCGGTGATAATCTCCGGCGAACGCAGGGCAAATTGCGCCAGCTCGTTCTTGCGCAGCGCCGGCGCCAGCTGGGCCGCGGCGGTGTTGAGATGGATGACACGGCCGGCGCGGTCGAGCAGCACGGCCGGGTCCGGCATGCCGGCGACGACCGCGCTGACGGCGGTCGCCTCGACCGGATTGCCGTGGCGGACATCTTCGCGCGAGATGCCGGCATCATGCAGCCGCCATGGCACCAGCGCCGCAGCCGCGATGCAGACGAACACCACGCAGGCGCGCACCAGCGACAACTCGCCGAGCGCGACCACCACGCTCAGCGCCAGCGCTGCGGCAAGCAGGATCAGCGCGGAATGGCGCAAGCGGTCGGGCCAGGGCGAGAAAATCGAATGCGGCGTATCGTCAATGGCCATCGCGGCGGCTTTCTTCCCGTCGGTTCTTGTCTCGCCCAGGCGCGGTCAGATCGACCTTCCCTCGGGAGGCATCGGGCCGCGTCATCAGACCCCGGAATCACCGCGCTTGCGGACCAGAACCGCCTCATGATGCGGCTCAGCGCGGGGACCCGAATCAGTCTGCGGCAGCCGCTTGAGTCGGGCGCCGACGATAACCTCCCGAAACGTCAGCAAGATTACAGATATGACGAACGGCGCAATATAGTAGAGCAGCCGGAACAACAGCATACCGCCGAGCAGGTCCTCGCGGTCCATCTGCCAGAGGCCGACCAGCATGGCGGCGTCGAACACCCCGAGCCCGCCGGGGGAGTGGCTGGCGAAGCCGAGCAGGGTCGCCGACACGAAGATGACCGCGACCACGACGAAGCCGAGATTGGGCTCGTCAGGCACCAGCACGTACATCGCCAGCGCACAGAAGCCGAGGTCGACGATGCCGATCGCGATCTGCAGCAGCGTCAGCGGCCCGCCCGGCAGGGTCACCGTCCAGGGACCGCGGCCGACCACCCGCGGCTGGGTCCAGACCCAGAGCACATAGGCGACCAGCGCGATGATGATGCCGAACGCCAGCGTCCGGTTGAGCCAGGGCGGCAGCTGGTCGATGTTGGCTGCGGCTTCCGGATGATAGGCGATGCCGAGCCCGAGCACCGCGGCATTGCCGAGCCAGAAGGTCAGGCCGGCGAGAAAGCAGATCTTGGCGACGTCGATCGCGTTCAATCCCCAGGCCGAATAGATCCGGTAGCGCACCGCGCCGCCGGTGAAGACGCTGGCGCCGACATTGTGCCCGATCGAATAGGAGGTGAATGCCGCGAGCGCATTGACGCGATAGGGCACGTGGGCGTGGCCGATCGCGCGCACCGCGAACAGATCGTAGAAGGTCAGCGTGAAGTAGCCGGCTGCGACGAACAGTCCCGCCAGCGCGATTTGTCGCGGCTCGGTGCTCTTGATGGCCTCGAGCACCTCGTTGGTGTCGATGCCGCGCAGCATATGATACAGGACGTAGCAGGCGATGCCGATGACGGCGATGCTGATGACAACACCCAGCCGATGCAGGATTTGCTTCTGGCGCAGAAACGCCATCGCCCTGCGTATTGCTTCCAGCATCTAGACCTCGAATTGCGATCCCGCGACGGCGGCTCCCGGGCGAACCCCGCCGGCGCTTCGCTGTGCCCCGACCCCTGTAGCGCGTTTTAAGCCGGAGTGGAATTCGTCAAACGACAATAAAACGCGCATCTTCAAGATATTAGGGATGATTCATGACAGCGGGTGCACAAATATGCGCGTTTCTCGCCATCTTCGACAAGACTTGACATCGACGTGCGGCAGGTAGCCCGTCGAACGGTGCGCAAGGCCATCCGGGAAACTACGGGAAGCAGGAGCGACGCCGCGGCGCCCGCGCAGTGAAAATCGCCGCCGCAATGGTGATGCGACGGCGATGAGGCAAGCCTGCGTCAATTTTTATGCCCGTGCCGCAGCCACTGCGGTGACGATTTCGGCAGCATCGGAGAAATGCCCCTTCACGCGCTTGGCGATCACTTTGCCGTCAAGCTTGATCTCGAAGACGCCGCCCTTGCCGGGCAGCAGCTCCGGATCGAGCCCGAGCCGTTCGCGCAGCAGCGCGGCGGCCTCCCTGGCGCGCTTCTCGTAGCCGCAGGGACGGCAATAGGTGATCGAGAGGTCGGTCATGGCGCGCTCTCCCATCCACTCATGCCGCGAGATGTTGCGCGTTCACGGCTTCGATGCCGGCGATCCACCCTGCAACCGAGCGACCGATCGCCTCCGGATGATCCTCCTGCAGATAATGCGCGCCCGCGCCGAGCTGAATGACCGCGCAATGCTGCAGCCTCGCCGCGAAATCCGCGGCGAAGGCCGGCGACACCAAGGCTCCGGGAGACCCCGCGAACAGCAGCTTCGGATAGGTCGATGCCGCGAGCGCCGCGTGCGCTGTGGTGAGCGCCTGATCGACATCGGCAGGTTCGCCTGCGATCGGCAGCTCGCGCGGCAGCATCAAGGTCGGCTTGCGGCTCTCGCGCGTCGCAAACGGCGCACGGTAAGCTTCCATCTCCTCCTCGCCGAGCGTGCGCAGGATCGAGCCGGGCAGCACACGTTCGACGAACGCATTGTTGTCGAGGACCATCGCTTCGCCCACTCCCGGCGTGCGGAATTTCCGGAACGTCTCCCGGGCGGCCTCGTGCTGGTGGAAGTCGGACCAATCCCGCATCGGGCGGATGAACTCCATAAAGGCCAGCCCACGCACGAGCTGCGGACGGCGCGCCGCGAGATGGAACGCGAGCGCCGTGCCCCAATCCTGCGCGACGAGATACGCCGAGCTGATGCCGAGCTCGTCGATCAGCGCATCGAGATAGTCCGCATGGTCGAAGAAGCGGTAGGCGATGTCGGGTTTGCCGGACTGGCCGTAGCCGATCAGGTCGGGCGCGATGCAGTGCCCGACCGGCGCCACCAGCGGCATGATGTTGCGCCAGATATAGGATGACGTCGGATTGCCGTGCAGGAACAGCACGTGCGGCGCGTCGCTGCGTCCGGTTTCGCGATAGGCCATCGTGGTCCCGAGCACCGGGCGATGATGCAGACTGATATCGGCAGACATGGTCATGGCAACTCCTTGAACACGGTTTGGAAGGCGATCGTCTTGAAACGCTCGAGCGCGGCCGCGCTGCGCTCGACCTTCATGCGCAACATCGCGCCCTGCCAGGATGCGAGCAGGAAATCAGCAAGCGCATCGGAATCAAAGTCGGACGCGATCTCGCGCCTGGCCTGGGCTTCGGCGATGCAGGCCGCAAACGGCGCGCGCCATTCCCGGAAGATCTCGTCGAGCTGCTCGCGCAGCATCTCGCTCGAGCCCGACGCCTCGAGGCTGAAATCGCCGATCAGGCAGCCGCGGGTGAAGCCGTCATGCGCAAGCTTGCCGGTGATGAGATCGAGATAGCGCCGGAGCCTGTCGCGCGGCGGCAGGGTCATGTCGCCGAGGGCTTCCGCGACGAGGCCGCGCACATAGAGGAAGTAGCGGTCGAGCACTTCCGACGCGAACAGCTCCTTCGAGCGGAAATGGTTGGTGAACGAACCCTGCGGCGCGCCAGCGGCGGCGGTGACGTCGCGCACGCTGGTGCCGTGATAGCCGGTCCGGAACATTTCCTTCAGGCCGGCGTCGAGGATGGCATCGCGGAGAGAGGGTTTTGGCATGGGTGTCATTTAATACGTACGTACGTATTGATGTCAAGCGGCAAAATGAATGCGGCTGGCGCCGCGCTCGGCGGCGCCGCTCAGTCCTGCTGGATCAAGGGTTTGGGGGTCAGTTCGCGGGCTTGCTGCGCGAAACCACCCAGTCGCGCAGCCAGGAGCCGATCGCACAGCCGACGAGATAGAGCGCGAACATGACCAGGAAGAGGTCGAGCCAGTAGCCGAAACGGCCGGGCACGATCCGCGCAAACGATGCCGCGACAAGCGCCGCTGCGAGCAGCGCGAGCCAGCGCATCCACACCTTCGAGACGCCCCGCGCCCGATGCACCACCGCGATCCAGCCCATGCCGAAGCCGAGCAGTGCGGCGCCGAGCAGCCAACCCCAGAAGAATGTCGCAAGCACGGTCATCGCTACTTCACCACGAATTCGATGCGGCGGTTCTGCGCCTTGCCGTCTTCACTCTCGTTGCCGACAAGCGGCTGCGTGCTGCCATAGCCGATCGGCGTGAAGCGATTGGCAGGCAGTCCGGCGCGCACGAGGTAATCGACCACGGCCTGCGCGCGGCGCTCCGACAAGGCCTGGTTGGCCGCCTCCTCACCGTCGCTGTCGGTATGGCCGGCGACTTCGATCGTCGCATTGGGACAGCGCATCGCGGTCTCGATCAGGCGGTCGAGCAGGCCGGCGGAGTCGGGGACGATGTCGGCCTTGCCGGACTCGAAGCGGATCTTGCCCTTGGAGAGGATCTCGGAGAACAGCTGCTGACACACCGTCGGATCGACCGGCGCCGCCGACGGCTTGACCGTGACCTCGGCCTTGTACTGCCAGCCCTGCGGAAAATCCTTGCCGAGCCCGTCGCGGATCTGGCCGGCCGCGGCATCATAGAGCGCATCGCCCGACAGCTTCACCTCACGGTCCGACACCACGAGCGTCCCGGTCGACAGCCGCGACAGCGCGCCGAGCGCGGGCACCACCGCCGCCGCGAACCCTGAGGGAGCGCCGATGCTGGCCTTGAGATTGTCGACCACCTTCTCGCTGAAGAACTTGCGGCCGGCGGCGGCGACCAGCGCGGCATGCACGTTGTTGTCGGGCACGTAGCCGGTCAGCGTCAGCGTCACCGCGACCGGATCCTTGTAGGCCTGGAACACGTAAGGCGGCGCCTTGATGTCGTTGGCGGCGATCGAATAGCCCTCCGGCAGATTCTTCAGCGCCGCCGCGACCGCTTCGCGTCCGCCGAGCTCGCGCGCCATGCCGGCAAGGGCAACCTTGTTGTCGGTCAGCGTGATCTTGCCTTCCTTCAGCTTGCCGATCTGGTCGAGCAGCAACAGCGCCGCCGGATCGAACCGCGACGGCGCGCCACGGGCGAGCGCCATCTGATCCACCACCTCGACACCGCCGAGACTGGCCTTCGCGGCCTCGGTCAGCTTGCTCTTGCTCGACGGCAGCGGCGCATTGCCGCCAAGCGTGACGCGCACGACGTCGCGTTCGGCGGACCACACAAAGGGCTTGGCTTCGGGAACGAGGCGGGTCTCGTCGTTGACCAGCCGCACGCCCGGCGCGGCCTCGACCGACGCCACTGCGCTGAGACGGCCGTCCTCGGAGAAGGCATTGGCCGCAAAGGTCACGTCGCGGCCGTCAACGCTGATGCGGCGCTTGTCGAGCACGGTGTCCTTGAGTGCGGCATTAGAGCGCGCAGCAAGGTCGGCTTCGACCGTTCCCGTTGAGGTCCAGGCCGCGATACCCCACAGGACGACCAGTGGAATCACCCCGGGCCACCACTTGCTGCTCCACTTGAAAAGTCCGTGCATTCAGCGTCCTGCGGGTCTGGAACCAGAGAGAAAACAAACCCTTGGCTGACTGTCAAACCCCAAATCAAAGGCCATGGCGGGGGCGCCATATTGGATCGGGATAACAGTTTCTTCAGTGGTCTTTCGCTAAGTTTGCGACGGAATGCAAATCGGCCAGCCCGTGCCACTCATGAAACAACTCCGCAACACCGTGATCCGTGCCGGGATGGAGGCGTTGTATTTCTCGGGTGCGCATATCCTGTTGCGGCCGATCTTTGCCGGCGTCGGCGCCATCTTCATGCTGCACCACGTCCGCCCGCGGCGCGCCGACGCGTTCCAGCCCAACCATCATCTCGAGGTCACGCCGGACTTCCTGCGCGCGATGCTGACGCATCTGCGCGCGCTCGACGTCGATGTCGTCAGCATGGACGAGGCGCATCGCCGCCTCACCGAACGGAATTTCGCGCGGCGCTTCGCCTGCTTCACCTGCGATGACGGCTACCGCGACAACCGCGATTTCGCGCTGCCTGTGATGCGCGAGTTCGGCGCGCCGTTCACGGTCTTTGTCGCGAGCGATTTCGCCGAGGGCTGCGGCAAATTGTGGTGGATCGCGCTGGAGCGGATCATCGCGGCAGCATCGGCGATCGAAGTGCCGATCGCCGGCGTCATGACGCGGATCGACACCGCGACACCGCAAGCCAAGCGCACAGCGTTCGGCCGCATGCACGACTGGCTGCGTTCGCTGCCCGGCGAGAAGGAGATGCAGGCCGAGATATCCGCGCTGTGCGCCCGCCACGGCGTCGACGAGGCCGGCATCGCGCGCGAGCTCTGCATGTCCTGGGACGAGTTGCGCGGCTTTGCCGACGATCCGCTGGTCACCATCGGCGCCCACACCATCACCCATTGCAATCTCGCCAAGCAGAGCGAGACCGTCGCATCGTTCGAGCTCGCCACCGGCCGGGCGCGGATCGAGGATACGCTGCAGCGTCCGGCGCTGCACCTCGCCTATCCCTATGGCGACCGGATCGCCGCCGGGCAGCGCGAATTCGCCCTCGCCAGATCGATCGGCTTTCGGACTGCGGTAACGACGCGGCCGGGCATGCTGTTTCCCGAAAGCGCCGACCATCTGACCGCGTTGCAGCGCGTCTCGCTGAACGGCAATTACCAGGACGCGCGGCTCTTGCCGGTGCTGACATCAGGCGCCGCCACCGCGGTGTGGAACGGCTTTCGCCGCATCGACGCTGCGTAGCCCACTCCTCGCAGCCCGGATTTCGCTTCGCTCCATCCGGGCTACCGATCCCTTCCCTGTTCTTGACTCGATCCCCGGCCGCGCCCAGAACCACTGGCAACGCAATGGAGGAGCGCATGTTCAAGGATCTGTTCTCACTGAAGGGCCGCGTCGCACTGGTGACCGGGGGATCGCGCGGCATCGGCAAGATGATCGCGGCCGGTTTCCTCGCGCAAGGTGCCGCGAAGGTCTACATCACCGCACGCAAGGCAGGTCCCTGCGAGGCCACCGCCCAGGAGCTCACCGCCGCCTATGACGGCGAATGCATCGCGCTGCCGATCGACATCTCGACGGTCGAGGGCTGCGAGAAGCTCGCCGGTGAAATCATCAAGCGCGAGCCGAAGCTCGACATCCTGGTCAACAATGCCGGCGCGGCATGGGGCGCGGACTTCGACGAATTCCCGGAGAGCGGCTGGGACAAGGTGATGAACCTCAACGTCAAGTCGATCTTCTTCCTGACCAAGGCGCTGGCCAAGCCGCTGCGCGCCGCGGCGACCCATGACAAACCGGGCAAGGTGATCAACATCGCCTCGATCGACGGCATCTTCGTCAACCCGATGGAGACCTATTCCTATGCCGCCAGCAAGGCCGCGGTGATCCATTTGACGCGCCGGATGGCGACGCGTCTGATCAAGGACAACATCAATGTCACCGCGATCGCGCCCGGCGCCTTCAAGTCGGACATGAACCGCGCCGCGCGCGACCACGCCGACGAGGTCGCACAGCGCGTTCCGTCGCGGCGCGTGGGCAGCGACGAAGATATGGCGGGCACCGCGATCTATCTCGCCTCGCGCGCCGGCGACTATGTCGTGGGCAACACCATCGCAGTCGATGGCGGCGTGGTCTACGCGACCGCAGGGCTGGAGATCGCGGGGTAAGCGACCGCGCCTCTTACGCCCATTAGCATCGCTGGTAATACAAAGGGCGCCTCGCCCGCAGCGGGGCGCCCTTTCCGACACCTCTGGCTAGCCTCCATCTGAAGCACGCCGCGAGACTACACGCGATGATGTGAACTTCCGTTTCACATCACTCACGCGGGACCCCGTCAAAGCGGACGCGCGCAGCATGGATATCCGAATAGCGACGGTCGGCCCAATCGATGAGGCTCGCCATGGGGTCCAGCAGGGATTGCCCTAGCGGGGAAAGGCGATATTCAACGCCCGGCGGCTTGGTCGGAAAGACATGGCGGGTGACAAGTCCGTCGCGCTCCAAGTCGCGCAGCGTCTGTGTGAGCATGCGCTTCGAGATGTCGCGGATGGCTCGGCGAAGCTCGCCGAAGCGCCGCGGTCCCGTCGCGAGGGTCATGATCATGAGGATGCTCCACTTGTCGCCGATGCAGTCGAGCACGTCGCGCACCGGGCAATGCACGGGTTCTACCGACTGGGCGTCGTCCGATTGATATCGGCTAAATCGCTCGATCGCGCTCAATGCGTCGCTCATGCCGGTCCCCTTTTTCTCTCCTGGTTACAAAAAACTGCCTCCTTACGGTGCAGGTTTGAGGTCTCTATGTGAGACCTACCCTAGAATATAGGCCATTTAGCACCCGGAGAATACGCATGTTTCTAGTCACTGGAATTACAGGAAAAGTCGGCGGCGCAACGGCCAGGCATCTGTTGGCGCAAGGCAAGAAAGTACGGGCGCTGGTTCGCGACCGCGCGAAGGCGGCAAGCTGGACGGACCAGGGCGTGGAACTGGTGGACGGCGACTGGAACGACACGGCCACCATCGAGCGGGCGCTCGAGGGCGTCGACGGCGCGTTTGTCATGTTGCCAGCCGTCTGGGCCCCCTCGCCGGACTTCAGGGAAGCCAAGGGCGTCATCGCGAACTATGTCGAGGCGCTGACCAAGGCCGCGCCGCCGCGGGTCGTCGGGCTCTCGTCGATGGGAGCGAACAGAACCAGCGGGCTGGGCATGATCACGGCCCTGTCGTTGCTGGAGCAGGGCTTTCGCAAACTGACATCGCCGACCGCCTTCGTGCGCGCCGGCGGCTTTTTCGAAAACTTCCTTTACGGCCTGCACGTCGCCCAGGGCGGCACGCTCCCCGTCTACTACAACCCAACCAACCGGAAATCGACCATGGTCGCGACGAACGACATCGGTGCCGAGGTGGCGACGCTGCTGACCGGGCCGGCGTGGTCGGGGCATCGCGTCATCGAACTTGGTTCGATGGTCAGCGCGGATGAAGTCGCAGCGCAACTGGGCGATGTCATGCAGCGCGAAGTCAGGGCCTTCGCTGTCCCGCGGGCTGAGTGGCCGGCGGCATTCGAGCAGTTCGGCATCCCGAAGGGCCAAACCGGACCGGCTGAAGCGGTGTTCGACGCCGTCAACGCGGGCTGGATGGACCTCGGCGAAGCGGGCACGGAGCGCGTCGCCGGCACAACGCTTCCCCGCGATGTCTTCGCGGCGGCCCAGAAGGCCGCCACGACTTAGATCCGATCAGCGATGAGATGCGACTTTCGGACCTGTTCCGGAAATTCGCATCTCCTTCGGAATGAATGCGTCGTGGCCGGCCGTCTCTCCGCGACGCCTTAATCAGAAAGGGATGGACAAATGTCAAAGATTTCCTGGCGCCAGGTCTCGGCCTTGGCGCTTGCAGCTTTCTTCGTCGTGGGATCGCTCAGCAACATCTTCGCCCCTGGGTCCATCTACGAAGAATATCTGCGGTGGGGATACCCGTACTGGTTCCATTTCGTAACCGGATCGCTGGAACTCACGACCGCCGTTCTGCTGGCGCGGGCACGGACACGGCTGTGGGGCTCGGCGCTCGGCTGCACCGTGATGTTGGCAGCGCTTGCGACCGTCACATTCCACGGCGAATACGGGCACGGCGTGGCGCCGCTTGTCGTGGCAGCACTATCGATGGTCGTCGGCTGGATTGCCTGGCCGAAGCGGATCACCAGTTCGGCATGACTGTCGCCACTGGAGGCCGAGGGAATGTCCGCGCGGGCGCATTCACGGGTGAAAATCTCAACATCGTTGCGCGGCTCCGTGCACGTCCGGACTGGCGAACGGCGAGTAGCCGCCCCCCTGTTCGTCGTTCAAAGGCTCGACGCAAACGCATCGACGAGTCGGTCGAAGGCTTCGGCTCTTTCCCACTGCGTGGCGTGGCCGGCACCGTCGATCACCTGAACCTGGTCGCGCCACAATGTCGGCGCGGGCAGCCGTTGCAGATAGCCGAGATCGACCATCTGCTCCTCGCTGCCATGCACGATGGCCAGCAGAATCCCGAGGCCGCGCACGATCTCGACCTCGTCCGCGAAGCGGCCGGCCTGCACGCTGGCGCCGAGATAGCCGCGCGCGTTGCCGTCGGTGCGGCGGAAATCGGTGTCGACGAATGCGGGCAACGGCGCATAGTCCGGCGCGAAGACCGTTTTCAGCCAGGCCGCGATCTCGGCATCGCTGGGTGCCGGCGTGAAGGTGGTGGCCGACAGCCCCTTGAACCCGGAGAACCCGTCCGGAGTCTTGGCGATCGGCGGCGTACCGAAAATCATCAGCCCGGCCGCCATCGGCAAGGATGGGGCTGCGTTGAGCACGGCGTGTCCGCCGAGGCTCCAGCCCACCACCACCGCATCCTTCAGACCGAGCTCTTTTGCGGCCGCGGCAATGCAGCCGGCATAGCCTGCACCCGAATAACCATGCTCCGGATCGGGCGCAGGCGATGAGCTGCCATGGCCGGGAAGGTCGATCGAGATCAGCCGGTATTTGGCGCCAAGCGGCCCCTGGAGTTGCTTCTGCCAAATCTGCGACGACGACGAATTGCCGTGGACGAGCAGGATGTCGCGGCCAGTGCCAGCACTCTCGAAGCCCGCGATCGTCTGCTCACCGAACTGGAGCTTGAGCGGACGCAGGGTCGGCCCCGGAAAAATCTCTTCGCTCATGATGGCCCCGCCGTAATCCCGATCCGCGACAACCGGCTCAAGCCGTCATTGCGGTTGATGTGTTGAAGCAGTGTGATCTCCGCGCGAAGGCATCGCGCTTGTCAAGCCGGGAAGCGCCTGCGCTTCATCGCGCACGCGAACGCACGTCTCAAGAAAGAAAAGGGGCAAGCCAGGACCTTCTCGGCTTACCCCTTTTCGGCCCCTCCGGGAGGAGAGGAACTGCTAGCTGAAACTCAGCTCTCGATCCTCACATATTCGAAGTCGCCGGGCTTGTTATCGATGCCGACCTTGGGCGGCGAGATCCAGGAGGCGAACTCGCCGGGTTCGGTCACCGGCTTCATCAGCGAGGCGATGAAGTCGCCGTCCGCGGTCGACGGCAGCCAGTCGTTCTTGCGCTTGGCCCAGGTGGCGTCGTCGATCAGCAGGCCATCGGGCGTCGCATGGATGTCCTTGAACTCGCCGATCTGGCGGTGGAAGGCGGTGTTCGGCACCGCGAGCTTGTAGTCGATGCCGGCGGTGGAGATCACCTTGTTCCAGCGCAGCATGCCCTTGACGCAATCCTGCGTGTAGTCGTCGCGCAGCCGCATGTTGAGCGCGGTCAGCGCCGGCTCGTCGACCATCTTGATCTGGCCGTCCACCATCTTCATGACCGGATAGGTCGAACTCTTGAGCTGGTGATCGTCCTCGATCGTGGTTTCCTTGTAGCGGCCCTTGATGCCGGCGTTGAAGGCGTTCGCCGCATTGGTCGACACTTCGGAGCCGAACAAATCGAGCGACAGCGAATAGTGCAGGTTCAGCTTCTTCTGGATGGTCGGCAGATCGATCACGCCGAGCGCGCGGATCCTGGCGATGTCGTTCGGATCGGTGATGCCGGCTTCCGTCATCGCTTCGCAGGTGCGCTGCACGACGCGGGTGATGCCGGTCTCGCCGACGAACATGTGATGGGCTTCCTCGGTCAGCATGAAGCGGCAGGTGCGCGACAGCGGATCGAAGCCCGACTGCGCCAGCGAGTGCAGCTGCATCTTGCCGTCGCGGTCGGTGAAGTAGGTGAACATGAAGAACGACAGCCAGTCCGGCGTCGCCTCGTTGAAGGCCCCTAACATGCGCGGCGAATCCGCATCGCCCGAGCGGCGGCGCAGCAAATCGTCGGCCTCCTCGCGGCCGTCGCGGCCGAAATACTTCTGCAGGAGGTAGACCATCGCCCAGAGATGGCGGCCTTCCTCGACATTGACCTGGAACAGATTGCGCATGTCGTAGAGCGAGGGCGCGGTCTTGCCGAGATGGCGCTGCTGCTCGACCGAGGCGGGCTCGGTGTCGCCCTGGATCACGATCAGGCGGCGCAGCATCGCACGGTGCTCACCGGGGACTTCCTGCCATGCCGGCTTGCCGTAGTCTTCGCCGAACGGAATGACGCGGTTCTCTTCCTGCGGCGCAAGCAGAATGCCCCAGCGATATTCCGGCATCCGCACGTAGTCGAACTTGGCCCAGCCGCGCGGATCGACCGAATAGGCGGTGCGCAGATAGACCAGCGACTCCTGGAAGCCTTCCGGCCCCATGTCGCTCCACCAGTCCATGTAGCCGGGATGCCAGCCCTCCAGCGCCTTGAGCACCTGGCGGTCTTCGGCGAGATTCACGTTGTTTGGAATCTTGGTCGAGTAATCGACGTTCATGATGTTCATGGCCGTGCTCCCTTAAACTCGCGTCATGTCGAATTGTGCCTTCTGGCCGGTGCCGTAGCGGCGCAGTGCGCCGTCTTCGCCGACCGCATTCGGCCGCTGGAAGATCCAGTTCTGCCACGCCGTCAGGCGCGAGAAGATCTTCGATTCCATGGTCTCGGGACCGACGAAGCGCAGATTGGCTTCCATTCCGGTGAGACCGTCGGGCGAGAACGAGGTGCGCTCCTCGAAGAACACGCGGACCTCGTCGTCCCAGTCGATGTCGTCGAGCGCGAAGGTGACGAGGCCGAGCTCCTCGGCCTCCTCCGCATCGAGCGCCTTGCCGATCGAGCCTTGCGCGCGCTCCAGATCCATTGGGTCGGCCTGGAAGCGCGATTGCAGCCGGGTCAGGCCGTGACTCATCGGATAGGGCCCGAAATTCATCGCGGTCAGTTCGATCGCCGGCGGCGGGCGGTTGTCGCCCTGCTTCTGGCCGATCAGCATGTAGGAGCGGTCGGCCGCGAACACGAGCTCGGCCAGGGTGCCGACGAAGCAGGAGCCGGGCTCGACCAGCGTCACCAGCGTACGCGAGGTGACGTCGATGCGCTTGAGCACGCGCTTCCAGTAGTGCCTCACCTCGTTGACCAGCCAGTGCGCCTTGTTGGCCTCCAGGAACGCGTCATAGGACACGACGTTGGCGCGGTCTCCGTGGCTCTTGAACACCAGCATCGCGGTCTCGAGCTCGTTGATGCGTAGGTGCAGGATCGCATCGTCGAGCTCGCGGGCGACCTGCAGCGGCCAGAATGAAGCGCCCTGCGCGATCATGCCGTCGACGTCAGCGGGCGCCGCAGCTTCCGGCGCCTTGATCGAGATGGTGGCGATGCGCGCGGCCCGATCGATGTCGACGCTGACGAAGCCATAGCGGATGGCGCTGTCGTCGATGGTCCGCGTCAGCGGCGCCAGCGCGATGCCTTTGCCTGCGCCGTTGCGCTTCGACCTGGCGGCGAATTCCTTGACGCGCTCGGCAAGCTTGCCCTCGAGCTTGGAGTTCGGCGCGATCTCGTCGACCAGCCGCCACTGCACCGCGCGCTTGCCCTTGATGCCTTCTTCAATGGTGCAGAAGAAATCGGCGTGGTCGCGGCGCACCTTGCGCTTGTCGACGACGCGGGTCAGGCCGCCGGTGCCCGGCAGCACCGCGAGCAGCGGCACTTCCGGCAGCGCGACGGCGGCGGCGCCGTCATCGGCCATCATGATGTGATCGGTCGCCAGCGCCAGCTCATAGCCGCCGCCGGCCGCAGTGCCGTTGACGACGGTGATGAAGCTCTGGCCGGAATTCTCGCTGGAGTCTTCAAGACCGTTGCGGGTCTCGTTGGTGAACTTGCAGAAGTTGACCTTGTGGGCGTGGGTCGAGCCCGCCAGCATGCGGATGTTGGCGCCGGCGCAGAACACGCGGTTCTTTCCCGAGCGCATCACCACGACCTTCACCTCGGGATGCTCGAAGCGCAGCCGCTGCACGGCGTCGGCCAGCTCGATGTCGACGCCGAGGTCGTAGGAGTTGAGCTTGAGCTGATAGCCCTCGAACAGGCCGGCGTTCTCGTCGACGTCCATAGTCAGCGTCGCGACGTCGCCCGCGACGTCGAGCTTCCAGTGCCGGTAGCGCGACGGGTTGGTCTGGAAGTCGATGTACTTCGCCCCGCCTGCAAGGACGCGATCGTCACCAGCCATTTGGCCACCCTTATCTGTTGTTTGTTTGAGGTTCGTCGTCGAGGTCTTCATGCACAATAATTCATGTTTTTGGCTTCGTCTAGTTCAAAGCGTAAAAACATGCATTTTGTTTCATGTTCGGGAATTCACCCATTGGGCCAATGGCCTGGCACCGGCACCAAATGTCAGGCCGCCAGTGCCGGGTCATCCCGCAGCGCCGCTTTGGCGAATTCGGTGACAGCGTCCAGCGTGACCGCGGGCGCCTCGCGATGCGGTGAGTGACCGGCACCGGCAACGGCCGCGACATCGACCGGGCAGTAGCACTCGTCCTGGGCGATCTCGACCTGACGCATCGTGCCGTATTGGTCATCCGCGCCCTGCACGATCAGCACCGGCACGCGGATATAGGCGAGATATTCGGAGATATCCCAGTCGCGGAATGCCGGATCGAGCCAGGCGTCGTTCCAGCCATGGAAGGCGTTGTCGACATCCTTGTGCCAGCGCGCGAGCTTCTCCTTCAGATTGGTGGTCTCATACGCCGTCTTGATCTCGGCGATCGACTTCACCGAGATGTCCTCGACGATGAAGTGCGGCGCGATGAGTGCAAGCCCGTGCAGGCGATGATCCTGATGCGCGCCGGCATAGATCGCCGCGATCGACGCGCCGTCGGAGTGGCCGACCAAAAGACCGCGGCGGAAGCCGATCCGGTCGAGCAGCTTCGGCAGCACGTCAAGCGCCTCGCGATGCATGTAGTCGACCGGGCGCGGCAGCTTCGCCGGCGACGACGCGCCATAACCGGCGCGCGAATAGGCGAACACGCCGGCGCCGGTCGCCGCCTGCAGCTTCTCCGGGAAGTCGCCCCACAGCCCGACGCAGCCGAGGCCTTCATGCAGCATCACGAGGGTCGGCGCCGTCTCGGGTGACGGGCCGATCATCCGGTATTCGAGCTCGGCGCCGTCGATGCTGAGGAAGCCTGTGGGGTTCAAATTCGTCATGACAGGCCTTCCTCACTCGTCGTCCCGGCGAAAGCCGGGACCCATAACCACAGGCGTTAGTTGTTACGCAAAAGCCGTCGAACAGCATCTCTCAAAACGAAAGCCGCGGCGTATGGGTCCCGGCTTTCGCCGGGACGACACGCGGAAAGTACGGCGTCGTCAATGCCGCAACTTAAACCGCTGGATCTTGCCGGTCGCCGTCTTCGGCAGATTGTCGACCACATCGATCCAGCGCGGATATTTCCATGGGCCGATCTTCTGCTTGACGTGTTCCTTCAGCGCCTCGTGCAGGCCTTCGGCCGAACTCTCGGGCCGCAGCACCACATAGGCCTTCGGCTTGAGCAGGCCTTCCGGATCGGCCTCCGGCACGACCGCCGCCTCCAGCACCGCGGGATGGGTGATCAGCGCGCTCTCGACCTCGAACGGCGAGACCCAGATGCCGGAGACCTTGAACATGTCGTCGGCGCGGCCGCAGAAGGTGTAACGGCCGTCGGCATCGCGCGTGTATTTGTCGCCGGTGCGGGTCCACGCGCCCTCGAAAGTGGCGCGGCTCTTGGCGCGCTGATTCCAGTAGCTCTCGCCGGCCGAGGGCGCATCGACCAGGAGCTCGCCGACCTCGCCATCCGCAACGTCGGCCCCGAGCTCGTTGACCAGCCGCACCTTGTAGCCGGGCACCGGACGCCCCGAGGAGCCGTATTTGATGTCGCCGGGCGCATTCGACAGGAAGATGTGCAACAGCTCGGTCGAGCCGACGCCGTCGAGGATGTCGACGCCGAACCGCGCGCGCCACGCATTGCCGACCGATTCCGGCAACGCCTCGCCGGCCGAGGTGCAGACCCGCAGGCGATTGCCCGCGGTTTGCGCCTTCGTCGCCTCATCGTTCAGCATCGCCGCGAACAGGGTCGGAACGCCGAAGAAGATGCTGGGATGATATTTGTTCAGCAGCGCGAACATCACCGCCGGCGTCGGACGCTCCGAATTGAGCACCGTGGTGGCGCCGACCGACATCGGGAAGGTCAGCGCGTTGCCAAGCCCATAGGCGAAGAACAGCTTTGCCGCCGACAGCCCGACATCGTCCTCGCGGATCCCGAGCACCTGTTTCGCATAGGTCTCCGCGGTCGCCGCGAGGTTGGAATGCAGATGGCGCACGCCCTTTGGCATGCCGGTCGAGCCCGATGAATAGAGCCAGAACGCCGGCTCGTCGGCATGCGTCGGCGCGGTGGCGAACACGTCGCTCTCGCGCGCGATCTCGTCCGACAGCTTCTTGTGGCCGCGCGCATCCGTGCCGGAGACCACGACATGCTCGAGGTCGGGCATCCGCGCGATGATGTCCTTCACCACCGGCAGCAGCGCCTCGGAGACGAACAGCACGCGCGCGCGGCAATCGCCGAGGATGTAGGCGTATTGCTCCGCGGTCAGCAGCGTGTTGAGCGGCACCGGCACCACGCCGGCGCGGATCGCGCCGAGGAACACGATCGGGAAATCGACCGTATCCAACATGATCATGGCGACCCGCTCCTCGCGGCGGACGCCGAGCCGGCGCAGCATGTTGCCGACGCGGCGGGTCTGCTGCTGCAACTGGCCATAGGTGATTTGCGAGGCCGTATCGTCGAACACGACCTTGTCGCCGCGGCCCTCATCGACATTGCGGTCGAGCAGCCAGGAGACTGCGTTGTAGGTCATGGCCCGCTCCTTAGGCACAGGCGCATCGCGCCTGCCCTCTCCCGTCGAGATTTAAGAATTATAATTCATACAAAGCCACCACATTGGCTTGCTGTCAATCCTCGTCGGCATTATGTTTCCTAGACCATTGGACCTGATTCAGTCAGGACCGCGCGTCGCACGGGGATCATGACCGAAGCCAACGATCCGGAAACCGACTTCCTCGAACAGCTCGGCCAGCGCGTGCGCACCATGCGCGCGCTCCGCGGCATGTCGCGCAAGGTGCTCGCCAAGGTCTCCGGCATTTCCGAACGCTACATCGCCCAGCTCGAAAGCGGCAAAGGCAATGTCTCGATCGTGCTGCTGCGCCGTGTCGCAGGCGCGATGGGCGCGCATCTCGAGGACCTGATCCCCTCGAGCGAGCCGGTTCCGGATTGGGCCGTGATCCGCGATCTCCTGCGCAAGGCGTCACCGAGCCAGATCGCGCAGGCCAAGGACATGCTCGCCGGCAGCAGCCCGCTGGCGCCGCGCGGCG
>NZ_JACMYP010000072.1 GCF_020889705.1 Bradyrhizobium altum | reverse complement strand
CGCCTCGTGATGCGACATATCTTCAGCCTGGGGTGTATCTCCATCGCATGGCGCTCGCTCCCGATATGCGAGAAAGACGCGTTGGAGCGATACTTCTGGCCGAAACGACGCACCGAATATTCAGGTTCGTGAAACGAGCAGAGTCGATGGATCCGTTTTGGGTCTACGGACTAACGACCTCGCGAGTAATTCTCGAATTATTCAATTCTACCACGATGCCGGCTACCAGGTCTTCGATCGTAAGGCCTACCCTGATCGCATCGACCGAACGATCGCGGCATGCACGGCTGCGTGAAGCGCAAAAGGTGTAAAGTCGGCTGACAACGCTGCGCATGTTAGGCGCTACGCCATGTGAAGCAGTCGAACGCCCGAAGGTACAATTTGCGCTTTCAAAGAATGCCCAGGCGATTGAGGATCATCCATCGTCGAATTCGACAAAAGACTAGCCACCAACAACATGACCAGCTCGGTGCGATCCGTTCACCGGTTGCAGCGCGCAGCTTGATGCTTGAATACGGCGTTCCACACCGCCTGCGATGCTGCTAGAGCCCGGCGGAGATGGCGATCCGCATCAACTCGGACATGCTGCGAACATTGGTCTTGGCCATGAGGTTCGCCCGGTAAACCTCGACCGTTCGCGGGCTGATGCCAAGATCATGGGCGATCACCTTGTTGATCTTGCCGGCCAGCAGTCCCTGCAGGACGTCACGCTCGCGCGATGAGACGTTCGCCAGGCGGGCTTCCGCCTGCAGTTTCGCTGCTTCATCCGCTGGCTTCGTTGGCCGCGCTTCCAAGGCACTATTGATCGCACGCAATAGCACCTCGTCCTCGAACGGTTTCTCGATGAAGTCGACCGCGCCCGTTTTCATCGCGTCCACTGCCAGCGATACGTCGCCATGACCAGTTATCAGGATGACGGGATAGTCGACGCGATCGGCCTTCAGTTTGCGGATCAGTTCGAGGCCACTCATGCCCGGCATGCGGATGTCCGATACAATGCAGTCAACCGGACCGCTCGCGACGTCACCGAGGAAGCCGTTCGCCGTCTCATAGGTTGCTACGCAGAAGCCACTAACATCAAGCAGAAACGCGAGCGAGTCCCGTATCGCGGCGTCATCGTCGATCACAAGAATGCGCCGCATGGTCATGCTTCTTCACTAGCCTCCGCAAATGGCAGGGTAAACTGAAAGACCGTGCCGCCGCCCGGATTGGCTTCCGCAACGATGTGGCCGCCATGGGACTCGATGATCGTCCGGCAGATTGATAGTCCCACACCCATGCCATGCTCCTTGGTCGTGACAAAGGGCTGGAACAGGCGGTCGGCGATATCAGGGCTGATGCCAGGGCCCGTATCAGCAATGGTAAATTTGGCGAGGCCATCGACTTTGGCAACTCCGACGGTCAATTCGCGACGCGGGCAGGAAGCCATCGCCTCGATCGCATTCCGTATCAGGTTCAGCGCGACCTGCTGGATCTGGATCTTGTCGACGATCATCGATGGCAGATCGCGATCGCTGCGCATAGCCACCCGCACGCCTTGCTCCTTGGCGCCGAGCAGGGCCAGAGCTACCGCCTCTTCAAGCAGCGTGAGCGGATTCTCCATTGTATGGTGCGTCTCGCCCTTGGCAACGAATTCCCGCAGGCGCTTGATGATATCGCCGCCGCGCAGGGCTTGCTGGGCGGCATGTTCGAGCGCATCACCGATACGGTTGGCGTCCGGCTTGTCTGAGGCCAGCAGCGTCTTTGCGCCACGCATGTAGTTTGTAATTGCGGAGAGCGGCTGGTTGATCTCATGGGCAATAGACGAGGCCATCTCACCCATGGCGGTCAGCCGCGACACGTGCACGAGCTCAGATTGCAGTTCCTGCAGTCGCCGTTCCTGCGCCCGCCGTTCGGTGAGGTCTCGGATGAAGCCGGTAAAGAACCGTTCGCCGCGCACTTTGGCCTCACCGACGGCAAGCTCCATCGGAAAGGTCGAGCCGTCGCTCCGCTCGCCGACCACGATGCGGCCAATGCCGATGATGCGCCGCTCTCCGGTAGTCAGATAACGTTCAATATAGCGGTCATGCTCGGCGCGGTAGGGCTCCGGCATCAACCTGGATACATTTGCTCCGACCACCTCGTCCGGAGACCAACCGAATAAACGCACTGCCGCGGCGCTGAACGAGCGAATGAAACCCTTCTCGTCGATCACGATCATCGCTTCCGGCAGGGTGTCCAGGATCGACTGCAGATGGGCTTGCCGGTACCGCGCCTGCTCTGATTCCCGCTGCAGCCGACCGCCCATGAAGCCGAGGAGGGGGCCAAGTACGGCGAATCCCGCGATATCGATCATGTTCGCCGAATCGGTAATGAGGCTTTTCCCAAGAAATGCCGCGCTGATGATCAGGCAGAGCAGCGTAGCGAAAATGGCCGGTCCGCGGCCGCCGGCGAAAGCGACAAAAACGATGACCGGAAGGTAGATGATCGTGAACGTACGGTCCTGAAGATACGGATCCAGCGCCGCGCGAAGCACGAGAGCCAGCGCGGCGGCTGCCGCGGCTGTGCCATAGCGGTACCAGATGTGGTCGGTCATAATTTGCGGTAAACCCTCTCATTCGATTGACTCTACAATGTTTGTCGATGCGGGGCCACCGGATGCAGCCGCGTTTGGGTTGCGCCACCTATTGTGCTGGGCGGCCGCCGCTATCTCGGCCAGATGCGCCAGTGCGTGGGCTGCACAGCGACGTGTTCTCCGGTCTTGGCCTTGACCCAGCCGCCGAAGATCCGGCGGCAAGGAAAAACCAACCGGTGAATGGCATTACCCTCGATCACCGCGATCTCCAGGTCCCGGTCAAAGGGCGCCGTTTCGATCCGCTCCCACGTCAGGTTGCCAATAGATCCTGGACGGTGTTCATCGCCGCTGGCTGACAAAATCAGGCAACCTTCCGAACACGACGGGCCGGATCGCTTAGCCGCTGCGCGGACGGGCTCAGCGCAATCTCGCCCAAGCGGCGCATGATCTCGATCACGCCAGTTGCGGTCCGGGTGCTTTGGGACGTGGTGCCGCCGAACCTGTCGTGCTGGGTCGTGATCCGATCGCCGACCAAAGGATTGGCGCTGCGAAACAACTCCCGAGATCCCGTCGCGTCGATCCGGATCAGCTCAAGCCAGCCCCGGTTAGTATCGATTACTGTTGTACAGCAGCTGGACTGCACTGTCGTCCCCGCAATCGTGCCCGCGGCGGGAAAAGTGTCGCCGTGGTCTGTCATGTCGAACATCCTTCGTCGGTCGGAAGTCTCCCTGTCCCACGGCGTCAGCATGGGGCGTTGAGTGTTAATGGCGTCGACCGCGTCCTTACGGGTCTGGCGGCGTCTCCAGGCCGGAACGGTACGACGCCAGAATTCGCTTGATGGCATTCGGATGGGCCAGCTGCGATCGACCCGAGCATCGCGCCGATCCGCAGGTCGATGAAGTGGGTAGCATCACACGCGCCGCAGGTAACCGGGTGCAGACGGCTCGGGTGCGTCCGGCAGCAGCCGTTGAGCCCGCTCGCCAGTATTTGGGCACGAAAAGATGATGGGGCGCCGAGTCTCTCTATCTGCCATGTGTCTGACCTTGACTGGAAGGTCGTTTTTATCCGGAAGCCCCCGCCGCAGTATTGATGCAGGTCAAAAAAGCTGATTGCGCGTCCAGAACGGCCCGCGGCGAGTGGTCGCTGCGAGCGCGCCGCAGGTAACGTGTACCAGCCCCGGGTAATTCGACAGGGCCGCGCGTCAGTCCGCGACACCTCTTGTTTAGCCAGTTTGATGGAAATCAAAATGCAGGACGCGCAATATGCGATGTTGAGGCGGCGCAGCTCAAGCGCATTGCACCATGACAACGCGTGTCATTGATGCTGCGAGAGCCGCGAAGGAGATGGTAAATTGATTGCTCGCCTCACATTGTCGTTGGTCTTGCCCGCGCTGATCGCAGCCATAGGCTTTGGCGCCGAAGCCTTAAACCTTGGGCTTATCGAAACTTTGGCTGCGACTAGCCTGATCATCGGCTTTGCCGTTGCGGCGGCAGGGTGGACCATCAGGAGCGAGAGGGGGGCGGTTCGCCCCATTTGCTCGCGTGCGGGCAGCTCTCGCCGCCGATAGTGCTTCGGCTCCGGCTCGCCAGAAATGGCTTTGCACGCTGCCTGGCAATCAGCCGGAGGTGCCCGGAAAGCCTCGTGTATGATCGAGATCAACGATCGGCATCTCGAGCTGACCGTCCATTCTGCTGCCAACCGTCTCTTCGAGAATTTCTGAATCAGCGCCGCCTCAACTCTATCGGTCCAACGCATGAGCAGACGAGAAGCTGCTGTTCCTGAGCCACTTCAAGCAGATATGGTCCGCCAAATCTGGACGCTTGGCGACTGCAGCTTCCGCAGGACGAAAGAGCACTCGCATCACGCTGCCCAAGGCTCGACCTTATCTCGACGAAGTCGAGAGCAGGCAATCTCTTTGGGATGCAGCTTGAGACAAATCAAATACTCTCGAGGCGCGAATGGCAGAATGGGGATAAGCAAACGCAGAGGAGCAGGTTGTCATGCCTTCATTTAACGTTCGGTTCATCAAGACCGTTTGTGACGATACCGGCCACGAGCATCGGGCCTGTCAGGCGGCGTTCAGGGTGGATGCCACCTCGCTGAGTGCTGCTGCACAGCAGGCAGAGACCAATTTCTGCAGGCAAAAAGGTGTCCACGATTGGACCATCTTCGCCGACGCGATGGAGCTTCGAACCCCGCCTGCATTGCCGCCGGCATGGGGTGGTTAGCTAGAGCGGCCAGCGAAGTCCGCCAAATCCTGATCGCGGGGGCAATCTGCCAATCGAGGCGCGATCATTGTCTTCCGAGCGTCGATCGAGAGAACAGCTCGCGATTCTGCCGCCAATTGAGCAGGCGCTCTGTTGTCCGCGGCACCTGAGTAGACCTCGCCTGACATTCGCGGCCTGCGGTTCTGCGGGCTCGTTGCAGCGCACCGCCGAGCCTCGTCCGGGCAGGGCGATCCGGATCGAACGATTTGCCCCCACAGACGTCTTATTTGATGCATGTCAAAAACAAATCTGCCTCCGCCAGCTATGGCTGCTTCGAGGGGTATGACACATGGTTAGCCAATCCGGATATATCGGTGGCCCTTGGGGCTTCAAGAAGCTGCTCAACCGGTTACGAGCGAGCCTGTCCCGGACAGCCGAACTGGCCTATTTGAGCGCGCACGACATCGACGCGATCGCGCGTGAAGTTAATCTGTCCACGTCCGATTTTCGAAGGATGGCGCAAAGTCCGGGCTCTCCTGAACTCTTAAGCAAGCGCCTCGCACTTGCCGGCCTTTCCGAGAATGCGCTTGCCGCCTGCCATGGAGACGTATTGCGCGATCTGCAGCGGGTATGCGGCCTGTGTCAGAGCAAGACCCGCTGCGCGGCCGACGTCGAGCGGCGTCAGTCTGTAAATCCCCTCAAAGGCTGCCCTAACGAACAAACCCTGCGCGCGCTCGCGCGTGAGATCGGGGACTCCCACAACGTTTTCGCGATTGATCGCGCTCAATCGTTCCGCCGCCGGAAAATGTGATTTCCTGGCAAGCCCGCGTTCAAAGAAGGCCAAGACATGACAAGCCCATCCCCCGCCTCGAAATCCATGACCATGGGTGAAGCAGGCCTGATGTCGGTATTCGCTGTTTCTGCCTACGTTTGCTTTTTCGCAGGGGCGATGGGGCACGATTCTGCGTTTAGCTTCCACGCATTGCTCGCTTCCGCCGCCAGTCTGGCCGCCGCAGCCGCCATCCTCAATCGCTACTATGAGCGCCCGGCACAATTGCCGCCGGCGCAGATCAAGGGCCGGCCGAATTACAATGTCGCTCCGATCAAATTCGCCTCGGTGATGGCGATGTTCTGGGGCATCGCGGGCTTTTCGGTAGGCGTTTTTATCGCGTCGCAACTTGCCTGGCCCGCACTGAATTTCGATCTGCCTTGGACGAGCTTCGGCCGGCTTCGCCCGCTGCATACGTCGGCCGTGATCTTTGCGTTCGGCGGAAACGTGCTTATCGCGACTTCGTTCTACGTCGTGCAGAAGACCTGCCGCACGCGCCTCGCTGGCGATCTTGCGCCGTGGTTCGTGGTGGTCGGCTATAATTTTTTCATTCTGATCGCGGGCACTGGCTATCTGCTCGGCGCCAACCAGTCAAAGGAATACGCCGAGCCCGAATGGTACGCCGATCTCTGGCTGACGATCGTCTGGGTGACGTATCTGCTCGTGTTCCTGATGACGCTGGTGAAGCGCAAGGAGCCGCACATCTTTGTCGCCAACTGGTTCTATCTCGCTTTTATCATCACCATTGCGGTGCTCCACATTGGCAACAATCCTGCATTACCGGTCTCCGTGTTCGGCTCGAAATCCTACATCGCCTGGGGCGGTGTGCAGGATGCCATGTTTCAGTGGTGGTACGGCCACAACGCGGTCGGCTTCTTCCTGACCGCCGGCTTCCTGGCGATCATGTACTATTTCATTCCGAAGCGGGCCGAGCGCCCGGTCTATTCCTACCGCCTCTCGATCATCCACTTCTGGGCGCTGATCTTCCTCTACATCTGGGCCGGCCCGCACCATCTACATTACACCGCGCTGCCGGATTGGACGCAGACCCTCGGCATGACGTTCTCGATCATGCTGTGGATGCCCTCATGGGGCGGCATGATCAACGGCCTGATGACGCTATCGGGTGCGTGGGACAAGCTGCGCACAGACCCGGTGCTCCGCATGCTCGTGGTCTCGGTCGCCTTTTATGGCATGGCGACGTTTGAGGGCCCCACCATGGCAATCAAGGTCGTCAACTCGCTCAGTCATTACACGGATTGGACCGTCGGCCACGTGCATTCCGGCGCGCTGGGCTGGGTCGGCTTTGTATCATTCGGCGCGCTCTATTGCCTGATCCCCTGGCTTTGGAATCGCCAGCTGTACAGCCTCAAGCTCGTCAACTGGCACTTTTGGATCGCCTCGATCGGGATCGTGCTCTACATCTCCGCGATGTGGGTGTCCGGCATCCTGCAAGGCCTGATGTGGCGCGCCTATACCTCGCTAGGTTTCCTCGAATACTCGTTCATCGAGTCCGTCGAAGCTATGCATCCCTTCTACATCATCCGTGCCGCGGGGGGCGCAATGTTCCTGATTGGTGCGCTGATCATGGCCGCCAATCTCTGGATGACGGTGAATGCAAAGGAAACCGATCAGATCCAGGACACTGGAGCGCTCCAAGTCGCGGAATAGGTCGTCGCATGTCTCTGTGGAACCGACACAAGATATTTGAGAAGAACTCGATTATCCTGATCGCAGGCATCCTTGCCGTGATAGCGGTCGGGGGGGTGGTCGAGATCACGCCGCTGTTCTACCTCAAGAGTACGATCGAGGCGGTAGACGGCGTGCGCCCGTACACCCCGCTCGAGCTTGCGGGCCGCAACATCTACGTACGCGAAGGGTGCTATCTGTGTCACTCGCAGATGATCCGGCCCTTGCGTGACGAGGTCGAGCGCTACGGACATTACTCGCTGGCTGCCGAGAGCATGTATGATCACCCGTTTCAATGGGGGTCGAAGCGTACCGGCCCGGACCTTGCACGCGTCGGCGCGAAATATTCCGATGAATGGCACGTCACGCATTTGATCAATCCGCGCGCCATCGTGCCGCAGTCGGTGATGCCCGGATATCCGACGCTGGCGAACACCGAGCTCGACCTCACCGATACGGCCGCACATTTGCGCACCAACCGGGCGGTCGGTGTCCCCTATACCGAAGATCAGATCAAAAACGCCGTCACTGACTTGAAGACCCAGCTCGATCCTGACAGCGCGGACCTCGCCTCGTTCCAGAAACGCTATCCGAAGGCAGCTGCGCGCAATTTCGACGGGATGGTTGGCAATCCGACCGAACTCGATGCGCTCATCGCCTACCTGCAGATGCTCGGTACGCTGATCGATTTCAAGCTCTACGACGAAAAAGCCAATCTGCGCTGAAGGATCCTGTGATGAAAGCCGTCATTTCCATCGAGAACCTGGCGTCAAGCTTCGTCGTGACCATCTGGACGCCGTTGTTCGTCGGCATCTTCATGGCCATCGTCGTTTATGCGCTGTGGCCTCGCAACAAGCGGCGTTTTGACTCTGCGGCGCGCATGCCGCTGCGCCGGGATTGACCAGACCATGACCGACCACAACGACTTCGATCGCATCTCCGGCCGCTCCACGACGGGACACGAATGGGACGGCATAAAGGAGCTCAACACGCCGCTGCCGCGTTGGTGGATCTCGACCTTCTACGCCACGATCCTTTGGGCCATCGGCTATTGGGTCGTTTATCCGGCCTGGCCGCTTCTCTCTAGCTTCACGACCGGCGTATTTCATTATTCGTCCCGCGCCAGCGTCGTCAACGACCTTGCCGACCTCGAGAAGCTGCGGGGCGAGAAGATGGCGGTTCTCGGCACATCCTCTCTGACAGAGATCGAGACGGATCCGGCCCTGCTGGCACTGGCCCGTGCGCGGGGCAAGACGGTGTTCGCGGACAATTGCGCGCCATGTCATGGGAGCGGCGGCGCAGGTGCCAAGGGCTATCCCAATCTCAACGACGATGACTGGTTGTGGGGCGGATCGCTCGATCAGATCCAGCAGACCATCCGGTTCGGCGCACGTTCCGGGCATGCTCAGGCGCATGAGGGGCAAATGCTGGCCTTCGGCCGCGACGGCATCCTCAAGAAAGATGAGATCGCCACGGTAGCGAATTACGTGCGATCGCTGTCAGCCCTGTCGACAGAGGCCAATTTCGATGCTGCCGCCGGCACGAGGATCTTTGCCGACAATTGCGCGGTCTGCCATGGGGAGAACGCCAAAGGCAATCAGGAACTCGCGCGCCGAATCTGACGGACCACATTTGGTTGTACGGCTCGGATGAGGAGACGCTGATCGAGACTATCAGCTATGGCCGCGCGGGCATCATGCCGGCCTGGAGCGGGCGGCTCGATCCCATCACAATCAAGACACTTGCGGTCTATGTGCATTCGCTCGGTGGCGGACAATAGGCAAGAGCCAACCGGCTCATTGACGAGGCTCTGATGTAAGGTCGGCCATGAAGCTCGCCGTCAACGAGACAGTTTCGCGCGATGACCTGCCGATCGGCGAGGATGGGCCTCTCTATACAGCTCATAAGAAGGTCCATCCGCAGAGCGTCTGCGGCACTTTCCGCACGATCAAATGGCGGCTGATGGTGGTGTGTCTCGGCATCTACTATCTGCTGCCGTTCGTGCGTTGGCGGCGTGGCTTAGGCGCTCCCGACCAGGCGGTGTTGCTCGATTTCCCGAACCGGCGGTTCTACTTCTTCTTTATCGAGCTGTGGCCGCAGGAGCTTTATTACTTCACCGGGCTGCTCGTGCTTGCCGCCCTCGCACTGTTCTTGATGAACGCGCTGGGCGGACGGATTTGGTGCGGCTATCTTTGTCCGCAAACGGCATGGACCGATCTGTTCTATGCGGTAGAACGTTGGGTCGAGGGCGACCGTCGCGACCGGCTGAGGGCCGCCGCACGCCCGATGACAGTGGAGCGGGCGGCAAAGCGTGTCCTAAAGCACGCAATCTGGCTGATGATCGCTTGGTGGACCGGTGGCGCCTGGGTGCTCTACTTCGCCGACGCGCATACATTGGTGCGCGATCTGGCGACATTCCAGGCGCCTGCGATCGCCTATATCTGGATCGGGATACTGACCGCTACGACGTACCTGTTGGCCGGCTACATGCGCGAGCAGGTTTGCGTATATATGTGCCCATGGCCGCGCATCCAGGCCGCGCTTACCGACGAGTGGGCGCTCAATGTCACCTACAAATGCGATCGCGGCGAGCAGCGCTGCTCATTGAAGAAGTCATTCGATCTGCGTGCGCGCGGCGAAAAGATCGGAGACTGCATCGATTGCAATCAATGCGCGGCGGTCTGCCCGACCGGGATCGATATTCGCAACGGTGCCCAGCTGGGCTGCATCCAGTGCGGGCTGTGCATCGACGCCTGCGATGTCGTCATGAAGAAGATCGGGCGCAAAACTCGTCTGATCGGTTACGACAACGACGTCAATATCCGGCGCCGCATGGAAGGCAAGTCGGAGGTCTTCAAGCCGGTGCGTCCGCGCACGATCGTATATGCGTCTTTGATCTCGGCCGTCTGCGCGATGATGCTCTATGGGTTGTTGTCAAGAACGCTGCTCGATGTCAGCGTGCTGCACGATCGCAACCCCGTGGCGGTCAGGCTCAGCGATGGTTCGATTCGCAACGGCTACACGGTGCGTTTGCTTAACCAGCGCACCTTCGACCGCGTCATCGCGATCGACATCGATGGGCCGCCCCAAACGTCCGTCCACGTCGTCGGCGTAGATTCGGTGACCGTGGAACGACCGATGATTGTCTTGGCTCGAGATACCACGACAGAACTACGCTTATTGGTGACTGCGCCGGCCGACGACAAATCGGAACGGTCGATGCCGCTGAGAGTTCGGGTCACCGACATTGGCCTCGGCGAGGTCGCCTCCGCAACGGATCACTTCATCTTCCCCTAGGAAATCACTGACGGGATCTTCCCATGACCGCATCAATTCCAGTCGCGCGGCCAATCACCGGACGCTTTGTCGTGATCGCTATTGTCGCCTTTTTTTCGGTCGTGATCGGCGCCAATCTGGTCATGATGCGCTTTGCCATCACGACGCTGCCGGGAACGGAGGTTGACAGCGCCTACAGCGCGAGCCTCGCGTATCAGCGTGAGATCCTGGCTGCACGGCAGCAGAACGAGCGAAACTGGCAGGTGCAGGTACATGTCCAACGGCAGTCCGATGGTCGGGCCGTGCTTGCGATCGAGGCACGCGACCGCGCAGGCGCGCCTCTGGCGGGAATGAATTTCGTGGCCCGGCTCGAGCGACCGGTCGACCGCCGGGCCGATCGCGCGATCAATGTGGCGGAGGGAAATGCTGGAACCTACTACGGGAGCGCGGAGGGGATCGCTGTCGGGCAGTGGGATCTCTTGATCGACGGCAGGGCTGACGGCCGCCGCATGTTTCTGTCGAAAAACCGCATCGTCCTGGACTGAGAACACATGGGCATGCAGCCGGACATCGACTTTTCGCACTATTTGAAGAGGACAGGCACGGGCCTCGTCCAACTCGACCTCGCGGTGGAGGGGATCAATTGCGCGGGATGCATGGGCAAGATCGAGCGCAATCTGTCGAGCATTCCGGACGTGACCTCGGCACGCGTCAATCTCACCGATAACCGGTTGGCGCTGGAATGGAAAGCAGGCGCGCTCGATCCGGCGCTATTCATCAAGCGGCTCGCCGAACTAGGCTATCGGGCATATCCCTTTCAGCGGGACAATGCGGAGACACTGGAATCGGAGCGGGCGCGAGACTTGCTGCGGCGACTGGGCGTCGCTGCCTTTGCCGCGATGAACGTTATGATGCTCTCGATCCCGGTATGGTCTGGCAATGTCTCGGACATGCTGCCGGAGCAGCGCGACTTCTTTCACTGGCTCTCCGCGCTGATCGTGCTGCCCGCCGCGGCTTATTCGGCGCAACCGTTCCTCTCTTCCGCTTTTACCGCGCTACGGGCGCGAGGGGCCAATATGGACGTGCCGATCAGCATCGGCATCTTGCTCGCGTTGGCGACTTCGCTGATCGAGACCATCGCTCATGCCGAGCATGCATATTTTGATGCGGCGATCATGTTGATCGCCTTCCTACTCGCAGGCCGCTATCTCGACCAGAACATGAGGCGGCGCACCCGCGCCTTCGCCGGCAATCTTGCCGCACTCAAGGCGGACACCGCCGCGAAGTTCATAAGCCCGACGGAGATCAGAACCGTTCCGGCGTCAGCGATCAAACCGGGGGACGTCGTGCTGGTGCGACCCGGCGAATGCTGTAGCGTCGATGGCAACGTGATCGAGGGGTGCTCCGAGGTTGATCAAAGCCTCATTACCGGCGAGACCTTGCCGGCGCTCGTGGCGCCTGGCAGCGCAGTGTTCGCCGGTACATTGGTGCGATCCGGTAGCTTGCGCGTCCGCGCGGTAGCGGCCTCGGACGACACGCTGCTCGCCGAGATTTCCCGCCTGCTTGATCATGCCCTGCAGGCGCGCTCGCGCTATCTGCGCCTAGCCGAGCGCGCCTCGCGGCTCTATGCACCGATCGTTCACGCAACGGCCTTCCTGACGATGCTGGGCTGGCTTGCCTCTGGCGCGACCTTGCATGACGCGATCGTCACCGCGATCGCGGTCTTGATCATCACCTGCCCTTGCGCGCTGGGTCTGGCTATACCCGCGGTACAGACGGTGACCTCCGGCGCCCTGTTCCAGTCCGGCGTGCTGCTCAACGCCGGGGATGCGATCGAGCGTATCGCCGAGGTGAACCGGGTGATCTTCGACAAGACCGGAACGCTGACGTTGCCGGAGCTCGATGTCACCAATCTCGCCAGCATTCCCGACGACGTCGTCAGATTGGCGGGCCGGCTTGCGTTATCGAGCCGCCACCCGGTCGCCGTCGCCGTGGCGCGAGCTGCCGGCGCAAGCGAGCCGCTGGCCGATATCGAAGAGGAGCCGGGGCGGGGCGTCAGGGGTTACTATCATGGGTCGGAGATCCGGCTCGGCCGCCCCTCCTTCTGCGGCGCTGACAGCCTCGCTGACGAAACCCTTTGCCGCGAACCCGAGGCTTCTGTCGTCGTCTTTAGCCACGGCGACAGCAAACACGTCTTCGCCGTCCGCCAACGCATGCGGCCAGACGCGGCCGAGGTCGTCGCGGGCCTCGCGAGCCTTGGCGTCACGGTAGAGATCGTGTCGGGGGATCGCGAGCCAGCAGTTCGGCGCACGGCGGCGATGCTCGGCATTCAAAACTGGCGCTCCAACGTCTCGCCGACGGATAAGGTCGCCCGAGTCGAAAGCCTGACGAGCGAGGGGTACAAGGTGCTGATGGTCGGCGATGGCTTGAACGACGCGCCCGCGCTCGCAACTGCTCATGCCTCGATGTCGCCCGTCACGGCCACTCATCTGAGCCAGGCGGTCGCTGATGCGGTCTTTCTCGGTGAGCATCTTCGGCCTGTGATGACGGCGGTCATGGACTCGCGCAAGGCGCTCCGGCTGATGCGGCAGAATCTGTGGCTCGCGGGCGTCTACAACGTCCTGGCGGTGCCGGTAGCGATCGCCGGCCTGGTGACGCCGCTGATTGCCGCCGCGGCGATGTCAGGTTCGTCCGTGCTGGTCATGCTCAATGCGCTGCGGGCGCGAAGGAGCGAGGCAGTCTGATGGAGGTCTTGGTCTATCTGGTTCCACTCGCTCTTGCACTCGGCTTCGTCGGCCTGCTCGGCTTTCTGTGGTCGCTGAACAGTGGCCAGTATGACGATCTCGATGGCGCGGCCTGGCGCGCCGTCGCCGATGACGAGCCCAACGAGCCTTCGGCGCCGGTCCAAATGGTGCAAATGGACCAGCGCGATTGCGGAAGTGCTGGTCAGCGCTGTGCAGGTGAGTGCTAGCTCGGCCGTTCCAGTGGTCCACAGCGCTGCGAGACACGCGGTCGCAAGGCCAGGCAGCGATAGCTTGTTGATCAAGGCAATGCGCCATGATCAGCAACAGATGCTCGGTAGCACGTCGGGCTACCGAGACACCGCGATAGCTGCAAGTCGCGCCTCGAGAATCCGTCGCCTTCGCGAACGCAACGAAAGCCCGGCAGCTGCAGCCTCATCGGTCATCGCAATTTTGACCGCCAATCAATCGAGTGACGATATCGCATTATCCGGCAAGCTTGAGCCCGGCCTCGCGGTGAGGACAATGCTCGATGGATACGGCCGGTCCGCTTTGGATCGGTGAGGCTGAGCATCTTATCACGAGATTGACGTGGCCCAATAGGGCGAACGCATTTTTCGCTGCGCAACAACTTCGGTCGCGGACGATCAAGCGTCGGCTTCGTCTCTCTCGCCAATATGCATACATCACAAAAGCAAATTGGAAGAAGATCGTGCCATCAAGGCTGAAGCGCGGCCGCTCATCTTCACGACAGCCGAAGCCTCTCTATGAGAGATCATCGCGGGCGCTGAAATCACAGCGTTCTCGGTCCTGCGTCAAACGAAGTGAAAGCTGTCTGTTCATACGAACAGACTTGTCCCTCCGATACCTTGAGCCGAGACCGGACGACGGGTAAAGAGAAGATTCGATCTGGTGTTCTCGCCAGCCCAAGGGAGGCTCTGGCAGTCTAGATGGCGCCGCGCGCCAAGCGTGGTAAGGGCGACCGTTGGTGGAGACCGCTACGATGTCTCATAGGGCCTCGATCATTGATCTCTCCACGCTTAACACAAATCACGAACCTGCCCGATTTGGAGTTATTCAGGCTTACCGCAGCCTGGTCGCTCATTTCTTTCCAGAAACATGTTAGTCCGCGTGCTTAGCTTCGAATAACAGGTGTCGATCGAGAGGCTGCGTTCAATTATAACGAAGCCTCTCAAGACGGCATCTGTACCAAGTTTACAATTCCACAGCCGCAACTAGTCCACACGCCTTGTCTTCTGAACGAATGATGGAGCTTATACGCTGGCGCGAGTTCCTATGATTGTCTCTTTTTTACGGTGTCGCTCTGAAAAAACTGTGTTACAAGCCGCTCCTCTCAAAAGGAGCATTCATTGTGAAAAAAGCAACCAAGAAACGCGTTAAGCGGCGCGAGTGGACCAAGGCAGACATCAAAGAGCTCAAAGTCCATTCGAAGGCTCGGACCCCGGTCATAAAAATAGCAAAAATGACCAAACGCAGCGTCGGTGCGCTGCGCCAGAAGGCCTTAAATCTCGGAATCGGACTCGGACATCAGCGGTAGCTTACTGAGCAGCGCTGGTAGCCGGCATAGTAGGGCGGCTCGCGGGCCGCCCTTTATGGCCATTGAAATTGTTTTGCACATTGGCCTGCCTATTGCTGTGGAAAGAGCTTTTCACGTACTTGGCTGTCATTGTCGCGGAACGGGCAGCAGCACTTCGTCATCCTTTGAGGTTTCTTGAAAGGATGTACAACCGCGAAGGCCGCTTTGCCCGGTATGATCGAGAGTCACGACACAATCTTACGACCGGCCATACCTGTTTCGAAGGTTTCCCGCCTGGAAATTGTCTCGACGCTCGCTCGTTGCCGTTAACGTTCGAAGAATGCGGCGGATCGCTGTCGAGGGCCATGATTGTCCACGGTAACGGCGAGACGCGGCTGTGCCGATCGTGTCAATCGGAGCGGGATCCAGCCTAAGTCGATTGCATGGCTGGCGATGAGGACCTTCGGCTCATGCCGAACGGACAAGCGGATCACTTGCTGCAAGTGTCGCCCAGCGCAGCACAATGGTCTGGCGCCGGCGGCGGCGAGAGCCGCTCTACTCCCATCGGCACGAGCCGAGACCTCAGCTCCTTAGCCGGTCTTTCAGTGCGAGCCGGCTGATGCTGAGCTTGTTAAGGTTCAGCAGGCCTGGCTGACCAATTGCCAATCCCCTGACCAACGCGCGCGTGCCGTCCACGACAAAGACGCCGCAATCATAGCCGTTCTGCTGCCGGGCCATATCGGCCAGCCTCAGGCTGAGGCCCAGCCGGTCTGCGAGCCTTGCTGCACGAGCGTCATTGTATCCGCGGATGGAGTCGTAGTGATAGGCGACCGGCCGTTGCCGGGCCCTGCGATCAACGAATAGCAGCGACCAATGGCTGCCGTGTTGGCTAGGACGATCGGCATCGTTCATGGGCAGGAACAGGAAGTCGGCTGTATCGTTGCCATTCCGATCGATGAGGCGCTGGAATCTACCTCGCGCGTCGCCATCGACCGCCGCCAGGCGCACCTGATAATGGCTATAAGAGGATCGACGAGCTGCGTGCGGGCGGCGAGATCCGGATGGTTCTCCTGCAGCCACTGCTCGAGTGGCTCGTAATCCCTCTGGATGTGCTCGTCGCCGAGCCATCGATACCGCGCGCTGATACGATTGATGCGCCCCCGACGATAGGGTCAGTCGCCGAGCTGTCCGCTCTTTTGCCGAGCTTCATGGGGTATGCCGAGCATCAGCGAGGTGCATGTCGCATTTACGTTTTTAATGGCCCGGCAAACAACATCGTGTCGACTATATGTAATAACGTGCCATGTGCCGCGGGTGGCTGTTCGGTAAACGTCCGTATAGTTCCCTCCAACCTTCCCATATCCCGAGCCAATCTTCGTGCAATTGAGCTGGCACTTGACTTCGTTTCAACTGTCGAGCAATCGGGTGGACGATTGCAGGTGTCAAATGCTTCGGTGATCCCGCCCAATCGATCGAATTGAACGGCTCTCTAATCATGAGTGGCAGGCGAAATTCTTGTCGTATTGATGCTTGGAACGCAGGCGGTCGCCCTCGAGTGATCCCGCGGCTGGCTTTATTTCGATCAATTGAACGAGCGGCGATGGGGTTCGCTTTTCAAGCACGAGGGTCTGAATGATGAGCGGTGGTTTTGGCCGTTCGCCTGCGGTCTGCTTTCTCTTCGGACGTCCACGATCCGGGACGACGCTCCTGGCGCACCTGCTCCAGCAATGCGGCTATCGTGATCTTGCGAGGTGAGGTCACGCGGCTTGAGCAGCTCCTCAATATCCCCTAGGGTGATCTGGGTGCTTGCGATCAAAACATGCTGGCTGATTTCGCCAGGATCCTTAGCCCTCAACGAGCTGATCTGCGCGATAACGTGTGACGCAGGCGCCAGCGGTACCACGGCGGAATGCGACAGCCCCCCGGGTGTGTCAGTCTGCTGCCCAACGCGCACTTCAACTTTTGGATAGCCACGTACACCGGTGAGCCGTTCCGCAGCCGATATTCCTGCTCTGGGCGGCCGCCGTAGAACGGCGAAGAACAAAGATCCTGCATCGAAAAGAACATATATGCTGCCGAAACATCTGCGTCGTCTCGAAGCTGAATCGATCGAAATCATGCGTGAGGTGGTCGCCGAGTTCAAAAGGCCGGTCATGCTTTACTCGATCGGAAAAGACTCGAGCGTGCTGCTGCACATTGCGATGAAGGCGTTCTATCCGGCCAAATTGCCTTTCCCCCTGCTTCACGTCGATACGACCTGGAAGTTCCGCGAGATGATCAGATTCCGGGACGCGACAGCCAAGCGGCTCGGCCTCGACCTGATCGTCCATGTCAACAAGGAGGGCATCGCGCGCGGGATCAATCCGATCGACTCCGGCTCCGAGCTTCATACCCAGGTGATGAAGACCGACGCTCTGAAGCAGGCGCTCGACCTCCACGGATTTGATGCCGCCTTTGGCGGAGCCCGGCGCGACGAGGAAAAGAGCCGTGCAAAAGAACGGATCCTCTCCTTCCGTGCGGCCGGACACGTATGGGATCCCCGTAACCAGCGGCCTGAGCTCTGGAACCTGTTCAACACACGGATCCGCCCGGGCGAAACCATGCGCGTGTTTGCGATGTCAAACTGGACCGAGCTCGACGTGTGGGAATACATCATGCTCAAGAAGATCCCGGTCGTCCCGCTCTACTTCGCAAAGCAAAGACCGATAGTGCGTCGAAATGGCGCGACGATCATGATCGACGACAAACGATTGCCGCTCAACCGCGACGAGAGGCCGGAAATGCGCATGATCCGCTTTCGCACGCTCGGATGTTATCCTTTGAGCGGGGCTATTGAATCCGACGCGACGACGATCGAAGACGTCATCACAGAAATGAAGACTGCAACGGTGTCGGAGCGTCAGGGACGCCTGATTGATACCGATGAAGCCGCTTCGATGGAGAAGAAGAAGCGGGAAGGCTACTTTTGATGACTTCCAAAGCGACATCCGGACCTCTCGGGACTGGGACCAAAGACCAGCTGCGATTCATAACATGCGGCTCGGTGGACGACGGAAAATCGACGCTGATCGGTCGGTTGCTGCATGACAGCAAGATGGTCTACCAAGATCAGCTCACGGCGGTGAAGCGCGACAGCGTCAGGCACGGCTGCGCCGGGAGTGATATCGACTTCGCGCTGCTTGTGGACGGGCTCGAGGCTGAACGGGAGCAGGGCATCACGATCGACGTCGCCTACCGCTTCTTCACGACGCCGCGGCGCTCCCTCATGGTGGCCGATACTCCCGGTCACGAGCAGTACACCCGCAACATGGCAACCGGCGCCTCGAATGCCCAGCTCGCCATCATCCTGATTGATGCTCGCAAAGGCGTGTTGGTTCAGACCCGCCGCCACTCCTTCATCTGTTCGCTGCTCGGTATTCGTCATGTCGTGCTGGCAGTGAACAAGATTGACCTTGTCGCATACGACAAGGTGCGTTTCGATCGGATCGTCGCCAGCTATCTGGCCTTTGCCGCCGGCCTTGGCTTTACCTCGATCGTTCCGATCCCGATCTCGGCCCGCTACGGCGACAACGTCGTCGACCGCTCCGCTCATACCAAGTGGTATCATGGTCCATCTCTGATGGAGCATTTGGAGAGCATCGATATCCAGTCCGACACCGTAAACCAGGCTTTCCGCTTTCCGGTCCAATGGGTGAACCGGCCCAACCCGGATTTTCGCGGCTATGCCGGGTCGGTGGCTTCCGGGAGGATCTCGGCAGGAGACGAGATCGTCGTCGCCGCGTCCGGACGGACCACGCGGATCAAGCAGATCGTGACGCAGGATGGCGACCTTGTCGGCGCCGAGGCCGGTGATGCCGTCACCATTACACTGGAAGACGAGATCGATATCGGCCGTGGCGACCTTCTGTCGCTGCCAACCGAACGACCCAATATCGCCGACCAGTTCGCCGCTCATCTGATCTGGATGGACAACGAGCCGCTCGCTCCTGGACGAAATTACATCCTGCGGATTGGCTCGCAGACGGTCGCCGGCAGCATTACCGCAATCAGGCATCGGATCGATGTCAACACATGTGAGCAGCTGGCGGCCAGGACGCTTTCTCTCAACGAGATCGCGTTTTGCAATGTTGCGACCGCATTGCCCGTCGTATTCGATGCTTACGACGTCAATCGGAAGACCGGATCATTTATCGTCATCGATCGTTACACCAATCGTACGGTCGGCGCCGGCATGATTGCGTTTCCGCTGCGGCGGGCGGCCAATGTTACCTGGCAGGCGTTTTCAGTGGGCAGGAGTGAGCGCGCCGCGCTCAAGAATCAGAAGCCTTGCGTCGTCTGGTTCACCGGCCTATCTGGCGCAGGAAAGTCGACCATTGCCAACATCGTCGATCAAAAGCTATTTGCAATGTCGCGGCATGCGATGCTGCTGGATGGCGACAACCTCCGGAACGGATTGAACGCGGACCTCGGCTTCTCGGAGGCCGAGCGCGCGGAAAACATTCGGCGTGTCGGGCATGTTGCCAAGTTGATGGCGGATAGCGGCTTGATCGTGATCTGCTCGTTCATCTCCCCCTACAGGTCAGAACGAGACATGGTCCGCAGCCTGATTGGCAACGAGGAGTTCATCGAAGTCTTTGTCGATACGCCGATCGAAGAATGCGCCCGGCGCGATCCAAAAGGCCTCTACTCAAAGGTGAAATCCGGTCAGATCAAGAACTTCACCGGCATCGATACGTCCTACGAAGCACCGATAAGACCGGAAATTCATCTCAGGACCATGGAGCAGGCGCCTGAGCAAGCAGCGGAAGCCGTGGTCGATGTCTTGGTGGCGCGGGCACTCCTTGGACGTTAGTAAGATACAAGCTGTCAGTTCGCCTTGCAGGTGCCGCTCACCAGCGTACTGGCGCGGCGAAGGCGACTCGGGATAAACAGGGCCATCGATCGGACTCGTCGCTCTAAAGGAAAAAGATGGTTGCATCCACTCGTCGATTGCCCGCTTCTGGTTATGTGCTCGAAATCGACGGTCAATTAAAAACTGAATTCGCGACAAGAGACGGCGCCTGGGCAGGAGCGCAAGAGCTCAAGAAGCGCCGCCCCATGCTCCAGGTCAGGGTCTATGACGTCATGACGAAGGACAGAGAGGAAGTCAGGCTTCCAGTCGCCTGAGTGTTTCAACTGGCCTTTTCCTGCGTGTGCGGCTAGCGCCCCGCCGAGCTCTCGACAGCAGAGCCGCGGTGTCTTGACGCCTCGATCTCGTCCGCAATCCGAGATTGAGCGTGAAGCTACCCCGTTTTCCTAAGCCACAGTGTCTGATGATGTTCGCCGACGAGTACTTGACACGCCCTCTGAAGCCATTTCACTTCGTCGTCGGTAGTGCCCGAAAGGCGATTCAAGGGCGCTCGGTGCGTCCTCTCTTGAGACAATGCCGGAGCTACCCCCGCAACTGTAGGCGGCGAGTCGATAACCATTTCATGGCACTGGGATTCGCGATCCTGGGAAGGTGGTCAAGAGCCGCGACCCGCGAGCCAGGAAAACTGCTGCCAGCTTGTCATGCACGAATGCGTCGGACAGGGTGCTCCGAGGCATTGGTTAGCCCGTTTGGGATACGCCAGGCTCGCGGCGAAAGGCAGATCATGGTGGGAAAGAGGCGTGACGGTCAAATTGTTCGCCGTCGAGCACGTGTTCAACTTCCAATCAGGTTTTACCCAGCCATTCGGTGGCTGCACCTCAACAGATCTCATCCGCGCAGAGTTGGCACACGACAGCGGCGCTGCCGCTCGGCATCTTTCTAGCACTGGCTGCTGAGCCGCACCGGTGATTTCGGAAACTTGACTACGGCTCAGATCGAGGTAGAAGGGCCAACGCGGCGCAAGCGCGGGACGCGGGCTGACAACGGAATAGAAGCCGCAGCGAAGCGGTCCAGCGCGCAGCGCGGCAGAGCGGGCACGCAACCTGCACCGCGCGAGGTCCCCGCCCTGAGAAGTAGGAAATGCCACTCAACTCCAATGCCGTGCGACCAGCGCAATTGTCCATCTAGTGCTGCGCATGGTTATGATCATCGGACCCTGCCTCTTTCAGGAGTTCCGGGCGGTTGGCAGCATCATCGGCACCGGTGCGTCGGCCTTCTTCTTGCTGACGATTGCCGCCATCAACGTCCTGATCCTACGGGATGTCTGGCGGAGCTTTCAGCGTGCGCGGCGGGGCGAACACGTCGAAGAGCATGAGTTCGATCTGGTGCTGTCCGGTCGTGGCTTGCTGTCCCGGCTCTTGCGTCGGCTGTTTCGCATGGTAACAGCGAGCTGGCTGATGTTCGCGATCGGTCTGCTGTTCGGCCTCGGGTTCGATACGGCGACGGAAATCAGCCTTTTCACAGTCGCAGCCGGGCAAGCCTCGGGAGGGCTGGACTTCAGTACGGTGATGATACTTCCGGCTCTCTTCACTGCCGGCATGACGCTCGTCGATACGACCGACAGCGTCTTGATGGTCGGCGCGCATGGCTGGGCTTTCCTCAATCCGATCCGCAAGATCTGGTACAATCTGACCATTACGGCCATCTCAGTCGTCGTGGCGTTGCTGATCGGCGGCATCGAGGCACTCGGCCCGCTCGCCAACAAATTGGCGCCTGAAGGCACCTTCTGGAGCGCGGTGGGCGATCTCAACGAGAGCTTGGCCAGTTTCGGCTAACTCGTGGTTGGCATCTTCCTGGTCAGTTGGGCGAGGTCATTTGCGATATCGCTGGCAAGGACTCGAAAAGCCACTCAAGCCGGGGTGAGCTCACACAACCAGATGAGCTTCGCACGCGGAAGCTTGCAAGCTTATGCGCGACCCGATGCGCAAAAGCACCTCCGTCGACGAGTTCCCGCGCGTTGTGATACATCATGGAGAGCTTCTGCATGATTCACCCCTTCGATCACCGGGCGATGTGCCGGACTTGACCAGATTTGTGGAATAGGATTGTCGCCACGAGCGGGGCCAAACTGCGCCGCACCAGGTCTGCCGGAGGCCATTTGGCTTAACGCATGCCATAGCTGTTCCGCATGGTTGATAACAGACGTTGATAACAGACATTGTGTGTCTAGTGGCTCCGGAACCGCAGGGGCGCCGGTACAATTTGACATCAGACGGATGGGCCTTCCGAAGCACAGCAAGGTGGACGGTTGGATCGTGACGGTCGTCATCAAGGAGAATGGCTACGACAAACGGCTTCAACACAAGCTAGGTAACTACTGTCGCTGGCGCGACCGAAGCCGTGAGGCTGACCAAGACAGCGGGCATGCTAAGGTCGCAACGCTCAACTGTCCGATGCAAAGGAGCAACGGCGACGGGTCCGTGTTCGGCCGGGCGGCACTGTCATTGTACATGATGACAAGATCGATCCAATTATCGCACGTCTTCGGCGTCACTAGGGCCGTGCGTCTGACATCGAACAATGTCAGGTTCATTATCATCGGCACAAACGCGACACGAAATAGCCGGTCGTAAGCGTTCAAAAGCGCGAACGGTTTGCACTCTATGGCCAAGCGCGGTTAGTCCCGGCGCTCCGCTGGTTCGCTGCGTCCGTAATAGCCGGCGAAGCGGCTTGGCTGTGCGACTACAACCAGAAACCCTACTGCTGCGGTTCTCGGGCAGTTCATATGTCGGGCTGCCGATATTCGCCGAATGGATGGGCGGCAACACCATATTAGGGCATCAGTCATCGTCTGGTCTACCGCACATCTGCGGCAGACCATGGTCGAAGACGTAGGCTATTCGTTCCACGAGGCGCTTGCGGGCCATGCAGAACCGCTTAAGAAGTCGCTCATGGGGCTCGTGTCGCTGATAAACCACTTCGTTTGCCGCCGAACGTCTCACGGTCCCATGAAGTCGATCGCGTTGCATCCGTCGACGACGACGATGCCGACCCGAAGAGTACGCTCAATGTCTCCATTATCTTCGCGAGGCGAGTACGAAGCTGATGCGTCGGTATCGGCCCGATTAGGTCCTCGATGTTCGCCGATCTCCGACTGTCCGCGGCCATAGGGCGGGCTATATGCTGCGTACCGCTGTGTCGGGGGAGCAGCGATCGGGCGAGAAGTGGGCGAACTCATGAAGGACGACCGGCTCGTGCCAGATGGTTTGGTGGTCAGGCTGATTAGCGATCGAATTGGGCAGCCGGATGCAGCGCGAGGAGCCATCCTCGACGGTTTTCCGCGCACGGTGGCCCAGCCGGAAGGCCTCATGGTGCGCTCGGCGGGCACAAGTTGAACTATGTGATCGAGCTCAAGGTCAACGAGCTCGAGAACCGGACGCCGGTAATCTAACCGATGTAGGACGGATAAACTCGGTGTATCCGTTTGCCGATGTGGCAAAGCGCCGCGCGCGGCACGCGGGAGGAGCAGGCAGCAGCTGACTTGCCCGTGGCATCGAGCTCAGGTGAATTCCGACAGCCAGTCGTCGAACTCCAGGCGACTACGTAGCTCGTCTGTGAATCTCCGCACGCATCGTCTTGTCCCCGGAAGGTGGAGGCGCACGTCAGGAAAAATTCACACGAGAAAAATCCGGAGAGGGTTGAAGCGCACGTAACGTCAAGTTGTACGATCTCGAAATAGGCGGCGACGGTCGTCACGTACCAACACCTCCAATGAACGACAGTGCGCGAATGTCTCAAGTCTCAGGTTCACGCAGGAAGCGTACCGTCGCCAGCGACAATCGTCTGGCGCGCCATGCCCGGATCTGGAGCCGGGCGCGATGGTCCGACGTGCACCGCTAACCTGACTTCAATATTGCCTGAGTGGCACAGCTCGCACGTAAGCCGATCGGTCGACCGGCCGGGTTTGCGACGACAAGCCGACGCTCGCGCTCAAATCTGCGGATGCGTATGGCTGGATCAGAGTGAGCGTCGCGCCAAATGGGGTTCGAGGACCGGGTCACAAAGCCAATTCTTGGGAGATCTGAATGACATCGCTGAAGAGCCTTGCGAGACATCACTTCGCACCTGGATGTGGAGGTTGTCTCTGGGCAGTTTCTTCGGGTGCCGACCCGAGGTGCGCCCAGCCTCTATGGCGCGGGGCTCAAAGCGGTTGAGCGGCGCTCGCGGTCTCTTGCTGGGGCTGGTGTGCTCCAGATGCATTGACGAATACAACTGAGGGGGAATGGTGTGACAACACAGCGCTCTTTGCTGACGCCTGGTCCATTGTCGTTGTCGCTGGCGGTCAGGCGCCAGATGCAGCTTGATCTTGCATCGCGCGATTGCGAGTTCAAGGAAGTGACCGCCCGCATGAGGCGGCTGATGCTCAATTTGCTGGCAAATGCCGAGGACTATTCGGTGGTCCCAATTCAGGGAGGCGGCTCTTTTGCGATGGAAGCCGCTTTGTCTACATTCGTGTCTGGAGCCCACAAGCCGCTTGTTTGCATAAACGGCATCTATGGCGAGCGCATCTTCAAAATTCTGCGACTGTGGGGCGTCGAAGCGCTGACGCTTGCCAAGCGAGCGACCGACCCTTTGGATCCTCAGGAAATCGGCGAGCATCTGAACCGAAATCCGAGCGTTACGCACCTGTGTTTCGTGCATTGCGAAACAACGACGGGAATCGTCAATCCGCTGGATGCGATCGTGGAGGAGGCGAGGCGACGTGGTGTAAAGACGATCGTCGACGCGATGAGCTCTTTTGGCGGCATTGATATTGATCTGAGCAGGCCTGGCCCTGACGTCCTGGTCACCTCGAGCAACAAGTGCATAGAAGGGCCTCCGGGAGTTGCGTTTGTCATCGCCTCCCGCGCGCTGTTGCAGAATGCGGTTCAAGAACCGAGGTCATTTGTGCTCGACGTCAGAGATCAATGGCTCTCGCTCGAGCGCACAGGAGAGTGGCGTTCGACCCCTCCGACCCATATCGTTCAGGCAACGACAAAGGCGCTGGAGATTCTGGACGAGGAGGGCATTCAAGCGCGGCGCCGCAGGTATGAGAAGGTCAGGGACGATCTCGTAAGAGAACTCGAAGGAGTGGTGTCTCCGCTGCTGGCCGCCGACGTGCAGTCGCCAGTCTGCGTTGCGTTCGTCGCGCCGTCAGGAATGGCGGATCAGGCAGCATTCGATGGGCTGTATCGCCACCTGGCAGCTCACAACCTTTACATCTACTCCAAGCTGCATCTTGCGACGCGGAGTTTTCGGGTCGGTTGCATCGGGGAAATCCAATCCGCTTGGATCCAGCAGTTGGGGTGCGCTTTCCGGACCTACTTCCGGTCTGGCCAGGGTGCGGCAGCGCGACCGATATCGGCCCAGCAGACATGCGAGGCTCGCGTAAAGGTGCCGCCTCGCGTGCCAGGGGGGGCGCAGCTCCCATTTTCCCCCGAGACTGCCGTTCTGCACGCGGGTTACCGACGCGACCCGGTGACAAAAGCCGTGGCCGTGCCGATCTATCAGAACACGGCTTATGAACTCGATGGCGATCTGAACCACATCGCAGATGTCTACAACGTAAAGGCCGATGGGTTCACCTATACCAGGATTATCAATCCGACGACCCGGGCGCTGGAAAGAAGGTACGCGGCTGTCGATACAGGAAAAGACTCGCTCGCCGTCGCATCCGGGCAAGCGGCAACGTTCCTTGCCATCGTCAACCTGGCAAGCGGGCAGGTCGGGGATAATGTCGTCGCCTCGCCCTATCTGTATGGCAATACCTGGAACCTGCTCCATAACACGCTGAAGCGTCTTGGCATCAGCGTCAGGACGGCGGATCCTCGAAGGCCCGAGACGTTCGAACATGCCATCGATGATCGCACGATATGCCTGTTCGGAGAGGTGATTTCGAATCCCTGTCTGATTCCACTTCCCGTCAAGCAACTGGCCGAGATCGGTCGAAAGTACGGCGTTCCCCTTGTAGTGGACAATACGACGACGCCGCTGGTATGCCGGCCGTCAGATCTCGGTGCCGCGATCACGACGTACTCCGCCACGAAATACATATGCGGCCATGGCACCACACTGGGCGGACTGATCGTCGACAACGGCAAGTTCAGCTACAGCGGAGCTTCGCGGTTTCCATTGTTCAACGGTCCTGACGAGGCGCATGGCGGAATCATCTGGCGCAACGCGCTGCAGGATGTCGACGATCTTGGAAAAAGCGAGTTTCTTCTGAAGGCTCGCATGACGTGGTTACGCGATACCGGCGCGGCGATCGCCCCCTTTGCGAGCTTCCAACTGATCCAGGGCCTTGAGACGCTGCCGCTTCGTATGAAGCAGCACTGCGCAAACGCCAGGATCGTGGCAGACGCTCTCAAGGAGCATCCAAAAGTGCGCCGTGTCTTCTACCCGGGGCTCTTCGAAGGAGCCGATCGCGAAACCGTCGACCAGACCCTCAACCCGGCATACGGGCACGGCGCAATGGTCATGTTCGAGGTCGAGGACGAGCTGGCCGGACGCAAGTTCATTCAGAACGTCGACCTGATGTATCACGTCTCGAATGTGGGGGATGCCCGCACACTCGTGACGCATCCTGTCTCCACGACACACACAACCGTTCCACGGGAAAAGCGCGAGGCGGCCGGCATTTTTGGCGGTTCGATCCGGCTTTGCGTCGGCATCGAGGATGTCAACGACATTGTCCGCGATCTGCACAAGGCGCTCTCCGCAATCTGACAACCTGGAAGCCGATCAGGAAGGGATTCTCATGAATCAGCCAGAAGCTTGGAAACTGAGGTCGTCACGCTATGAGGCCGTTCAGTTCAGTCGCGAGATCAATAAGCAGCTCTCCGAGCTGAGGCCCGACAACATAACGGGAGTGGCCTACATCGCCAAGGATTACGCGGTCATCGCAGCGTGCACGCTGGTGACTGTGTGGGCCTCATGGTGGTTCTACCCGCTCGCGATTCTTCTGATCGGCGCCTACCAGCGCGGATTGACCACTATCGCCCATGATGCCGCCCATCGCACGCTGGCGAAGAACACCACCTGGAACTACATCCTCGGCATTCTGTTCGCGGCCTATCCCCTGTTCCAACGCCACTGGGCCTACCGGATATCACACGTCTATTTGCACCATCCGTATCTCGGCGACCCGGACAAGGATCCCGATCTGAAGTTCTTCCTGTCCAGCGGTGTTTACGACGTGCAGCCTCCTGAGCGGTATGCGTTCAACCTGATCTGGAAGCCAATATTTGGCGGTGCGACAGCGGCGTACCTGAAATATCTCTGGACCAATCGGTTTTCGATCACGGATGCCGAGGACGAGAGCCGGTTAGGCATACTTATCGACAAGTATTGCTTCTATCTCTTTTGGATCGGCATCCTGGGCGGATCATATGCTCTTGGGCTGCTCCACATCGTGATCCTGTTCTGGATCGTGCCCTATCTCACAACGTTTCAGGTCCTCGGCTGGTTTATCGAGCTCGCCGAGCACTCACCGATGTGTGAGACGGAGACGCAGAACGTCTATCTGACCCGGAATCGGAAAGGGAATTTTCTGGAGCGGGCCATCCTTGGGCAAAATCTGGATGAATATCACCTCGAGCATCACCTCTCGCCTGGCATCCCGTTCTGGCTGTTGCACAAAGCCCAGAAGATCCGGATGCTGGATCCGAATTACGCAAAGGTTGCTGCAAGTTGGGGCGGGCTTTTCGTCAAGGGGCCGCAAGGTCAGCCAAGCGTCATAACTCAGTTGAAGGAGCGAAATCGACGCCTGTATGAGCAGTCTGTGGCCGGTGCCCAAACGGGAAGGCAACTCGCGTGACATTGCAACGGCCAGACAAGGTCCGGGCCGTGGTTGGCGTCACCTCGAACCGGCTTTTGATCGATGGTGTGCATCGCGACTGGTTGCGGCGCAAATACGTCCAGGCTCTCCTGCATCATGCGGGAGTGGCGTGCGTCATACTGCCGACGATCGACGCTGAAGATGCGGACGTTGAGGCCGCACCAGCGATGATGCGCGTGCTCGACGGGTTGGTGTTGACAGGAGATGAATCGAATGTCGATCCTGCCGTTTTGAACGCGCCTGCGTCCTGTTCAGGGGCTGATCGGCAGGACGTCGAGGGTGGAGTCCGTGACCGCCCACGGGACAGGCTATCCGCGGTGGCCATCAAGAGCGCCATTGCGCTCGGAATGCCGATCTTGGGCATCTGCCGTGGGCTGCAGGAGCTCAATGTCTATTTCGGCGGCACACTTCGCCCATCGCTTGCGGAGTGGAGCCTGGAACGTGGCCAGATGCATGCCGAGAAACCCGATCGTCCAAGAGACCGTCAGTACGACGTCGCGCACAGCGTGACGATATGTCCCGATGGCGCGCTCTTTCCGGTCGCGCGCACCGTCGAAGCGCAAGTCAATTCCCTGCACAACCAAGGCATAGAGGTGCTGGCCACTGCGCTCAGGCGGGAGGCGTGGGCGCCTGACGGCCTGGTCGAAGCGGCGTCAGTCATTGGTGCGCCGACGCTGCAAATCGGTGTGCAGTGGCATCCCGAATGGCACGTCTCAACTGATCTCCTGAGCAAGCAACTGTTCACGGCATTTGGCCAGGCGTGTGTTGCCTACGCCAATCAAAGAAGCACGAGAGGCGGCTTATGACATTTCAAACCAAACGCGGTCCGCCGAGATCGAAAGAAGAGTCAACCGGAACCGATGCACCGGCATGGTTCGGGGGGGGCGCTACGCCGCGCCAGCCTCAGGGCAAGGGAGCACGATTGACGAGCCGATTCGCTCTGGGAGTTCTCTTTGTGGCGCTTTATGTCGTTCTGAGCGCCGCAGGCGAGGTGTATGCGGCATCGTATTTTCAGCAGGCAGATGTGTTCGTCGCTCTGCTGGTGTCCTTTGCTGCGGTATGTCTGTCGTTCAATCTGCTGGCTGGTCGCGAGACAGGCAAGGCACGCGTTACGAAGTCAGCGCTCATGGCTTTTGTGTCGCTCAATTTCGTGACCGGGATCAGCTGGATCGGCCTATTTATCGGACTGAAATACGCCGAACCCGCGATCGTCGTCGCGTTCATGGTGGCGCTAGGACCCGCCGCAACCGTGTGGTTGAACGCGCTGATCAGACGGAAGGGTGTTCCTCCGGCGTCCGATATCGTCGTGAGCGTTACGATCGCGATGATCGGCGGCTACATGATCTGGATCTCGGCCAGCGGCAACGCGGGCGTGCAGTGGGGGCCTCGATCGTCTTTTGGCATCGTCCTGGCAATCGTGGCCGGCCTATCGCTGGCCCTTACGAATATACTCGTCAAGCTGCTGTTCGATGGCGGATTTTCTGGCCGACAGGTGCTGGCGCATCGGTTTTATGGAACGATTCTTTTGCTGCTGGGACTGGTCGACCATTCCTCCATCGTACTTGAGATCTCACAGCATTGGTTGGTGATCGCAGCGATCGGGCTCTCCACGATCATTATTCCTTTGCTCTTGATCCAGGAGGGCATTCGCCGCGTAGAGCCCTTCACGGTCAACATGGTGCTGTCCACCGCCCCTGTCATCACGTTCCTGTTCCAGTACTTCGATTCTCGCATCGTGCCTTCCCTGCATACGTTCGTTGGAAATGTTCTCATTACGATTGTCGCTGTCGGCAACGTCTACTCGCAGTATCGGAGGACCGCATGAACGAACGGAAATGTGTAATCGTTGACGCATATTCGACTGGCCGGTTTCTACCGGAAGAGTTCAAGTGCTATGGAATTGGAACGGTGCATGTGATGTCGGCAGCACAGATTCCGCCGATATTCGAGTCGCATTTCAATGCGGAGCTGTATGACGAAGTCATTCGCCCGCGCGAATGCATGGGGTATGACGAGATCGTTGAATTTCACCTTCAGGCTCTCCGTGGCAGGGAGCTGGAGTTTGTCATAGCGGGGTGCGAGACCGGCGTTGAGCTGGCCGATTCCCTCTCGGAGCGGCTGGGCTTGCCGTCGAATGGGACGGCCCTGTCAGCCGCCCGGCGAGACAAATCGCGCCTGTCGGAAGCGTTGGCCGCAGCGGGCGTGCGATCGATCAGGCAGGTCGTGTCCGACAATGCCGTCGAGATCGCAAGCTGGAAGCGTGAAGAGAACTTCGATGAGATCGTGATCAAGCCGCTGAACAGCACCGGCACGGAGGACGTGTTCTTTTGCTCGGCGGATGCGGATGTTCAGCGTGGCCTAGCTGCCATTGTCGGGAAGACGAACCGTGTCGGAGCCTTCAACAAACTGGCGCTTGCACAGGAGAAAATAAACGGTCAGCAGTACACCGTAAATGCTGTCTCGATCGATGGAGAAGCCTTCGTCACCGAGGCCTGGACCTATGAGACCGTTCCAGTCGAGGGCGCGTCATCGGTCTGCTCACGCGAGTGGTTGCTGGGAGCCAGGGAGCCAATCGTTTCGGAACTATCCGATTATCTTGTGCGTGCGTTGCAGGCACTTCAGATCGCCAACGGACCTGCCCATGCGGAGATCATCGTCGATGATCGGGGACCAGTTTTGGTCGACTTCGGAGCGAGGCTGCAAGGAACCATGTCGGCGAAAGCCCGGACCATGGCGTTGGGTGACAATCATATGACGCTAACCGCCTGGCGGTACGCAGATCCCAAGGGCTTTGGTGACTGTATGAGGCTGCGTGGGCCCTACAAGCGGCAGGCTCATGCACTGTGCGTCTCGCTAATTTCCGATATGAGCGGCGTCGTGGCCGGTTACTCCGGGCTCGATGCAATCCGAAAGCTCAAAAGCTTCGCGGATGCCATTGCATTCGTTCCCATAGGCCAAAACCTGGTCCCGACGATCGACCTGGCATCCACACCAGGCATCGTGTACCTCGTGAACAACGATATGATGCAGCTTGAGGATGACTATCGCCAGTTGCGTGCGATGCGGATGAATCAGGTCTTCGATCTGGTGGCGCAGGAACCCAGCGCATGACCGACACCCGTGTGGCTCGCGCGAACTCAGCTCGCGCGGCGATGATCGGCGTAAGCGACTTTGACGGCGTCCTTCGAGGCAAGCACGTCCTGGGTGAAAATCTCTCGGATGGGGATAAAGTCGTCAAGTTCTCCGAGGCGGTGCTGGCGTGGGATTGCTCAGACCGGGTCATTCCGTTGGGATTCACGCAAAAGCCCCTATCGGCGTTCGGAGACGCCGATCTGCGTGTTCTGTCAGGCACCGGCCGTTTGGTGTCTTATCTCGGCGATCAGCATCTCTACCTCGCCGAGTTCATGGACGCACATGAGGACATCTGCCCGCGAGGTATTCTGCGCAAAGTCCTGAAAAGAGCTGCTGACCACGGATACGGCTGCACGGCCGGGTTCGAGTTCGAGTTCATGTTGTTCAAAGAGAACGCCGACACAATTCAAGCCAAGCCGTTCGGCGAATGGACTCCTTTAACCCGAGGTCCGTTCGGTTACTCGATTGCGCGTTCTGTCGCGCACCAGGAGCTGTTCGGCGAGATCCTGGCGCTTTGTGAGAAGGCCAGAATACCTCTCAGCGGCCTGCACTTCGAGACCGGGCCGGGCGTGATTGAAGCGTCACTTCGTCATTGTGATGCCCTGGAAGCTGCGGATCGAGCAATCATTTTCAAGTCGATGATCAAGGCCTGGGCGCAAACGAAAGGCATGATGGCTACATTCATGGCCAAGGTTTTTGAGGATTGGCCCGGCCAGTCGGGCCATATTCACATCTCGATCTCCTCGGACGGCCACAATGCGTTTTACGAACGTAACGCGTTTCGCAACATCTCAAATGTCATGAGGCAATTTATCGGCGGACAACTGAAATACATGAGTGAGTTCAGTGTCCTCGCCGCGCCGAACTTCAATAGCTACAAGAGATTGGTGCCTGGCTACTGGGCACCGGTCTGCCCAAGCTGGGGAATTGATAACCGCTCCTGCGCGGTGCGGGCCATTGCGGGAGAGCCGGCCGCACATCGGCTCGAGTACAGGCTATCGGGCGCAGATATCAACCCATATCTCGCCCTCTCATGCGCCATCGGTTCCGGCATACTGGGCGTCGAGACGGATGCGGCTTTGCCGGCTTCGATCGTCGGCGATGCAAGCGTCGAGGTGTGTCCCAGGTCCGAAAGATTGCCTCAAAGCCTGTCAGAGGCAACATATCGGTTTGCACAGTCTGCGGCGGCCAATGATGTCTTCGGGGAAAGGTTTGTTGAAGCCTTTTCTTGCTCCCGCCGCTGGGAGTGGGAGGCGGTTCAACATCGGGTCACCGACTTTGAGCGTCGGCGGTACTTCGAGATCATCTAGTTGTTCGGGCTACTGAGCATTGCGGCCGTTGCGCCGCGCCGATCACGGTCAGCTCCTGGGCGTCCGTCGGGACAGCCACTGCAACCGCGCAAGGTTACGCTTGCTTTCCTTGCCGTCGTTGAAGGCGGCCGACCATCACAATCTAACTATCCATCTTGCGGCGTTTCGGCTGAACCTCCGGCCGCAGAGCGCGACCGGAGGTTTATCCGAACAGGGCTTCGCGTCAGTCTCGCTTGACGCCTATCGGCGTGCTGCTGGTTGCGGATTCGTCAACTGTCTCCTTGTCCGACGCGTTGCCGCCGGCTGCATTCTTCGCGCCCTTGGTCGACTTCCTGCCCGCTTTTGCGCCCGCAGTCCTGAGCCTAGGCGAGGAAGAGTCCTCATCATCGCTCACCCCGCTCTGTATGCTGGTACCTTGCACGTATTTGCGAGCCTTGGCGTCTGCGGCAAGGCTTTGCGCAATGACAGGGTACGCAAGGAAAGCCGCAACGCCGCCTGCCAATACAAAGGTCTTCACTAAATTCATTCATGTCTCCTGGATCGATTCGCTTGCGACGGAACGATGTCGGCTCAACGCCGCGCGGACCGCCTGCGCCGCTCGTATCGTGTTGAGCGTACGAACGAGCGCGGCTTCATCTAATCTCTGTTGTGTGGTCATCGTTCAGGAGATTTGAGGTAAATCCGCGAAGTTGTTGTCTTACATGTGGCGGTACAACAGCCGTATCGTCGACATTGCGGAGCCTGCTCACGACTAGACGGAGGATTTTTGTGGAGAGTCTGCGCGGCTGACGCCGCAGGAGTCTCCGTCCGGGGGACATACGCACGTGTCTTGCGGATTTGAATTTCCGACATCTGGAGCGGCCTCAAGGCGGACGCCGCTTTTGTCATCGAGGTTGTCAGCATCTTGTAAGCGAAGCTCCGCAGTCTACCGCAATCAGAAAACCGGCTGTGGCGGTTCTCAACGGGAGACCAGGTATGGATTCTATCGAGCGAGCTTTGTCTGCGCACGCTATGCCAACAATCATCAAAGAGGAAGAAATCCAGCGTCCGAGTACGGAAGCTTCTCCATCCGCTTGCGTTGCCTGACGATTCTCGCGTTGTGCGGCATGATGGCTCCCGTGAACCGACCACCCCGGTTCAGCAAGCCGCCTCGTCACTTCCCATCGAGCCTGTGCGTCATCATCAGGCCCAGGCCCAGGCCCTCGGGCGTCGAGGCGACACCTCGATGCTTTCGAGAACTTCATCGACAGTAGAGATGACACC
>NZ_JACMYP010000071.1 GCF_020889705.1 Bradyrhizobium altum | reverse complement strand
GCCAAGATCAACGGCGTCAGCGCGCCGATGGTGATCGACACCGGCGCGACCTCGGTCGTGCTGACCTGGGAAACCGCCAAGGCGATCGGGCTGCCGACCGACATGCTCGAATACAATGTCGACCTGGAGACCGCCGGCGGTCACACCAAGGCGGCGCGGTTGACGCTCGATCGTCTCGCGGTCGGCAAGCTGGTCGAGAAATCGGTGCCTGCGCTGGTCGTGCAACGCGGACAGATGAAGACCAACCTGCTCGGCATGAGCTTCCTCGACCGGCTCGAAAGCTGGGGGGTCCGTTCCGATACGCTGAGCCTCACCGGATACCCCGACGTCACCGGCAGCATCAACACCTCGGCCCGTCACCGCCGCCCGCGCACGGTTGTCGACTAGGCTGCGCCAGCGATCAACGCAACGAAGGCCAGGAGCGACTTGATGCCGTCTCCGCTGCATGCACGTGGCAGTCTGAGCGCGCACCCACAAAGCCTGATTGCCACTCGATGTCCGATGTGTACGCGATGCGGATCAACTTACGCAGCGACCAACCGTATGAACGACCTGCAGTCGCACTGTCGAAAAACGCAGATTGTACGGCGCACGAAACGTGGCTTTACTGAGCCTTACTTTCTGTTTCAGCGCGTCGGCACGCTACGTGTTTGAGAACAGCGCGGTCAGAGCCCAGAACTTCCAATCTCGCATGCCGGACGGCAAGGAAATTTCCGAGATCAATTGAAAAATAGCATCAAGCAGCTGTTTGGCCAGATGGGGCAACCATGAACGTTCGATCCGGTTTTCTGGACTCCATTGGCAATACGCCATTGATCCGGCTGCGCGCAGCATCGGAGATCACGGGCTGCAACATCTACGGCAAGGCCGAATTTCTTAATCCGGGCGGCTCGATCAAGGATCGTGCAGCCCTCGCCATCATCAACGACGCCGAACAGCGCGGCCGGCTCAAGCCGGGCGGCGTCATCGTGGAAGGCACAGCCGGCAACGTCGGCATCGGCATTGCGCTCGTGGCCAATGCGCGCGGTTATCGATCCGTGATCGTGATGCCCAATACGCAAAGCCAGGAGAAGAAGGATATGCTGCGGCTCTGCGGCGCCGATCTGCGCCTGATGCCCGGCGTGCCGTCTTCCCACCCGGACCACTATGCCCGCTATTCCGGTCGCCTCGCCGAGGAACTGGGCGCGTTCTGGGCAAATCAGTTCGACAACGTCGCCAACCGCGACGGCCACTATCGCACGACCGGCCCCGAGATCTGGCAACAGACGGATGGAAAGGTCGATGGCTTCACCTGTGCCGTCGGCAGCGGCGGGACGTTGGGTGGCATTGCGCTCGCCCTCAAGGAGCGAAATCCCGACGTGAAGATTGCGCTCAGCGATCCAATGGGTGCCGCCCTCTACAACTGGTTCACAAAGGGCGAACTGACGACGGAAGGTGAGTCGATCACGGAAGGCATCGGCCAGGTCCGTGTGACGAAGAACCTCGAAGGCGCGCCGATCGACATGGCCTACCAGATCACCGATGAGGAGGCGCTACCCGTCTTGTTCGATCTGGTCGCGCATGAGGGGTTGGTGCTGGGTGGTTCGAGCGCGATCAACGTCGTGGGAGCGATGCGGCTTGCACGCGACCTTGGTCCAGGCAAGACCATCGTCACCATCCTTGCGGACGGTGGCCAGCGCTACCAGTCCAAACTCTTCAATCCGGACTTCCTGCGCAAGAAGAATCTCCCAATCCCGCCCTGGATGACGTGAACCGGGAGCGAATCTGGCGCAAGCGCTCCGCAAGCGTCACCAACCCGCCGCTAGCGGTCGTCGTCGTGGATCGACGACGGATGCCGGCATAGCGGCGTGACCTGTATCTCCATGAACGGAAACAGCGGCAGGCCAGACAGGATGTCGTGCAGTTCCTGCGCGCCCGACACGTCGAAGATGCTGACATTGGCGTAGCGTCCGGCCACCCGCCACAGATGACGCCAGGCCCCCGTGCGCTGCAGCTCCATGGCACGGGCACGTTCGGCCTGCTTCAGCGCATCGACCTTTTCGGCCGGGAGATCGTGCGGAATCCGCACGTCCATTTCGACGTGAAATAGCATGATGATCAACTCTCTCTGCAAGCGATGAGGCGGTAGCGCGAAAACGGACCCGAGCCGCCGCGCGACCGCGGCGGCTCCATCGATCTGTCTACCAGATCGTCAGCCCTGTCGTCAGCCTTGTCGTCAGCCCTGCACCAAACCGCGGCTGACAAGGTTGATGTCATCGGGATTGACGAGGTCCTTCGCCGTCCAACCGGAGACGTCGTAGTCGCTCATGCAGTTGCGCACGAAATCCTGCATGGCGCCGAGGTCGCCGGTCGCGCTCGCGGCCATCAGCGTCTCGACGCGAAGGTTTTCGTAGTTGCCTGCATAGTTGCGCTCGTAGAGCTCGTGCCGGCCACCGAACTCGGAGCCGACCGCGTCCCAGAGCAATTTGAGCAGCTTGATCCGGTCGATCGCGGCATAACCGTTGGAGCCGCGCACGAAGCGGTCAAGATAGGGCCGGATCGCCTCGCTCTCGAGGTCGGCCGAGCTCGACGGCAGATAGATCAGGCCGCTTGCGACGTGGCGCTCGATCAGCTCCTTGATCCGCGGATAGGCCATCGGGGCGAACACGCGATAGGCCAGCCCGTAGTTCAGGTTGGGCAGATTGTAGCCCTCGGTCCCCTGCCAGGCGATCGGCGATTTCACCATCGCATCCGAAATGCCGTGGAACAGATTGCGCCAGGCGATCACCTCGCCTACCGCCGTCTGCACGCCGCGGAAATCCTTCGACCCGGTCGCCTCCACCGCCATCGAGAACAGGCCGGCAATGAAGTCGAGCTTGACCGCCAGCCGCGTCACGCCATGCAGCGTGAAGCGCGGGATGAAGCCCGACGCCGGAAAGAACTGGTTGATCTTGTCGACGTCGCCATAGATGAAGACGTTCTCCCAGGGCACCAGCACCTTGTCGAAAACGAGGATCGAGTCGTTTTCATCGAAGCGGCTCGACAGCGGATAGTCGAACGGCGAGCCGGTCGCGGCCGCCGTGAATTCGTAGGACGAGCGGGCGATCAGCTTGACGCCCTTGGCATCCATCGGCGCCGTGAAGATCAGCGCGAACGACTTGTCCTTGATCGGGATGCCGTAGTGGGCGATGAAGTTGTAATGCGTCAGCGCCGAGCCGGTCGCAACCACTTTCGCGCCCGAGACGATCAGGCCGGCATCGGTCTCCTTCTCGACATGCATGAAGACGTCGCGCACGTCCTCGATGGCGCGGTCGCGATCGATCGGCGGATTGACGATGGCGTGATTCCAGAAATCGAGCCGCTCCTGGGTCCGGGCATACCACCTCTTCGCATTGCCTGCGTACTCGCCATAGAAGCCCGAATTCGCGCCCAGGGTTCCGAGGAACGCCGCCTTGTAGTCCGGCGAGCGGCCCATCCAGCCGTACGCAACCTTCTGCAGTTCGGCGATCGCGTCGCGGCCCCTGATCAGGTCGTCGGCCGTTCGCGAGCCCAGGAAGAACGGATGGGTCAGCTGGCCGGAGCCGGTGTCGGTCAGGACGCCGATCTGATCCTTCTTCTCGTGGAAGCGGTCGTACCAGCGGGCCACCATCCGCGCCGAATTGCGGAAGGCCGGATGCTGGGTGACGTTCTTGACGCGCTCGCCGTAGATGTAGATTTCCCGGCCGTCCTGGATGCTGTCCAGGAATTCCGCGCCGGTATAGACGCTGGTGGTTGACGCAGGCACATCGGCCCGCAGGGCAGCTGCTGTAGTCATCGGTTTCTCCTCCGCTTGTGTCGTTGGACCGGCGGGCGTTGCCACACCGGCCCGGACCATCCCGTCACGCTCTTGGTCGGCGTGACATCGGAGGAAAAGCTACGCGCTCACCCGGAGCGGGCGAAAGGTATCACACCATACCGCGCGAACCGCCGCGGCTCGGGCTATGACTCAGGTGGCACGGACCGGACGGCAATGATCGTCCGGCCGACGCAACGCCGCAGCTGACGCAGCACGGCAAGGGAGCGAACCATGGGCAACGGTTTTGACAGCGCTGCTGTCGCTTTCCATCGCGATGGAGAATTGGCCCTCGACGCCTGCGTCGTGACCATCGGCGCGTTCGACGGCGTTCATCGCGGCCACCAGGAACTGCTCCGGCAGACCATTGCGGCAGCGCAGCGCCGCGGCGTTCCTGCCGTGGTCTATACCTTCGATCCGCCGCCAAAGGTGTATTTCGGCCAGGCCGAGGCGCTGATCTCGCTGCGCGAAAAGCTCGAACGCATCGCAACATTCGCACCTGATCATGTCATCGTCGCCGATTTCAACCAGATCTACGTCCGGCGCACTGCGGCCGATTTCCTCGCCGAGTTGCAGCGTCTGCAACCGCGTGAAGTGATCGTCGGCGAGGACTTCCGCTTCGGGTCGTGCAAGGGCGGCACCGCGCAGCTGCTGCGGCAACACTTCGACACGCGCATCCTGCCGCCGGTGCGCTGCGGCAATGGCGAGATCGTCTCCAGCAGCCGGATCCGCTCGCTTCGGCGATCCGGCCTTGCACCCGCCGCGGCGGCGCTGGAAAACTGGCGGGACATCGTGACCGCGTCACCTGCCAATCGATCCGGCCTGGCCCAACTCGAGGTCATCAGCCCATGACCGCCATCGATCCGCGCGAGCTACGCAATGCCTGCGGCCAATTCGGCACCGGCGTCACCATCATCACCACGCATTGCGAGGGACGCGACCATGGCATGACGGCCAATGCCTTCATGTCGGTCTCGCTCGATCCGCCGCTGGTCGCGATCTCGATCGCGAAAAGCGCGAAGATGCTTCGCAACATCCAGAACACCGGCCGCTTCGCGGTCAGCATTCTGGCCGAGGGAATGGAGGATCTTGCCTGGCATTTCGCAGGCAAGCCCAAACTCGATCTCTGCGACGTCTTCGAACGCCGCAACGAGCTGCCCGTCATCGCCAACGCGGCGGCGTATTTCGTGACCGATCTTGCCGATGAGATCGTCGCGGGCGACCACACCATCTTCCTTGGCCATGTCCGCGAGATGTCGCTGGAGCCCGGCAAGAAGCCGCTGCTGTTCTGCCGCGGCCGCTTCGGCGGCCTTGCCGACCCGCACCCCGCGCCCGCGACGCTGGAGAATGCTGCTTACGAATTTGTCTGGTGAGACCGCCAGAAGATATTCCCGAAAACGGGGATGCAAGTTTGATCCAAACTGCAAGAAAAGGAGGAAACGACCATGCTGAACGTCAACAAGGACACCATCACCGACCACGTGATCGCCGCGCTCTCGAAGGACATTCCGGATCGCAACCGTCAGATCATGACGAGCCTGATCCGCCACATGCACGCCTTCTGCAAGGAGGTCGACCTGACCTTCGCCGAGTGGTTCGCCGCCTGCGAATTCCTGCGCCGCGCCGGCGACATCTCGGACGAGAAACGCAACGAGTTCATCCTGATCGCGGATATTCTCGGCGTGGAGGTGCTGGTCGACATGCTCGACCACCGGGTCACCGATGGCGAGAGCGAGTCCACCGTGCTCGGGCCGTTCTACCGGGAGAACCCGCCGGTGCTGCCCAAGGGCGCTTCCATCATCAAGAAGACGTTCGACAACGCGCAGACCGTCAAGGTCAGCGGGCGCATCAGCGACACCACGGGGCGGCCGATCGAGGGCGTCACCATCGACGTCTGGGAGGACGCGCCGAACGGGCTCTATGACCTGCAAGATCCTGAGCAGCCGGCCTATAATCTGCGCGGACGGTTCACCACCGACGCCAACGGCGAATACGCCTTCGTGGCGCTCCGTCCCGAGCCCTACCCGATCCCTTATGACGGCGCCGGCGGCGAGCTCCTGAAATACATGGGCCACCATCCCTGGCGTCCGGGCCACATCCACTTCATGCTCTCGAAGGACGGCTATCAATCGCTGATCTCGCAGATCTACGATTCCGAGACCAAGTATCTCGACAACGACTCGGTGTTCGCCGTGAAGCCGAGCCTGATCGGCAAGTTCGCCAAGGCGCCGGCCGGCGCCGCCACCGATCTCGTTCTCGATTTCGACTTCAAGCTCAAGAAGGCGGCGGTCGAGCGCCTCGTCGCGGCCGAATGATACGAACCACGCCCTGCCAGGCCCGGAAAGCCTGGCAGGGTTCACTTTGAACTGACTTGCGAGGACATATGAGCCGTGCCGTGATCGAAATCGCCGAGCCCGTGGAGCAAGTGCGGAGCCTCGCAAAGGACACTGCGATCCGCAGTATCCGCGCCACCATCGTTGAGGCGCCGACCCGCCGACGGCACAAGCTTTCGAACACGGAAGTCACGCATCAGGGCTACGTTCTGGTGCGCGTGCTGCTCGACAACGGCGTGACCGGTATCGGCGAAGCCTCGACGCTTGGCGGGCCGCGCTGGGCCGAGGAGAGCGTGGAATCGATCAAGGCTGCGGTCACGAACTACCTGGCGCCGGTGCTGCTCGGGCAGCCTGCCCTCGCCTTCGAAGCCAATGCCTTGCGCATGAGCAAGGCCGCGACCCGCAATTTCGCAGCCAAGGGCGCGATCGAATCCGCCCTGCTCGACGCCGCCGGCAAGACGCTCGGCCTCCCCGCCAGCGCGCTGCTCGGGGGTGCGGTTCGCCAGCGCATGGAAGTGATCTGGGCGCTGGCCTCCGGCGACAGCGGACAGGAGCTGGATGAAGCAAAGGAGAAGCTGCGCCGCCGCGAACACCGCCAGTTCAAGATCAAGTTCGGCTTCAACCGCCCACCGGCCGATCTGAAGCGCTTGCAGACGCTGCGCGCCGGCCTCGGCGACGAGGTGCGCCTGATCGTCGATGTCAACCAGGGCTGGACCGAAGCCGAATGCATCCGCTTCATGCCCGCGCTGGAGGAACTGGACGTCGCTCTGGTCGAGCAGCCGGTGTCGGCGCTGCAGCTGGAAACCATGGCGCGTGTCGCGGCGCGCACCTCCATCCCGTTGCTTATCGACGAAGCGGCCTTCACCAAGGAGGAGATCGCCCGCGTCGCCACGATGGGGTGCGGCAGCGTCTATTCGCTGAAGCTCGTGAAGAGCGGCGGCCTGTTCGAGATGAAGCGAGCCGCCGCGGTCGCGAGCGCCCACGGCCTCGAGCTCTACGGCGGCTGCCTTCTGGAGAGCAGCATCGGAGCGGCCGCGCATCTTGCCGCATTCGCCACCCTGCCCAGGCTCGAATGGGGAAGCGAGCATTTTGGTCCGCGGATCCTCGTGGAAGACCTAGTCGTCAACCCGATCAGATTCGACGCGTTCGAGATCTGCGTGCCCGATGGCCCGGGCCTCGGCGTCGAGGTCGACGAGGACAAGATCCGTGCCTTCGCCCGGAAGGACTAGCGAGATGGTGTCGTCGTCCCCGCGGACAATTGACAATCCAGGGATGCCCGCACAGTCTTCCCGCCGGAACGACCGTCTCGATCATGCGCCGATGACCACGCGATATCAAACCCGGCAGGCCTTTCCCGCAGCTTCCGCGGAAGCGCGCGGACAAACGTTCGGCTGACCGTGACCGATCGCGACGACGTCATGGATCTGAGGCGACTGGTCTACTTCGTCGCCGTCGCCGAGGAATTGCATTTCGGCCGCGCCGCATCACGGCTCGCGATCGCCCAGCCGCCGCTCAGCCGGCAGATTGCGCAGCTGGAGAGCGATCTCGGCGTCGTGCTCTTTGACCGGAGCCGAAGCCAGATCCGGCTGACCCAGGCCGGCAGCGTTCTGCTGGAACGTGCACGCGATGTGCTGGAGCGGCTCGATCGGACGCACCGCGAGATCAAGCGGATCGGCGAAGGCTTTTCGGGACACCTGCGTGTCGCCTTCGTCGGATCGGCGACCTATGGCGTGCTGCCCAACGTGATCAAGGCGTTTCGCTCGGCCTATCCCGACGTCGAGCTCGCTCTGTCGGCGATGAACAATGCCGAGCAGAAGCGCGCGGTGATCCAGCGCGAGATTGATATCGCCGTCGCCCGCCCCTCGCTTGACGACGAGGAATTGAAGTCGGAGCCGCTGCTGCAGGAGCCACTGATCCTGGCGCTGTCCGACACCTCGCCGCTGCTCGAACAGCAGGTCACGCAGCTGGCGGCGCTCAAGGCCGAGACGTTCGTCCTCTACCCGCGCAAGCCGCGCCCGAGCTTCGCCGACCACATCCTCAATATCTGCCTCGAAGAGGGCTTCATTCCGAAATCGCAGGTACTGGCCCAGGACTATCAGACTGCGATCAGCCTGGTGTCGGTTGGCGTCGGCATCGCGCTGGTGCCGCAATCCGTCTCACAGGCGGAACGCCCCGGCGTCGCCTATCGCGCCTATGAGGGACACAATCCCGGCACCGCGCTGTCGCTGAACTACCGGCGCGACAACCGGATGCCGCACCTCTTCAACTTCCTGAAAATCGCACACGACGTCGTGCGGCGTCAGCGCAAGCAATAACCTCAGGCCGCGACCGCCGCAGGCGCGCGGTCGTCGACGCGTGCGATCGCCTCGCGCAGCACGTCGGTCCCGGCACCCGGCCGAACGCCGTTCTCCGCGAGATGCCTGCGGAAGGCGCGCGCGCCTGGCACGCCGTGGAAAGCGCCGACGAAGTGGCGCGTGATCGAATGCATCCGCGTGCCCTCGGCCAGCTGCCGCTCGATATACGGCAGCATCTCCGCGAAGACGTCCTTCATCGTGGCATGCGGTGGCGTTTCACCGAACAGCTCGGAATCGACTGTCAGCAGCCGCCACGGCTCCTGATAGGCCGCCCGTCCGAGCATCACGCCATCGACATGCGCCAGATGCTGTTTCGCTTCGGCGATACTCGTGATCCCGCCGTTGATGATGATGGGCACGTCCGGCAGCGCTGCCTTGAGGCGATAAACGCGATCGTAGTCGAGTGGCGGAATGTCGCGGTTCTCCTTCGGCGACAATCCGTTGAGCCAGGCCTTGCGCGCATGCACGACGAGCGCGTCCGCGCCCGCGGCAATCACGCCGCGCGCCAGCGTATCGAGCGCGACTTCCGGATCCTGGTCGTCGATGCCGATCCGGCACTTCACCGTGACAGGAACCTTCACTGCGCGCTTCATCGCCGCAACGCCCTCGGCGACCAGCGCGGGCTCCGCCATCAGGCAGGCGCCGAAACGGCCGTCCTTCACCCGATCGGACGGACAGCCGACATTGAGATTGATCTCGTCATAGCCAAAGTCCTCGCCGATCTGCGCGGCGGTCGCGAGATCATGCGGGTTGGAACCGCCGAGCTGCAGCGCCACCGGATGCTCGCTGGCATCGAAGCCGAGCAGCCGCGCCCGGTCGCCGTGGATGATGGCGCCGGTCGTCAGCATCTCCGTGTAGAGCCGCGCCCGCCGCGACATCAGACGATGGAAGACCCGGCAATGCCGATCAGTCCAGTCCATCATGGGCGCCACGGAGAAGAGATAGCCTTGATATTCCAATTACTTACCCTATCATCTCAACGGACTAGAACGGGAACATGTGCACACGTGTGCACTCGAAACTAGCCAAAATTGCACACGCTTGTACCGCATTTGATCTCGCGGTGCACACGTAGCGCACACGAAATGTTGGTGGAGTGCACACGTAATGCCGACCTTTACGAAGCTCGCGTCGGGAAGCTGGCGCGTTCAGGTCAGGAGAAAGAACGAGTACGTCGCGAACACATTTGTCCGGCGACGTGACGCCGAAGAGTGGGCAATTGATGTGGAGCGCTCAATCGATCGCGGCACTCCGATCCGACGCTCCCGCCCTTTCGAGCAGCCTCGTATCTTTGCCGATTTGATTACATTGCATCTCGACGATCTGGCTCAAGTCGGCAAGCCAGTTCGACGGTCGAAGTCTATGGTGCTTAAGGCGCTCAAGACTTCCCTTGGGCGCGTCAATCTCAAGGATTTAACTCGCCGCCGCTCACTAAATTCGTGCGCAAGGAGCTTTCATTCCAGCGGGCCGGCAAGATGAACACACTTCGGTTTCGGCTCCCTGTTGCTGCCGACGTCACAAACCGTTAGCGGAATTCGCGCAGGAGTGGCTCATAACGGCTCGGCCAATGCCGCTCCAAAGATTGCTTTCTGGTACTCGGCAAGCAACGCAGGCTCCTCAATCGATCCATGGTGATGTAGTTGACGCCAGATACCGCCTCGCCGCGTGAACCATCGCGTCGTGCGGAATCGAAGATCCATCTTCACGTCAGGCGTTGTGCACGTGCCCTTTTCGCGACCCACGAATAGATGCCAATCCTCGCCGCCTTGGCTGGTAAAATCATGGAAGGTTACCTGGACCGTCGCCGATCCACCGAACAACTTCAGATAGCCTTCGCTAATGGACTGCCAACCACGTCGGATACCACCTATCGGATTGTCCATGCTGGGCGCGTCTCCTTCCTCCCAGTTGGCCGCAAGTCCATCGAGATCACGCGTATTGAACGCTTTGTAAAAGTCGATCAGTGCATCGATCGCGCATCCATCGCCGCTGCGCGCCTCGCCTCCGGTAATCTCTGTCAGTTTTGCGATCATGATATTCCTCCCGATTGCTAATCTTGATGCGTCTTCGTGCGGCGCTGAGCGAGTTCAAAGTTTCGGCATGCTCGCTCCTTCGAGACTTGCGCGGCGGCGCAAGCTATTCTCCTTCACCGAGAGTTTGCGTGAAGCGTTTGCCGTAAGGATAGAAAATGTCCTTGCGGCGTTGCTGCCACGCAGCCTTCAGCTCCGGCGTGGCGATATCCCAGTCGGGCCGGCATTTCCTGGTGACGGCACGCAGGTCCTGACGGAGTTCCTCCATCGTCGGCCGACCGAAGAACCAGTAACCGTTGTAGATCTTGTGGATGACGAGATCAGGCTCGAGCACGACCACATGAGGAATCATGGGATCGTGCACGGGATCGGTGTCGGCATCCGCCAGCGTGGCATCATTCTCGGGCTGGAGTTCGATCATCCCGAGGAGCGGTCGCGGTCTCCCGCGCGCCGTACGAGAACGGAGTGTGGGCGATCTTCTCGTCGCTCGACAAGCGCGAAACCGGCGACCCCATGGAGATCGCCCACAGCCTCAAGAACCCGATCACGCGCCAACTCGTGGCCCGCACCCCGCGCATCTGGACCGGATCGACGCTAGAATAGCGGAATCGAGATCAGCTTGATCGTTCAATGGTTTCAGGGCGCATTTGGAAACAAAGGCTGAAACTACCCTCTGAGGATATCAATAGCTTAGCTGCCGTTTCCAATTGAGGAAGCGCCGGGGCGACCGGTCGCTCATTTCCTGCAAGAGCGTGCCTTGGACGTCACGTCACAGCTGCACCCGCCGCCCTTGCCGTTTTCGCATAGCGCCACAGGATGGATTCTGCCAAAATCGCCGAAGGAAAAACGTGCCTTGTTCGGCCTGCACTCGTTCGCGCGGCGGTCATCAAGGCGGCTTGTCAGACCGGAATTGAGTCGCAGACTCCCAAAAATGGAGCGCATCATGAGAACGTGCCGATATCTCGTGTTTCTGTTTTCTGTTGTCCTCGCTGGCGCGCCTCTGCCCAAGGAAGGATTCGGGTCTTTTGCGAGAGCCGCCGGGGAGTCACCCAAGGATGAGCTCGCAGCCCAGATTCGCAGTCAGGGAGTTACCTGCGACACCCCCCAGAGGGCTGTGCGTGACGCAAAGCACTCGAGGCCGGACTACGAGATCTGGATTCTCACATGCCGGAATGCGACCTACAGGATCGGCCGTTATCCCGATCTTGCAGCGAAGATCGAGCGGCTTCGATAGTGCGTTCAACGCCTTGGGACCAAGACTGAGATTGCTTTTTGCCCGCCACGACAATGAAGATGGGGCCATAGCTTCGGCGTGGCACACAAGCCCACTCGGGTATGGCGGACTGGAAAGCGGAGCGGTCGATAGTTCTGTCAGCAGCAAGCCTCTGCTGATCAGTGCACAGAATGCCGATACATCAGCCCATAAGCTGCTACCGGAACACCTGGCTCACCAACCTTATACCATTGCTCTGCAACGTGGCGACCAGGCCCTTCGGGTGGCCGTCAACAAAGGTCGCTCACAACTTTACAGCGTCTCCCAAATCCTCGACATCCATCTGAAATGGATCGATGGAATAGGTCCACGTTCCGACCTTCTGCGTGCGGCAGCCTGTATTCGTTGGCACCTTTTCCGAATAGCAAATGACTCACATTTGCTCAGCTGTTTTCGGCGATGGCTGCGATATCGCGCGACAAAACCGCGCGTTGGAAAGATGACGCGTCAATTTAGCCGAAATTGCATAGTCGGTGGCGCGGTCCGTCGCCTAACCTTCGACTAGAGACGAGGCGCAGATCGTCCTGGCAATGAATCTGGCGCAGCCCACGCCACGGAAGCCGGGCGACGCCGAATTCGTCTTCGTGCAGACCACGGAAGGCCTGACCTTCGACAGGACGACGCGGCGCAACTAACGGCGCGCCTACTGGCGATACTGAAGGCAGCGGGAAGGCAGCGTCGCTCTGGTCCCGGAACGAACTATCATCGCCATGCCCCGCGGGCGAGCAACTTGGAGACCTCAGATGAACTTTACTCGACGCAGTGTAACGACCGGCGGATTGAGTCTCTTGGCCGGTGCGGCGCTTGGCGGCGCCGCACGTGCGGATTGGAGCGACATTGCCGGCCTCGGCGAGGGGCTGGATGACTTCTGGTTGGCAACCGACGCCTACGTCTACGGCTATCCGCTGGTGACGATGGAGATGACACGCCGTATCATGACCAACGTCGCCGCCCCGGAAGGCAACCGCGGGCCCATGGGGCAATTTATCAGGGCGCGCGAGTATCCAAATGCGTCCTTCCGTGATGTGACCGCTCCCAATGCCGACACGCTGTATACGACGGCGTGGATCGACGTCGAGAAGGAACCATGGGTCCTCAGCATTCCCAACATGAAGGGTCGTTACTTCCTGTTGCCGATGCTCGATGGCTGGACCAATGTGTTTCAAGTGCCGGGCAAACGCACGACCGGAACGGACGCGCAGACCTATGCGATCACCGGACCGGGATGGTCGGGCACGCTTCCCGCTGGCGTAAAGGAATACAAGTCCCCAACAAGCATGGTTTGGGTTCTCGGTCGGATCTATTGCACGGGAACACCGGAAGATTATGCAGCCGTGCACGCGCAGCAGGATCAGTTCAAACTCGTCCCGCTTAGTGCCTACGGCAAGACCTACACGGCGCCCGCCGGCAAGGTTGATCCCACAATCGACATGAAGACCGCCGTGCGCGAGCAGGTGAACCGCATGGATGCGGTGGCCTATTTCACGCTGCTCGCGCAGCTCATGAAGGCCAATCCGCCGGCCGCGGCCGACGCGCCGGCGCTCGCCAGGTTCGCCAAGATCGGGCTTGTACCCGGCAAGGATTTCGATGCAAGCAAGCTTAAGGCCGACTTCGCAAAGCGCATCCCGCAAGTCGCTTTCGACCGCATTATGCTTCAATTCAAGATCAACAAGGACGTGCAGCACATCAACGGCTGGAACTTCACCACCAAGACCGGCCTTTACGGCACGGATTATCTGATGCGGGCGCTTATTACCGCCATCGGGCTTGGTGCCAACCGGCCGCAGGATGCGGTTTATCCGACCTCGCTCAAGGACGCCCGCGACGACGCCTATGACGGAGCCAACAAATACGTCATCCATTTCGACAAGGGGCACACCCCGCCGGCCGATGGCTTCTGGTCGATCACGATGTACGACGCCGGGTATTTCTTCGTGGCCAATCCCATCAATCGCTATTCGATCAGCCCGCGGCAGAATCTGAAATCGAATCCGGACGGGTCGATCGACCTCTATATCCAGAAAGACTCGCCGGGCGCGGACAAGGAATCGAACTGGCTGCCCGCGCCAGCCGGCAAGTTCATCCTCATGCTGCGGATGTACTGGCCAAGCGAAAACGCCCCATCGATCCTCGACGGGACGTGGACAATCCCTGAAGTGAAGAAGGTCGGCGCGTAAGCGCCGAACGGCGATGGCGGCGGTTGGTTCCTGACAGGAGCGTTCGCATTTGGAGCGGAGAACAGCGATGATCAAGCACGACGTCACAAAGACAAACATCGCGATCGAGCGACTGTTGGAGACGACGACGACTCCGCGGCATCGATTCCTCCTGATGGCTTACCACCGCCATCGATATCTGGAAATCGCCGGGCGCTACGAGGAGATATTCGCTCCCGAGATGATGTCCGAAAACCCCGCCTATCACGTCCACGCAGGCGGAAACCATGTGAAGCTGGTTGGACAGGACGCCGTCAAGAACCTCTACCGAACGTGGGCGGACACCAACCAGTCGATCTTCTATACAGAGAACGAGCAGATCGCGGTCGCGGACAACTTTGTTGCCTCCACCTCGATCTTCTCCCAACAGGTTTCTGGATCGGCCCTGGCGCTGAACAAAGCAACTTCTTACCTTCCGGGCTTTCTCGCTGAAGCGGTGGTCAAGCGGGTACTCGCCCGAAAGGCAGTCGAGCCCGATGAGAATTCGATGTATCTTTACTCGAACTTCCTGGAGATGATTTGGCCATATGACGACCGAGGCCGGCTTATCGGCGAAGACGTGTGGGAACCTGATCCGGACAAGGCGGATATCGTCAAGCTCGATCCGGCCGATGTTGTTACAACGACACAGGCAGAGCAGAGGCTCAGGCCGCTGATCAAGCCGCTGCCAACGTTCGACGAGATGGTGCTGCGCGCGAAGTCCGTGTCGGGCGCAGGCTAACAACGCGAACGACGGTTTGGCCGATCAAAACTCACGGTGAGCCCGCATGCATGTATCGACCGCGGGCTTGCCGGATTCGGGACGCAACTTCGCATCCGCTAAGCGGCTCGAGGGTGCCTTGACCACGGCCGTTGGATGGGTGCGACGGTCGCGGGAGACGGTAACTTGGCGCCCAATTTTCTCTTTGCGCGGTTGCAGCTTTCGTCTCGGTTCTGATCGGAAGGATGAACCGCAGGCGACAGGTTGCAGGCATTGAACGCTCCGACCTACAAATTTGTACCCTCACGTACCGCATCCCGAGCACCGAGGACAAGCCGGCGTCGGCGTGATCCGCGCGAAAGATTGTCAAAGATATGCCGTATATGAGCTGATCCAGACCAGGATCGACATGAGCAAGCCGATGACGCCGGCATTATCCGCGAACGCGGTGGCGGTGCCGGCATCCCGAGCCTGGGCTGGCTGCGGTCGATGGTCTTCGGGATGGAAATGACCGCCGGATAGAGCTTAGCGCCGCCGATCGAGCCGACCCGCGCCAACTGCCCGAGACCGCGATCTGGCCCTGCCCCACACCTTGCGGGATGGTCATGACAGTGGCTTGGTGGATGCAGCCGGGGTCGTCGTCGAACACGAGCTTGACCCGCGCGCGGGCTTGATGGTCTTGAAGCCGTTGCGGCGAGAACATGCCCGCGATGACAATATCGCCCTCGAGGATGTACGACATCACCGCACGCGCTTGCATGGCACGGTCGCCGACGGCGAGCGCCATCACCGTAACTGGGCCATCGCCGATCGCATGGATTGTCGTTTGCTCGAGCTCCCATTTGGCATTGTCGAGCTGGGCCTGGACTTGCGCGACGGTCGTGTTGACGCCGCCTATCTCCGAGTCCATGGCCAACCGCGCACTCAGCTGCGCCGCCTTGGCCGCCTGGAGCTGGAAGTCCACTGTCTCGTACTGCACCTGGACGTCTTGCAAGCGAAAGTCGGTCTGGGCGTCCTCGCCGACCAGCTTGCGGTAATCGGCAAGCCGCTGGATGTGATAGGCGAGCTGCTTACTCAGCCCCTCGACATTCGCCGTCGCCTGCCCGTAGTTGGCCGTCAGTTGCTTGACCTGCTGGCGCGCCTGGGCGAACGAACTTCGAGCTGGTTGACCTTGTACTGGAACGGCGCCGGATCAATACGAAACAGCACGGCGCCGGCTTTCACGGGTTTGTTCGGCTTGACCGGGATCTCGATCACCTCGCCGGAGACATTGGGCGTGATCTCCGCGACGCGGGAAACGATAACGAAGCTTCCCGACGGCGTGAGATAGTCAAAGAGCGCCAGGAACGTCGCAAGGATGAAGGCGCCAATGAGGACAGTAGCGGTGCCGGATGCCCATCCCCAGCGCATCAGCTTGAACTTGCGGAAAACTATCCAGACCGCAATGAGATAGAGGCAAAGAATGATGAGCACGACACTGCAACCGGATCGCCAGTGATCGCATTTTGCTCATTGAAGCATGAAGGAACCGATCGGACTATGCAGTTCCGGCGAGATCTGGATGACACGACATTGATGTCCCGATTGAACTGGTTCTGCGAACACCTGCGCACCAATTCGCGGCCGCCGATACGCTCGAGAGAGGCGCAATTCCGCTAGTAGCATGGAGGATAGGGATAGTATCCGCAAACCGGCGGCCGATAGTAATACGGGTGGTACACGTAAGCAGCCGCAGCGCCGGCCGCCGCGGCCGCTCCCGCATAATACGCACCCCGATAGGCGGTACGTCGCGCAACGCCCGCGAATGAAAGCGGCGTAAAGGGTAGGCCGATGATGTCGATAAAGACAGAGGCAGGCCCCTCTGCGCCCTTGATGTCACCTTCGAGAATGTCGACATCGAAGGCAAGATTGTCGCCTTCGAGCTTGGGATTTTTCAAGGTGACGACGACATCGCGCACGGTGCTGCCGTCCTTCTGGAATACGGACACCGTGGCGTTAGGCGGATTCTTTGCAAAATTGTCGCTGCCGGTTCCCCAATCTTCCACAACATGACTGGTCAGATCATGGCCGGCCGAGCGAACCGGTCGATCCGCAAAAATGATCGCATTTGGCGCGATGCCGGTGAGAACCAGCTTGCCGGGTTGCATGTTCGCGCCTCTGGAGTTGAAGACAATGAGCGATGGAACGACCTGAGGTTTGGTGGCCCCGATCGTCTTTAGCGGCGGCTGCTGTGCCTGGTCCTGCGCCAGAGCAATGTTTGAAACCGCCGCGAGCATACCAAGACAAGCAACCACTCTCATCGCATTTGACAGCATGATCTACTCCAGAATTAGAACAGCAAGATTCGACAATCATGAAGAATGGAGGCCGGCTGAATCGACCGGCCTCCTCTCTTCATTAGTAACCACCGAACTTGTAGTTGATGCGAAGCGCGAGCAGGTTCGCGTCCGTCTTGGTGTTGGTGGTGATCGACGCGATGCGCCCCAATGACGGCGTCTGGAAGGTATTGCTCTCGTTCACCCGCCACAGATAGTCGTACTCGATGCCGACCGTCCAATTCGGAGAGAAGCCGTACTCGAAGCCAACACCCACGACGCCACCCCAGCGGGTCCGATTCGCAAAAGCGAGGCCCGTTCCGGTCACGTTGTCGAGGATCGCAAAGTCCTGGCGACCAACCGCGCCACCGCCCTTGACGTAGAACAAGGCCTCGTTGGCCGCGTAGCCAAGTTGAGCCGTGAAGAGGCCCAAGCCGGCGAGGGTCGACTTGTAGGTGCGGGTCGGATCCTGCGCACTGATGCGCGTGTTGCGGATGTTGGCCCAGTCGCCTTGCGCTTCCAGACCGTACACCAATTGTCCGGCCTGCCAACGATAGCCAAACTGGCCACCGATGATGCCGCCGCCTTTGCTATTGCAGCCTTCCGCGAAAACGCCGCCAATTCCGTTGATGGCGGTGAGGTCGACGCACTGGTTGCTCCAGCCATATCCGCCGTTCGCACCGAGATAGAAGCCGGACCAGTTGTACATCATCGGCGCCGCGATCGGAGCCGCCTTGTAGGCCGGCCGCTGCGGAAGGTCAGCGGCCTTTGCAATACCTGTAAACGAGACGGACATCACCGCCACCGCGGCAAGCAAGCTAATTTTATTCATCGTTGTAAACCTCATCGAATGTGGAGAGCAGGTGAGCCATTTGCCATCGGCCCCAGCTCAGTTGGTATGCAGAAACTGTCACTACCGACCATTTCACCGCGGTGTTGCACCAAAACACCATTCCGAATTCACAGCGAATTTCCGGACTCCAATGCGCGAAGCCGACGATGTGTCTCGGATGGCAACTCGCCGAACAGCGAACGGTATTGGCCGGCAAACCTGCCGAATTCAGTGACGCCATGGGCCGCCAGGATATCGGCGGTTCTGGCGGATGCGCCATTCTCGCGACGGATCTCATGGTAAACCAGGTTTAACTGCCGCAGCTTCAGATAGTGCTTTGGCGAGTAGCCGAGATAGCGCTCGAAAGCGCGCAGCAAGGTTCGGTACTCCACCTTGGTGACTTTCACGATATCCGTGATGTTGATGAATTCCGTCGACCGTGCCCGTACGAATTGAAGTGCCTCCAGAACGATTCTCTCGGACGAGACGGTGTGCTTGTTAGGCAGGACAGTTTCGCTCAAGCGATTGTCCCAAACGTAAGCCAGCTCATCCATCAAGGCGCGCTCCACATCCCGGGCCAGGGTGGGCCGGTCAGCGGGAACGCAATTGCAGATGGAACGCAGAGCCTGCCTCGATGCTTTGATCAGTCTCGATGCGATCGGCTCTGGCAGCCGGACGAGATGCTTGGCGGTCTTCGGCGAATCCTGATTTGTGGCGGCGGGGAGGATCTTCCTCGCGATACTCTCTTCCCTCGGCAGCGACCACGCTACCCATTCGACGTGACCGGAACGAACAAAGGTGAAGTGACAATCCGGAGGGAAAATGACCAGGTCCGATGCCTGGCAAGGCGCGCCATCGAGCAGGACGCGATCGTCGAAGTTGGACGACTGCATGATCAGCGTCGCAAAAGTCGGCTCAGTGACGCCATGGACGATCCCCGGGCCGCCATCGGCGCCGAATTGAAGGATCGTGCGATTCAATGTGAGATGCCTCACCCCCCAACGGTGCGAGGATGGGGCGGATTTCAGAAATGTCACCGTCGCGCCCTGAATGGCGTCGGTGTATTGCCCGAAATCATTCAAATCCAAGGTCACGCCCCGTCAGAGCGACAGCCCAGGTGACGTAGAGGGAGTTCCTGCGGATCGCCAAACTGCACAAGCGGATCGGTCCGCAGCAGGCGAGCAACTCGCTCGCAGACAATCTACTTCATCTGGATGCCCATCATCTCTCGCTCCGCTTTGAACACGACAGCAATGGCATCGATGATGAGTTTTTCGGGATTGGCCTTGCAGTAGACGATGACTTCGTGCTCCGTGAGCTTACCCTTGCGCAGGTCGAGGAAATGCTTCTTGGCAAGGCCGTTGTACCACCCGCTGTACCAGGCTGTCAGCGCGTCGGCGTCTTCCTGGTAGGTCCCCGCGAGTTGCGCGCAGGTCAGCTTCTGAACGTCAATGAATCCATTCGCATCGACATAGGACGACAGCGGCACCTGGGCCTTGACCGACGCTATGGTGGCGACAAGCAGCGCGGCGGAAAGCAACAGTTTCGAGCGCATGGGGACTCCTTTTGGAGAGATTCGGATGCGGAGATATTTCGGACGATCCGGCTTTCAGAATCCGGGCGGCCTTGGCGAGCGACCGGCATCCGGGCTGAAACCATCGGTCCGGCACGCGATCAGGATCGGTGCAACGCTATCGGATGGTCGAAGCGGTGCACCGTGCAGTCCGGTGGATTAGGGGCAGCGCATATAAATGCGGCCATACGCGTCGACCGCCTGGACGCATGCGGGTGCAACGACAACCGGCGCGGCCACGGCGGCTGCCCCCGCGGCGACGGCGCCTGCCGTCACCGCTCGCCTCGTCGTGCGTCTCGCGACGCCGGCGTAGCTCAGGGGTGTCAAGGGCCGCCCGATGATTGCATGAGCCTGGGTAACAAAGGAGCCGCGGTCAACGAACGCCTTGTCGCTCGCGAACAGGCCGGCAATCACGGCGGCCACTACGCCTGCAAGCTGCAGGGACCTGGTGACAGGCGATATCATTTCTTTCCTCCCTGAGACGATCCCGGCGGAACTTCATCGATGTTCACAAGCGAGCCGAAAACCACCTGCTTCGCTTCAGCCGCAGGCTGAAGGCGAAGGCATCGGCCGGCGGCTGGCTGTTCGTATTCCAATCCTTGATCCTCAGAGTGTATTGAGGCGCTCCGGTCACCGACTTGCTGGTGATGACGAACTTGCGGGGGATTGGATTGGCCCCAGCCTCGATCCATATCTGCCAGTCCGTATCGGACGAGCGGAAGGCGAGATGCTCGCACTCGACTCCGTCGATGACGCCGCGACCAATGTGTTTGGCATCATATGCGCCCGTCATCAGCTCATCGAATGACCGCGACAGCAGCAAGTCGGTACCCGGGGCCTCGACGCCGAACTCGGAACGCATCTTGTCGATCAGCTGGTCCACACTGCCGGAAAAATCCGCCTGAGAATAGGCGGCGAGATACTTTCCGAAGACCGTCACCTTCTTGCCGTCGAAGACCAGCTCGACGTCCGCGTAGCCTCCCGTCCGGCTGGCACGCAGCTTGTCGGGGCGGCTGAGCATCACCTGCCCCGAACTCGCAAACTGAATCTTTTGCAGATCGTCTGTGACGACTTCGATATCCGTATCGAAAGTTGCCTGGATGGTCGGCTGACCGCCAATATAGGCGGACATTTTTTTCAGGATGGGCACGGCGTCATCGTCCTGCGCCTGAGCGCCGCCGGCCAAGAAAGCCGCGCAAAGAACTACGCCGGGCGCGAAAATGCGCCGAATGAAGCCGAGTAAGACCATCGATGCAACTCCGCTCAGAATCGATAGTTGATGCCGCCACGCAGGATATTCAGGTCATCCGTGCTGACTCCGGTGCCGACGACCTTCGTGTAAAGATATTCGGCCTTCACGGACCAGTTCGGCGTGAAGCCATATTCCACGCCAAGACCTGCGGAGATGCCCGGACGCCAGGACGAGCCCGAACAATCCGGCAGGACACCGAGCGTGCCGCAGGGTACGCCGGCGACGGTCGATGCGCTGGCGGTCGACTTGACGAAGGCTCCGCCGCCGGTGGCATAGAGCAACACGTTGTCCATAGCGATACCGACCCGCGCCCTCACCGTTGCCAGCGCGCTGATGCTCGACGACGTGTTCAGCGTGACGCCCCGCCCGACGCCAAGAATGCTGGGTGCTACGACGGACGAGCCGTTGATGTCAGCCCAGTCCAAATCACCTTCCAGGCCGAGCACCACATATCCCTGCTGAATCTGCGCGCCAAACGTGCCGCCAATCATGCCGCCGCTGATGTTGAAACTGGCGCGATCGAACCTGTTGGAGAACAGCACCAGCGGGTCCTGGTTGCCCCAGCCATAACCGGCGTTGCCGCCAACATAGAATCCCGTCCAGTTGTAGACGGCGGCAACCGGAGCCGGCGCCTTGTAGGCAGGCGCCGGCGGCAAATCCGCCGCAGCTGCGTAGCCGCCCACTATTGCCGAAGCAGCGATCGCAGTTGCAAACTTTCCCATCTTGTTCATTGGCCCACCCGATTGATTGAAGAAAATCATGCAGCATCAAATCGCATCGAATGTGCGCAACCCGCTATGCAGATTCTGACGCCTACATCCAATTTCTCAGCTTGTGGCGAAGTTGCCGCAACAAAAGCATCGCGCCATCAATGTTGACCTCCGACCCGCCCTCGCGAATGGCCTCTCGGCGCAAGGCTTGCGGATCGACGAATATGCAGATTCTGACAATCCAGTGCTGTTGAACGGCGACCGAGCGCTCTTGGCCTTGTTCAACTTGCCGTATGTCATCATGGCAACGGGCAGCCCCGTTGCGCGCGAAATACAGCGGCGTCTTCCACGGATCATCGTTGCCAGCACGAGCAATTCCGCTGGAGAAAAAAATCAAAGCGGCCACTCTCAGGAAACGAACGCAATGGCGAGCGTTCCGCGCCCCAACTTCGCGATCACCTAAAAGACGCCTTCCTCGAACTTGCTGGAACGATATCGGCAATCCGCCGGAACGGTCTATGCAAAATCTGCCAATGCATAGGACGCCGCATCGCGGCGGCTCCTACGCCAAATCAGCCTCTTTGGTGTCCTCGAATGAGGCCGGCTCGACAAATGGCGGCTCGGAGGTTTCCGCAAACCAATGGTGAATGAGCGTCGAAGATATTGCCCGTCGCGGTGTGCAGGGATTAATGGTGCCCGCGGACACGATGTATCCTTGCTCGAACTTCTGGCGAGCAAGCCTTTTGGCGTCGAGCTCGGTCGAAAAGCTTTCACTTTGTCTCGGACGCCGTTGCGCAGATGTCTTGCGCACCTTTTTCGGCACCTCGAACGATACGTACCATGTCTTCGGCTGGTCGGTTGGCACTGGGTCTTCCGATTTGTTGTCCCTGTGGGCCACCTATCTCTGCCGGCTCGCTCCCGCCCTGCGCTTTCGGCACCACCGACTCGAACCGCGCCCCATCCGGTCGCGACAAATGGCGGTCGGACGGCAGCGCCTCAATAGATCGGACGTAGTTGGAGCCCGGAAACGCCGACGGTGACATTGATGGCAATCGCCCCCTCCACCGAAACGGGCTGCAACGCAAATGACCGCCCCGAGCCACCGACAAGGACATTGACCCCGGCGCCTAAGCCGAGGCCGATGTCACCTGACGCCCCGACATATTCGCCGGCGAGAGCTCCGACCGGAGGGCCCGCCGTCGGGGCAAGCACCGCCCAGGCGAGTGCGCCTCCAGCCGAGACGCCGATATCGATTCCGACGGTGTTGAGGGCGCCTTCATAGAATTGAATCGGAAACGGCGGATCTTGTGTAAAGCGACACGACATTGATTGATGGCCAAATACAACAAACCCGATGCTGGGATCGACCTTGCATGCCAACATGCCGATCTGGGTCCACGACGCCTGTTGGGAGCCTGCGGACGACACAGAGCCGGACCAAACGCAGACGGCGCCGAGGACAGCCAGAATCTGTACGTGCGTTCGCTTCCCGATCATCTCGCAAAACCTCATTGATTGCGGGCAGGCGCCTGATCCTGAACCGCCTTCTGATTTTCATAGAGCAGCATGCGCGAAGCCGAGACTATGCAAAATCGGCACTACGAACTCTCCGTGAGCAAAAAAGGGTGCGCCCTTGACGGTCCAACGACGGGTGAAAGGCCTGGGCCGAGCAGCTTTGCGCGGCCCGGCCACAGGCTGGAAACGACGAGGCTGGTGAGAATTTGCGGCCAGGCCGCGGCTGCTCTGCCGAAATTGCATAGTCGATCCTTGAAAGCGCGCGCTAGCCGGTCTTCAATCCGGGCACTTCGTCCCTGCTGCGTCAGAGAATCCCGGCGCGCATACCTGGCTTGCGAAGGAAGGCATCCAGATGCTGATCGACACACCGACTGCCGCGCACCTGTCCCAGGTCATTTCGCAAGTGACGGCACCAGCATTTCTCCTTGGCGCAGTTGCAGCTTTCGTCTCGGTTCTGATCGGACGGATGAACCGCATCGTCGACCGGCTACAGGCACTGCACGCCACAATCGACGACGACATTTCCGAAGCCCACCCCGACTTGCAGCATCTCAAGCGCCGGGCCGCGCTTTTGAACAAAGCGATCGTTCTTGCGACGATCAGCGCTATCGTCACCTCGCTGCTGGTGATCCTGGCGTTTGTCTGCAGCTTCTTCCAGTTTCGGCATGAGTACGGGGTCGCCCTGCTCTTTGTTATTGCGCTGAGCTTCTTCACGCTCTCGCTGGTGGACTTGGTGCGCGAGGCGCGCCTTTCGCTGCATGACCTCAGCCACCGCAAACAGAGCCCAAACCGGCCCAAGGCATCAAATGCATAGCCACGGGCCGCTTTAAGATTCCAGTGCCCGACCTCGGTTGGTCGACGGCGGACCATCCATGATCCCCCGCGATAGCCGAAATCGATCGGTGACTGGATGCGGCGGCTCTCGACAAAAGCCGGCCCTTTTGCCACATTGATCAGAAGTTGTATGTGATGTTGGATCGTAGCTTATTCTTGGAGACGGCGTTACCTTCCAAACGATCTCTCTAACAAATCGAAATGTTGCGGGAGCATCCGAAGTGTTTTGGATTAGAACGATGAGGATCGAAGATCCGCTGCTTTGCCCGAGTGCCGTTCAAGGATGCGAGCTCAACGTATTTCCGACAAAGCGTGGTGAGTTTGATCTAAAGATAGAGCAGATTGGATTGAACCGGCTTTGGATGAGTCGATACGAGGTAAATCTGCCTCAAGTTAACACGCTTGCCGTCCGGCCGGGCCGCAGATCCATCAGCTTTCTGACGCAATCGGAAGGCCCTTCAATTCAACACTGCGGCATGGACGTCTCGCCGGGTGATATCATCATCGACAAGTTCGACGTGTCGCATAAGCGTTCCGGCGCCAACCATCGCCATGGTGGGATGTCTCTCTCCGAGGAGGATATGAATGCAACCCTCGCGACCGTCATCGGAGCTGACTTTCTAGAAAAGTTGACAACCAGCGTGATTCGGCCCCACCCCGAGTTGATGTCACGCCTGTTGAAGGTACACCAGACCGTCGGCGAGTTAGCCCACACGACACCGGGTGCGCTGGAATCGCCGGAGCTGCGTCGCGGGTTCGAACAACAATTGTCTCATCTGATGGTTCGATGCCTTGCGGAAGGCGCCGGCATCGTGACTACCGCCAGCAGGCGTCGCCACAATGCGATCATCGCGCGGCTCGAGGATCATCTGGCCGCAAATCCGGACCGAGCCATCTATCTGACTGAACTTTGCGCTGCGACTGGCGTTTCCGAGCGGACGCTGCGGTCGGCTTGCGAAGAACATCTCGGCATGGCCCCGATCCGTTATCTCGCCTTGCGAAGAATGCATCTGGTCCGGCGCGCGCTGCTGCGCGCTGACGCATCCAAAGCCACCGTTACCCGCATCGTGACCGACTACGGGTTCTGGGAGCTCGGGCGTTTCTCGGTCGCCTACCGCCAGCTGTTTGGAGAGTTGCCGTCGGAAACACTGCGACGACCCGCGCAGGATCCCGATATCCATCTCAATCGTCCCACGACGCTGCCGACCGAAATTATCATGGGACGCCTTCACTAGCGCAGCCTTTGCCTAAACCAACGCAAATCGACCGGTCGATTTGCGTAGCGCGGCTTTTGCTCGAAATGTCCTTCCGCGCGTGCTGAAGCGCGCCATTTCGTCTCACGGCGCCGGAATTGCATAGTCGAACCCTATCCATTGCCTGATGGTGCCTCATCGAAGAGGCCCATGGGCATTGAAGGGTCGCAAGAGCAATTCGCCCGTCCGATGGGACAAGAGGATATGGCTGAACACTCCATCTCAAGGTTTGACGATCCCGGAGCCTACGAAGCCGGATTTGGTGACGCCGGCGTCAATCTCATGATGACAGGTCCCGGAGATTTCGAAGCGGAGTTGCTGCGGCTGAAACTGGAACATCTCGTCATCATGCGGTTGCGCGAATGGCTGCCGCGCATTGCCTGCATCTCGCTCGCAGCCGACAGGGTCTTTTTGTCCTTTCCAGTTGGCCGGACGAGACTGGAATGCGACGGGTTTGCTTTCCAAAGTGACCAGATCGCCTTTCATGGCCCAGGCCTGCAGATGCATCAGCGATCGGGCGAAAAATGCCAATGGGGCCTGATATCCCTGCCCCTGGATCAACTCGCAAACAGTGGTGCGGCATTGACCGGCCACCCGATCCTGCCTCCGCACGCCACCAGACTGCTCCACCCTATCGGCGCCGACTTGTCCCGTTTTCAGCACCTGTTCCGACACGCTTGCCACCTGGCGACTCCCGCAGGCAAACTGATTGAGCAGCCCGAAGTGGCGAGAGCGCTCGAACAGGACATGCTTCACGCTATAGTCCATTGCTTGGCCAGCGACGGGACGGAAGACCGTTCCAGGACGCGCTCCAATCACACCGCTTTGATGGCCCGCTTCGAAACAGCTCTACGCAAATCTGTCGGCCGGAAGGTCACGCTGCCTGATCTTTGTGCCGAAATCGGCGTAGCCGAACGCACATTGCGGATGTGCTGTCGCGAGCTTCTCGGCGTCAGCCCGATGCGATACCTGCTGTTGCGCAGGCTGAACAACGCCCGTGCCGCGTTGCGGCACGCCGACCCTTCCACGGCAAGCGTCGCCAGCATCGCGCGGGAGCATCAATTCTTTGAGCTCGGACGCTTTGCCGCGACTTACCGTGCCGCTTTCGGAGAAGCGCCGTTGACGACGCTTCAGCGCAACGCTAGCTGAGTTCGGAGAGCTGCTCGATGACAGCAATCAAAATGCCGGCCTGGCTACGTATCGTAATGGTGAGCGGCGTCTTCCTGCTGGCCATTGGCGCCGGGCTGTTCGCCTATCTCTGGTATGTCCGTCCGGTCTCGCTGACAGTCGCCGTCGGATCGCTTGATGGCGAATCTGACAAGATCCTGTCCGCCATCGCTGATCGGCTGACCGCGACAGGGGCGCCGGTAAGGCTGCGGATCGTCAGGCAGCCGGGCACGCTCGAAGCTGCCAGGGCCTTCTCATCGGGCAAAGTCGATCTCGCCGTCGTCCGTGGCGACGTCGGTGACCTGTCGCAGGCCCAGGCCGTCCTCGTGCTTACCCACGCCGTTGTGCTGGTTTTGGCCCCTCCTGGTTCGTCGCTGACTGATGTGCCGAGCCTGAAAGGCCACAGCGTCGGCGTGGTCGGCGGAGAGACCAACAGAACCGTGGTCGACGCGCTGCGTCAGGAATATGATCTCGATCACGCGAAGGTCACCTTCAAGGATATCCCAGCGCCTGACGTACGCCGCGCTATCGCCTCAAGGAGCGTCGACGCACTTCTGCTTGTGCTTCCCCTGACCGAAAAATACCTAGCGCTGACGCGCAGCCTCTTCCCGCAAAGTGCGAAGTCCCAGCCGGTGCTCATTCCCATCGAATCGGCCGGGGCGATTGCGGATAGCCATCGCGCCTATGAAAGCTTCGATGTACCGAAGGGCACGCTACGTGGTGCGCCGCCGCTTCCGAGCGACGACCTGACGACGTTGCGTGTGTCATTCTACTTGGTCGCGCAAAAGAAGCTCAATCCCGACACCATTGCCGACCTGACGCGATCGCTCCTCGCCGCGCGGCGCGACCTCATCCGCGAATTGCCGCTGCTGGCGCAGGTCACCGCTCCCGACACGGACCCCGACGCCTTCCTGCCGGTCCATGCGGGTGCGGCAGAGTACTTCAATGGCACCCAACAGAGCTTTTTGGACGAATGGAGCAATGCGATCTACCTGACGCCGATGATCCTTGGCGGATTGGTCTCGATTCTCGCGGCGGCCTGGCGGTTCATCGACCTGCGGACATCGAAACCGGATGAAGTGGCGCTCGACTCGCTCTATGCCTTGGCTCGTCGCGTTCGCAAGGCGGAGCGCGAAGACGAATTGTCCGAAATAGAAAACCGGATTGACGACATCTTGAGCAACCAGCGCCTTAAAGCTGCGGATGGTGACAAGGATGCAGCGGACATGGCGACGTTGAACGTTGCCGCCAACAGGGTTGAGAACCTCATACATGCGCGCCGGCCCATGCTGAAAGCGCCATAACCGATCTGCGTTCATTCCTGCCGATTTTGCATAGGCGGCCTCCCAGGTGCTGTCTACGGTCCGCACATGATCCAACCTGCCGGAAGGCTCCGGCTGATCGCACGGGAGAACGAGATGCGCAACAAGAACGGCGTGCAGATTTGCATGGCATTGCTGGCGGCGACGTTACTGCTCGCCGCAAGGACCGCGCTGGCTCAAAGCGCGCCCAACGGAAACCTGAAGACGATCGGCACGCCCTCTGCTGCACATGCTCAGATTGTGCCATCGCTCATCGTACTCAATTCCCGGGGGGCAACATTGCAGGGTGACAGCCTTGTTCTCACCGGGATCACGCCGAACTCGATCATATTTGCAGACCGGCCTGTGCGCGCCGCCGGCCACCAACTCACGGCTGACATCATCGCCGACTGGGCCACGGGCAAGGACAGCTTTGCCAACGATCCTCCGAACGCGACTGTTTCGGCTTTCAACAGCAAGGACGGCTCCGTAAGGGATGCCGTGGTCGTCCTGAAAAACCCGAAGCTGGATGGGGACAAGCTGGTCTTCACCGTCCAGACACTCGAAGGTGATCTCACCGGTGCCGACGGCGCAGCCTCGATCTTCATCGATATCATCGGCCGCCCCTTTACACCGCTTTCCTTTGCGGGCGTCGCGCGGCGCACCGCATACCGGGGCGCGATGTACGCCGGAGCCGCTGCTGTTGGAGCTGCCGCCGTCGGAGCCGTCTACGCCCGGCCCTATTGCGGCTATTATCCCTATCCTCCTTGTTATTGAGCGCGTCCATGCCGGGCGGCACGTAGCTGCCGCCTGGCACGGATCATACATCAAGCCTGCAGTTCGCTTTTGACGCGCTCGTAGTCACGCCTCGTATTCACACGCGCGCTGCTCGAGCGACGCATGGTTGCTTCCGCGCAATTGGCCGAATTCGATCACTATGAATGCGACAGTTGGCTGATGGCGAAGCGAGATTTCGAACTTGAAGCCGGGTACGCCTTAACTGAACTTGGAGGAAAATGATGAGCCTTCAGTCTGCACGTGCTGGTGCAGGCATCTTCCCAATCGCTTTTCTCGTCCTGTTGTACTCGGTTGCTCCCGGCTACCCTCAGCAATCAATGGGCCAATTATTGATATCGTCGGGGTTTAATCCCATTGCCGCCACGACCGCCGGAGAAGATGAACCGGCTGATGTCATTCCCGCCCAATCAATTCCAGCCACGGCAAACGGGCGGACGCCCCTACTACGTCTACGCGGATCCCGCCGGATGTAGCTGTGCGTATGTCGGCAGCGTGGCCGCGATGAACAAATATCTCGCCAGTTATGGTGCGCTGCCGTCAAATGCACCCTCGGCAGGTGGCTTTACGAACTCCGAGCAGAACCTCATCAACAGCATGGACAACGACGAGGCTTCAGCCCAGTTCAACAATGACGCATTTGGTCCAGACTTTTAGGCTCGCCCATTCTGACCAATTGTGCGGGGTCTGGAGCCAGCAAGAACTAGCCGATGAGTTATTGTATCGGCGTCAATTACCGCGTTCGACCGCGGCGGCGATCCCGCCAACCCACGACCATTCGGCCGGACCGCCGCCATGTATGCGCCTCGCCCCCGATGCCGCCCGCGTTGTCGTCGAGCCGGACGACAAACTGCTACCCGACGATCTTTCGTTGCTGTCAGTTAGACCCACCGGGCCGAGTACGTCTTGGACTCAAGCGCAGCTACGCTAGGACGTGGGCGCGTACGGCGGTTCCGCTCGCAAGTCGCCTCAGGCTGCACCGTCGCGGTCAACACGGAAGGGTACACGAGAGGAACCGCGGCGTCGTTTGCCGCGGGCTCGTTCAATCCCACGGCAGAGGCCGCGGATTTATTTTAAGTCTAAAGTATCAATACAGACCAAAAGATCACCGAGGCGCCCATTGGACAACCATGGGGATAGTTGTTCACCACTCAAAGCTCCGCAAAATTGTAGATCGGCAAGCAGCTTCGGTGCGCGTTGAACGAGCCTTGAATTTACTTTTGGCACGAACTATCTTGTGGGCGACATCGAGGTCGCCGTGTTCAGCGGCCCCGGATGCCGCAGGAGATTTGATTTGGCAGTCGCGAAGGAGTCCCCACCTGTTTCGCCCAAGAGCGGGGTTGATCAGGAGGCCGAGTACCGGGCTCAGACACGGCTTTGGCTTCGGCTGCTTGCCTGCACAACCCTGATCGAGGGCGAGCTGCGGCGCCGGTTCCGCGAGGAATTCGATTTCACCATGCCGCGCTTCGACGTGCTGGCCCAGCTTGACCGCGAGCCGAGTGGACTGGTGCTGGGCGAGCTGCCGAAGCGCCTGATGGTCTCCGCCGGAAACCTCACACCCATCGTCGATCGCCTGGTCGAGGACGGCTACATCACGCGCACGCCCTCTAACCTCGATCGTCGCGTGCAGATCGTTTGCATGACCGTCGAGGGCCGCAAGGCCTTCAGGCGCATGGCGAAGAGCCATGGCTCATGGCTGGCGGAGCTGCTGGCGGGATTCCCGGCTGACCGGCTCGAAGGATTGACCGGCGAGCTCGACGAGCTCAAGGGCGTCGTCAGGGACGCGATGCAGAAACCATGACCCGAAGCCGTGGCTGGCGTCGAACCCGAATGCCGACCGCTTCACGATCCCACGTATCCGCCGTCACACCCGCATTGCGCAGCGTACCCTTCTTCCTGTCCGACGGCGAAAACAAATCGACCGCACGCGCCCAGGCCGGCGGCGCGATGCCCTCTTCCATCGGCTTGCCGCTGTTGGCCTGCACGTTGCACTCCGACGCAATACCGCTCAATCACGGCAGCAGCTTGTACTTGCCGTCCTCGATCTGAACCAGGATCCGCGCACGCGCATCGACGCCGTGGCGATCCGCCGGCGTGTAGGAGTAGACGCCCTGGGTCCCGGCCAGTTCCTTGGTGGTGAACAGCGCCTCGCGAAGCGCGACGCGGAATTCCGGCGAGCCCGGCTTGGCGCCGGTCGCCATCGCGCGCTTGGCCGCATCGACGAACACCAGCCAGCCGTCAAAGGAATAGGACGAGAACGAGTCGGTCGGCGCCTCGCCATTCGCCTTCTCGAAGGTCGCGCGGAACGCCAAGGCGACCTTCTGGATCGGATTGCTGGCTGGCAGCTGCTCGGCCGCGGTCACCGGCCCGGTCGGGCAAATAATTCCGTTGGCGGCCTTACCGGCGAGCCGCAGGAAATCGGCACTGATGAGTCCATGATTGCCGTAGAGCGGCCCCTTGTATCCACGCTCGGACAAGGCGATCACCGGCAGCGCACCCGGCGTTCCCGTGCCGCCAAGCATGATGGCGTCGGGGCGAGCCGCCAACGCGCGCAGCACCTGGGCGGTCACCGACGAATCCGATCGGGCGTATCGCTCGTTGGCGATCACCTTGATGTCGGCCGCCTTGGCGCTCTGCGACAGCGAATCGTACATGAGGTCGCCGAAGGCATCCGAGAAGCCGATGAATGCGACGGTCTTCAACCCTCGCGCCTTCATGTGGTCGACAATGCCCTGAACGAGAAGCGGCGTCGGTTGCGGCGTCTGCACGACCCAAGGCCCGCCATCGCCGGGCGGCACCGCCGCGATCGGCGACACCGCGATCATTGGAATCTTCATCTCGATCGCGGCTGTCGCCATCGCCAGCGTCTGCGGCGCACCCGACGTGCCGATGAGGATGTCGACCTTCTCCTGCTCGACGAGCTTGCGCGCATTACGCGCCGACGCCGTGGGATCGGAGCCGTCGTCAAGTTGAATGACGCGGAGCTTCTCACCGCCGACTTCGCCGATATGGGCTTCGCCCGCCGCTAATCCTTTTGCATTCGGAATCCCGATTGACGACACCGGCCCGCTGAGGCCGGTGACGAATCCGACGAGGATCTCCGCCTGCCCGACCTGCGGAACGGCGACAAGCAGCGCGGCAGAAGCCAGCAGGGTCTTGATAGAGATCATGGCACCTGTCTTTCTTGATTTGCGTTTATTCTATCGGGCAAGCGCCATCCGCTCGCTTCAGTCTGCCGACACCAACGCGATCACGCGCAGCGGGCTGCCGGAACCGTTCTGGATCTTCAAGGGCGAAGCCACAATGATGGCGCCGGTGGCGGGAAGCTGATCGAGATTGCAGAGACACTGAAGGCCATACCGGCCGGCGCCGTGCAGGAAGTGATGCGCCGGATAAGGCGGCTCGAAATGGCCGGCCTGCCCCGCGTCGGTGCCGATCGTCTCGGTGCCGAAGCCGATGATGCCGCGCTCCTCCACCAGCCATTTCATCACGGCCGGATTCGGACCCGGCGTGTGCGCGCCGTCATCCCTGAGGTTGGCGTAGTCGCGCCAGCCCTTCTTCGACCAGTCGGTGCGCAGCAGAACCCAGTGCCGCTCGGGAATCCGTCCGTGCTTCGCCTCCCAGGCTTCGACGAGCGGAACGGTCAGCAGGAAATCCGGATCCTGCGCTGCCCCGGCCGAGCAGTCGATCACGCACGCCGGAGCGATCATGTCCTTGGCAGGCATTGTATCGACGGCGTTGTTCGGCAGGTCCTTGCCGGTGAACCAGTGAATCGGCGCATCGAAATGCGTGCCGGTGTGCTCGCCGAACGTCACGTTGTTCCAGTACCAGGCCGGACCGCGACCGTCATATCGCGAAATCTCCTGGATCCGGACGGGAGCTGCCTGGCCAAACTCCGGCGGCAGCACGATGACCGGAAAATCCGGACTGAGCGTGAAGGTCAGATCGACGACGCGCACCGCGCCGGACGAGATCGCACCTGCGAGCTCCAGGAGATTCTTGCTTTGCATCGTCACGTCCTCCTGCTTGGTTGAAACCCTGATCTTATCTGTCGAGCTCGCGCTCGAGCGCTTTCGGATTGGCGGTGAGACGCTGCCTGATTTCCTCGGCAACGTCTCCGACATAGATCTCCTCGAGCCCGCCGCGGAGGCCGGACACGATTGCCTGCGCGAGAGCGCGCGGCGCGACCTTGGGCGGCGGCACGGTCTGGAACCACTCGGTATCGACCGGCCCCGTGAACAGGTTCAGAACCTTGACACCGCCGGGCCTGAGTTCCGCGCGCAGACAATGCGACAGCGACAGGCAGGCGGCCTGCGATGCCGAGTAGGCGCCGAAAGCGGGCCAGTTCGCCAGCGCATAGACCGACAGGATATTGACCCAGGCGGCACTGTTGTTGACGCCATCCGCCCCCCGCATCCGCATCGCGGGACCGAAGGCCTGCGCGAGGTTGATGAAGCCGAGATAGGCCTGGTCGATCTCGTCCCGCGCGATGCTCGTGCCCCTGCGGTCGAGGAGGCCGCCGGGCCGCACATATTCCGTCGTGTTGACGAGGATATCGACCTTGCCGCCGATGTCGGCCGCGAGATCGGTCGCAGACTTTTCGTCGGCCGCGTCGAGCGTGACGACCTCGATCCCTTGCTGTCCGCGCAACAGCTGCTCGCCGGCAAACGGCCGCCACGGTTCGGCAACGCCGACGAACACCGTCTTCGCGCCCGCGGCCTTCAGCGCTGCAACGGCCTCCTGGCCGATCACGCCGCGGCCGTTGGTTACGAGCACACGCCGGAATTTCGGATCAGCCGTCATTTCCCGCCACTGCCTGTCGTCTGCCATGTTGGGAGTCTCCCCCTCGGGTCGGGCAAAGGCCACCGCCTGACCGCTCTTGTCGAGCTGAAACGACATGAGGACGGGCGCCCCTTCGACGCAGTCGGCATGCAGATGCGCCACCATCGTCGGACCGCAGTCCATCTTGACGAGACCGATGCGCCACGGCGCCCGCTCGCGGAAATAAACGTCGCTCGGCACGCGCGCCGTCGTTTCGGCCAGCAGCGCGCCGCGGCGCGGCGCATC
>NZ_JACMYP010000070.1 GCF_020889705.1 Bradyrhizobium altum | reverse complement strand
TCCGGCTCGGGCGCTACGTTCCTAACTAGGAACTGGTGACCTGAGGAGGTGTCCACATGGTAGCAGGATGGAAACGTCGGGCTCACTCATCGGGAAAAGGCCCGCGAAAAGCCCACCCCCCAAGTACGAGCGCCGTTCGCGCCTACCCTGGACCGAGCTCCGGCCGCTAGCGAGGGCAAACACTCCGACAAGGCGTTATCAGCCTCAAGATGAAGAGACCCTCAAGATGGAGAGACCAACGGGGTCGATCGCAAGAAGGCGCAGCGTGAGGGCATCTTGCTGCGGCCGATCAACCGCTCAGCCTCCCATCCACTTGCCACGCTTACGGGAAGCCGCAACCTCGTCGCGGATGCGCTCGCCGATCACTTCTCGCTCGAACTGCGTAAACGTGATCAGGATGTTCAACGCCATGCGGCCCTTTGGCGTCCTTGGTATTGAAGCTGACAAAAATCAAGCTCCTCCGACCCTATTCAAGCGAGCCATCGAATGGCGACAGTTACCATTTGATTGTTGATCAGCGTGACTTCGACGCAAGAAACAAGCTTGCACTCGAACAGATCTTGGGCAAAAGAATGAAAGTTTAGGTAATCTATTCGAGAACGATTTAAGTGCCGATCCGCCCCTTTTTGAAGAGCGCACCATGCAAGTCCGTCTCACCAGGAGCCACTTCTCGACCGGGGTCATCCCTCCTGATGACCAGCGCAATTCTTGGGCGGATTGGGTGAGCGGGCTCCACGGCAAGTTTTCCGTTCATCGCTCGATGCCGAAAAACTACGTGGGACGAATCGTGGCGATCAGATGCGACGGTCTGCAGATCGTGAAATTCGACGGACAGCGGGAGTCGCTTGAGCGCAAGCGCTCCCACGCGGCAGCGGATGGATTGTCTCACTTCGAGATCATCGTTCCACTTTCCGATTCCGTCTCGATATCACACTGCGGAAAGCAGGCGGACTTGTCTCCTGGCCAGTTTATGGCGGTCGACATGTCCGAGCCCACGAACTTTGAACACGCCCGAAGCTTAACGGCAATCGCATTTGCATTCCCGCGGGCCGATATAGCAGGTCGCCTAGGAAGTCCCGAGAAAATCTGCGGGCAGCCGCTGGCTCGTCATCCGCTTCTCGCTGCGTCCCTTGCGTTTATTTCCACGTTTGCGGAATCCGCCGATCTCATGGATGACCACTCATTTGCGGTCGGCGCTCGACATATCCGCGATCTTCTCGCGCTGGTCATGCTTGACAACGTTGATGCTTACTCATGCGAGTCCGCCACTAGGGCAGCGATGCTGGCCCGGATCAAGAAATTGATCAACGCACAATTGGAGGATCCGGAACTCGACCTGACCGGCATCGCTTCCGCGGCAGGAATCTCCGTGCGCTATGTTCAGTCGCTGTTTCAGTCGGCGGGGACGACCGCACAGCAATTTATCCGCGAGCAACGGTTGAGATATGCGGCTGATCTTCTTGCCAATCCATACAAGAAGATCACCGTTACCGAAATCGCGCTTGCGGCTGGCTTCTCGAACTCGAGTCATTTTGCATCCGCTTTCAAAGAACTCTTCGACTGCACCCCGTCAGAGTTCAGGAGAAGGCAGCCAAATCCGTAAGACTTCCGGACCTTCCAGGAATACGTTCTGACGACGGAGATCGTTCGTTCCCGTGATAGAGCGCTTCCAGGCTCAAGCCTATTCTTCCGAAAAACAAACGCCTTTGGGAGGATGCCAATGAGCGCCGCGCCGCATATCAAGCCTATCGATCTCGCAATCACCGTCGACGATCTGTTAATCTGGGATGGAACACCTCTCCCGGCGGGCTATTCGCGGGAGACAATCGTTGCTTCCATGATCAAGACGTTCCAAAGCAACGGCCTTTCCGGCATCTATGGTTTCCCGCATACCTCGCCGCTCGATCAGGATCGCGGCTTGATCTCGATCATCGATCATTGGTGCGACAGCGGACACCATATCGCCAATCACACCCATTGCCACGCCTGTCTGAACTGGGTTTCGGCAAGATTCTACTGCGACGATATCAAGCGGGCCGAAGATCATATTGGACAGCTGATTCAAAAGGCGCCGAAACGCTTTTTTCGCTACGCGATGGACATGTCTGGTGAGGCAGAAAGAAAGCGAGGCGAAGTCGAGGATTTTCTTCAAGCCAATGGCTACGAAAATGCCCCAATCACCATGTGGTTCGGCGATTTCGCCTGGCTCGCGCCTTATTATCGCGCGGTCGAGAGCAACGACGAAGCGGCCCTCGCGATGCTTCGGAAGAGCTTTCTTGAGGCGGCTCTTTTTCAACTGCGAAGCCATGCCAAGGCCGCCAGATTGATGTTTGGCCGCGACCTGCCGTACATCTGGCTGATACATGCCACCCCGATCGCGGCCGACATGTTGGACGACCTAATCGTGGCCTTTAAAAATGAAGGGGTGCGCTTCGTGACTCTCGAAAACGCCATGCAAGACCCGATCCATAGAGCAATGCCTCGGGTTTCGCCTAAGTTCAGAAATCACCTTCAGCGCTACGCCTTGATGCAAAGCGTTGAGATGGAAGAGGTTCCCCGAGCGATGTTCGCGTCGATCCTCAACGCAGCGCCCATGCCTGGCGTCGAAAGCATGGAAATCTATGACACCGTGCTCCGCAAGATGTGTCAGCGCGCTTCAGGAACCTACAAATGGGACTGGTCCTAATCGCGCCTGTTGGGCATCGGCGCGTCTCTTTTAACGCCAATGTCTCCCTGTGATCGTTTCGTTTACTTGACCGTCGCCATTGCAGAAAAGCCATGTTAAAAGCCGCTCCTCTCGAAGGAGCAATGATTGTGAAGAAAGCAACCAAGAAAGCCGTGACGCGGCGCGAGTGGACGAAGACAGATATTAAGGAGCTCAAAGCTCACTCGAAAGCACGCACGCCGGTTACGAAGATATCCAAATTGACGAAGCGCAGTATTGGTGCTCTCCGCCAAAAGGCACTGGTCCTTGGAATTGGACTCGGGCACCAGCGTTAGCCCGTTTCGATTGACTGGGAGAGTAGGGCGGCCTGATGACCCACCTCCTGAACAGCTAGACCATCCTAGCTGACTTCGCTTTTCTGACTACCGAAAGGACAGCTGCGGGCAAGTCAGCCCGCAGCGTCGTGACGGCCTCCGACGACATAGCTTCCGTTTTTAGGTGAGGTTAACCGCGCCACGTTGTTGACGTTGCGCGCTCGCGCGTGATCCCTTGCGCCGGAAACTACAGACCATCCACGTCAGAGACCTGGAAGTGTCCTTCCGGCTGACTGTCCTGAAAGTGCTGGCCGGCCAGCCTGCCGGGCGTGCCTCCGTTGCCGAAGTCCGGCAAGCGGTCGAAATCCTGATGACCAGCGGCAAAGACTGGACAGGTCGCATGAAGCGGTTGGCCGAATATGCGCGTGACCCGAATACTTTCTCGGCCAAGTTTGTGGTTCGCGATCCTCGCGGCTGGGAGATCACGGAGCAGGGGCGGCAATTCTTGTCCGCACTCGAAACGGCCGTCGCCGTTCGAAGAAAGCCGCCTCGATCAGCGGCCGACCTGCCGGCCAGCGAGCCCGCGGCCCAGCCTGTAACAGGTTCGGCAAGATCACTTCAGCCTCCCCGAGGCCGTCGTCAGAGGCGGCGCCATCGCCGCGGAAAAGATCGATCCAATCGGCGTTCGGCCTGAACCAAGCGGACGGTCCCTGTCGACCTCGATCTTCAAAAAGATGGGTTCTAAGCGATGCGCGACGGATAAGCTTTAATCGCAGTGGAGCCAGTTCACAAACTGATAAGGAAATTAGACAAAGCTTATCAGTCTGGCTAATCCCGCCGGGCTGCCGATGTAGGCCTGGTCAACGCCGATTGCACCTCACCATCATCTCCGGCTTGAGGAGAGCGATACCTGAGAAGCCGCACCGTCTTGAACCACAGATCAGGTTCGGGCGTCACGCGCACTTAGCCGACTTATATTGCGCTTACCTCCAGGCGCTCGGGCGGAACTGAGGCAAAGTCCGCTCGGCCTCTCGCGAGCGGTTAGGATTTGCCGTAAGAACCCTGATAGCGGCCTTCCCGGATTGCCTTCAGCGTCTCGTCTTCGCACACAATCTTAGATTGTACCGCTTCTAGCAGGCTTGTGGCCGTTGCCGCTGGAAACGACACCACGCCGTCGCCATCGCCGACGACGAAGTCGCCGGGCGAAATCACGCAGCCTCCAACCGAGACCGGCACGTTGATTTCACCGGGGCCATTTTTGTATGGCCCGCGATGGATTACCGCGCGCGCCAAGCAGGGAAAGTCAGACGTAGCAAAGGCCGCGACATCGCGGATCGCGCCGTCGATCACGTAGCCTTCCACCTTACGCCATTGTGCGATGTTCTTCATGGCTTCATTGGCACCCTGCTATGGAACGGCAAGGCTAATATCGAACGAGGCTTGATTTCGACCTCGGAAGCACGGGTCGGTCGACCGTTGACACCGATGAGCTGTGCCGGAGTCGCACGCCGGACCACGCACCGCGCCGTCTACGGCACCGCGGCCGTCGGCGCGGCGGCGGCAGCAGGTGCATATGCGGCTACGCCGGCTTGCGTGCAGGTCACCAATGCCTATGGCCAAGTTGTGACCAGATGTTGAGATCACTACCCAAAGCTGACGACCGGAACTTTAGCCACGTTGTCAGCCAGCCTGCGCACACCGTTAGCAGTGCGCCAGCACCGAACGCGACGAATGCGCCTCAACTCGCTTGGTGAGCCACGCTTGCGCGTCGACCGCGATGATCGTCAACGCCAATTCTTCTGCATCGCATTCATGACCGTTTCTGACTTATGCGTCTTGCAGTAATTACCCACAACCTTTCCGTTTCGCTCGACGTAGCGAAAATCCACAGTGCTCAAGTTCTTTGATGCGCTGAAATATCCCGCCATCCAGGAGCTTATCAGGGTCTGCCTTTCCCGATCGGACTCTAACAGTTGCCTGCAGGTGACGAGGGATAGGTCGACAACAACTTGTGCTTTTGAAACCAGAGTCAGGGCGACGAGCAGCGTGGTCGCAACAACGAAGATTGAGGGCTTCATGGCTATCTCCCCATCCTGGTTTTGATCACTGGCTCGCCGCAGATCGCTCGAGACCAGCCATCACGGTCTGAGTAGGATTGGTAGCGCACGATGCCTTTACGCTTGCGACATTTCGCGCGTACGCGTTGATATCTACAAAAACGTATCCCTTCTTTTGGTTGAACCACCCGCTCATCCACGCGGAAAAGACGGCAGAGTCCCCCGTGGACATTGCTAGGTACTGGGCGCAAGTTATGCGCGCCATGTCGACGCTTGTCTGTGCTTGCACAGGGCAAGCTGCAGTGATGCCTCCCAGTACCAGGCTCGCAGCTATTTTTTTCATACGAATGCTCCATATACTCGCGTGCCAATGCCTAGCTTTTCGTTGCGCTGCTGCCGGCCGATGCAGGACCGTCCTCTTTCGTCACGTTATTCGAAGCACCCGTGTTCACACATCGAGGTACCTTTCATCGTTTGCGCGGTCGAGGTGCGGATGATGCGATCGAACGGATTGCGCACGATAACCTTGAGTGCCGCGAGATCGTCTTTGCTTAAATAAGACATCTTTCGCGGTGGGGTCGTCACCATCTTGCCGATCGTCGAAGGAGAAATCCCGAACTTGGCCAACAATCGCGCAAGCTTGATCGTGTCGCGGATGGTCCCGTTATCCTCGTTGCCATGCACATTGGAGACGATGACGTAATTGCGGTCGGCGCCCGCGGCTCAGAAAGGTCCGCTATCTTCAAGCCTTTCCGCAATCTCACGAATCGGAGAGGGCTATGAAGCAATATGTTGGGCTGGATGTGTCTCGCAAAAAGAAACCTCAGTATGTGTGGTCGACGAAGTTGGTCAGGTCTTGTTCGAAGGAAAGGCCAAATCCGATCCGGGAGCGCTCACAGCGCTGCTCCGCAAGCGGGCGCCACAGGCGGAGCGCATCGGATTTGAGACCGGGGCGATGGCGAGTTGGCTTTGGCATGAACTTCGTAGGGTCGATCTGCCGGTGGTTTGCATCGACGCGCGGCACGCTCACGCGGCTTTGTCGGTGCGCATGAACAAGAGCGATCAGAATGATGCTCGAGGCCTAGCCGAACTGGTGCGGGTTGGATGGTATCGAGAAGTCAAGATCAAGAGCGAGGAGAGCCAGAAGGTTCGAGCGATTCTTGTCGCGCGATCTCGCCTTGTGTCGATGCGTCGAGATATCGAGAATCAGGTCCGCAGCCTCATCAAAGAATACGGTTTGCTGTTGCCACGCGCGATCGGACTGCAGTTTCGCAATCAGGTCTGCGAGCTATTGGGCAAAGATCATCAGCTCCTCGGTGTGATCGCGCCGCTTCTGAACGGATCTGCAAGCAGCAAAGCAACTTCGACAACGAAGTCCGCCAATTGGCGAAGTCGGATGAGACGACGCGCCGCCTGATGACGGTTCCTGGTGTTGGCGGGGTGACCGCCTTGACCTTCCGCCATACGATCGACGACCGATTGCGCTTCCGATCGGCATCGAGCGTTGGCGCCTATCTGGGTCTTACACCTCGGCGCAACCAATCTGGCGAAACTGACATCAATGGCAAAATGTCACGATGGGGCGACCGTCTTCTCCGAACTTACCTGTTCGAGGCCGCGACCGTCCTGCTTTATCGAACGAAGAAATGGTCCTCCCTCAAGGCTTGGGGAATGAAGCTCGCCAAGAGGATTGGCATGAGGAAGGCGAAGGTCGCCATCGCGCGCAAGATCGCCGTTGTTCTGCACTGCATCTGGGTCGGCGGCACGTCGTTCGACTGGGGCTTGGCGAAGGAAGCCTGATCCGATTTTGTAAAGTTCCTGGTCCGGTCCGCCGGACTGGCGATGTCCCGCTGGGACGGTGTTGTGGCGACCTCGTTCATTCGGCTGGTGACGGCTTGACCGTACTCCGCTGCAGACGTTGAGGCGTCCGACCCGGACATCATCATGAGGCGCTGCGCGACCTCGGAAAGGACCATGACCCCAGCGAAGACATCAACCCGCCCGTACGATCCGATGCCTGGCCAACAGTGCATGTATCATCCGCGCCCGCGCCGTCTGCGCAACCCCTACCAGCTCCGACGGCGCGGACGCTACCACCGTGCCATGGGCGAGTTCAGAAATGTAAGCTTGACAACAAACCGCAATTAAAGGGCCGAATGACGTCCAACCAAGTAGCGGAAGGCTGGGGCTGGGCCAACCTGCCGGGGTTCTGGATATTCTATCTTCCTGTCGCTTCAAGCGATCTACTTGTTGGGTTTGCCAATGCTCGTGCGGCTCTGCCAAGAGGCGAGCTTGGGTCCGGACAAGCTCGATGCTCGAGCACCATGGCCTTCGGAGGCGGAAGCTTGCTCGCCTCTTGGCTTCTCAGAGGGAGCAATCTAGCGGAGAACAATGATCTGAGCTGGAGAGCCGGACTTCCCGCAGTCTTGTTCCTCATCATAGCTTCGGCTGGGGGAATGACACGCGACTGGGCTCGCATGAACGCCGTGGTTCGCTTCGTAGGTCGTGCACCTTTAGTGCTGGGGCTCGTCTGCGGCAGCCGAATGTTGTTGGGAAACAAGTTTCCTGGGCTCAAGGCGCGCTCAGCCACATTTTATGGGGGCGATGTCGAAGTGGGAAGCGGTCCGCGCCCAGTCAACGGTCCGGAGAGCGCGTGGCCAGCAACTCCTCCTACCTGGCGGAATTGCCGGCTTGGCCAATCAAATTAAGTTGGGCACTCGTTGCGAATCGAGATCTTACTACGCAGCCTGCGACCTGGCACCACCATTCGCTCCGGTATCGCGTGAGCGACTGGCCGAAACGGACCTCTCTTCAAGCGACTGTTCGACGGCCTTCCTGTAGTAGGTGACATACAGAAGATGTCCGTCCAGTTCGGCTGCACCACAGTCGTCGTTTTGTCTATCGACGGAGCTTGGGCCCGTAACCCGTTCGCCTCGAGCGGAGACTATCGGCTCGTCGACGCAACGGCGAATTCGTGGCGGATTTATCGCAGCGTACAGTAGGCGAACCCCTCGGGTGCTGGGTTAGTACTTGTGAGCCCGCATCGGGAGCGGCACCTCTCGTAGCTCTAAGCCGCCGGACGCGATCCATTGTTCGGCTTGCAAGTAGGCGCGCTCGATGTGCTGGCTCGTCATCGAGAAATCGTACGGCGAACCGGTGAGGGGGCAGAGCGGCGGGACGACGCTGTAGCTGACCGAACGAGGGATACTATCGATTTCGTGCACCAGTTGGCGGGCGATGAGGAGAGTAAGCGCATGGATGGCGTTTGCAATAGCCCCCACTGGAGGCGCCTGCCGAGCGCAAGCGTGTCCGGTGGGAAGAATGATCAACCTGGTGGCTCCTTTCTGCAGAGCCACTTTCACGGGAGTATTACTCGAAACCGCGCCATCGGAGAGAAACGTCCCCTCGTACCTCACGGGCGCGAACGCTCCCGGGATTGCCGTCGTTGCGGCTATGGCGTCGACGGCTGAGCCGCTGGACAGGACGACATTTTCGCCAGAGATCATGTCGGTTGCGACAACGTGCACGGGAATCTTCGCCTCTTCAAGATCTCTGTACGGAAGAAAATCTCGTACCAGCTTCCTGATTCCCTCCTGAGACACCAGGAAGTCTCGTCGAAACAGGAACGCCGCAAGCGTCGACAATGTGATCGGGAAGACATCCTGTCGCCGAATGTTTCGCCAGATGTCAGCCAGCCTTTCGACCGCTTGCACGCCCGGTCCGGCTGCGTAATAAGCTCCATTTAAGGCGCCGACACTGGAGCCCACCACCATGTCGGCTGTCACGCCCCGCTGCGCCAGCGCCAGCATCATGCCCACTTGAATAGCTCCGAAGCTGCCGCCGCCCGCCAGGACGAAGGCGGTGCGGACAGCTGGCGTAACTTGGCGCGGTTGTTCATTGGAATCGGAGGCTCTCAATCGGCGAAAAGCGCATCAGGATAGATGGCTCATTCCACGGCTCGACCCGATCCAGAGGGGCTCGCGAACTCCGTGCAAGATCAAAGCGGGTACCGGCCAGTACCGCACGCCTGTAGGGATCCCGGGTCGCATGAACCATGAGTGGCATGGTGACAGCCGACTCGACGAAAGCAGGCGTCGGGCCGAGCAACATAATCGACTCTACTATGCTCATCCGCAGGATCATCGTGGCCGGTCTCTTCAGGATAACGCTTGCGGAAGCGATGGCTACATCCATCATCGAAGCGTTTCCGTCGATGACGTACGCCGAGACGACTCTCGGGCAAATCGACCTGTTGCCCGCCAATCTGGGAACTTTGCCAACATAACTTTCGCGCAATGCAGCACCCGGCACTAGGTAGGTAGATCCAAACAGTTCGGCGAGTTTGGAGGACCGCTCATCTGAGATCAGATGCCGCCGATTAGTTGAACCGTTCTTTCCTGTAATACGCAGCTTGGAAAGCGTTCGTTACTTCGATGGACCCAACTTCGCGTTTTGAAACCGAGTCTGGTAGCCGTCCGAGCAGCGCTGGTCGGCGGAGACGATGAACGTGGCGCCGTGTTCGGGGCCTGACTCTATCAATCCAGGGCTGTGCTTCAGGCGCTCCAGAGCTGCGATTGACGATTGATCGCCCTCAGGTCGTGATTTTCACGCCAGCAAAACCGTTGGATCCGATCTTGGTTGCTCATCGTTCGCTTCACGGCCGAGCCTCCAGAACTTTATCCGCAAGCCTGTGAGGGATGACCCGATAGCCGCAGGCTATGACTAGCCGGCCCAGTCACTCGTAACTCGAAGTTGAAAGGAAGGATCGGAGCGCAGCGACGCGAGCGCATCTGCGGTCTGGACCGGCCGAAGCTCCGAGAGTTTGCGCCTCGACGCTTTGGCGAGCGGCGAACAGCCTCAAATTCGTGACCGGCAGCGCGTAACATTTTCGACCTGATAACGAAGACAGGATTAGGCCATCCAGCGCCGGCACCGTCTTGAGTGCGAAGTCCGCGCTGAATTGTTGGAGCCCACACAAATGGAAACAGAAACGTTGCTCGAAGCCTTGGCGGCGGACACCCTAAATTCCTGGAAGCCAGAGAAATCAATTCGGCTTGCTCTGATTGCGGGAAACGTCATCGCCGGAATCGCATTCTTTGTAGGTATTGGCTTTCGTCCCGATATCCTGTTCGCAATGGGAACCTCCCGCTTTCTCGTCAAGTTCGCTGTTACTTTGCCGCTCGTATTTGCGGCCACTGCTGCGATGCTTCGGGCAGCGCAGCCCGGCACTTCGTTCGGAGTCAGGGGTTGGGCTCTCGCGATTTCGCCGCTGGTCTTGGTGTTGGCCGTCCTCATTGAGATCGTGACAGTCCCGCCGCCGTTTTGGGGCTCAAGGATGGTCGGTACACATGCACTGAATTGCTTAACTCTTATACCGCTTCTATCTATTGGACCACTGGCCTGCTTTCTTCTTGCGCTGCGCGAAGGAGCCCCGACGCGACCTGGCTTGGCGGGAGCCATCGCCGGGCTTGCCGCGAGCGGGATTGCGGCGACGTTTTACGCAACGAATTGCACGGACGACAGTCCTCTTTTCGTCGTTATCTGGTATCCGCTTGCTGTAGGATTTGTGACGTTGATCGGTTTTTTGAGCGGACGACGGTTCTTGCGATGGTAGCCCGCTGTGTTCTTTACTACGGCACTAGCGTAGCAGGACTAACTGACGTGGCGCTGGTCAAACTGTCGGCCAAATGATCGGCCAACTCGCTAATGACGCGCGAATTGCTTCGCCAGCCGTAGGAATACACCAATTCCACCGTCGGTAACTGTGGCAGACGCATGTCATGACGGACGATCCGGTGCGGCGGCGCAACCAATACACAGGCAAGCATGGTAATTCCCATTCCATCCACGGCCGGCGAGGTGGCTTGCGACATGCGACGTCTGCATTGTCTTAGCAGATCGCTTGTTTGTGGCTGCCGCCCGTTGCGCCGGCGGGAGCGGGACTTGTTGCAAGATTCGAAGGAACTTTCTGCGCGGGTTTCCCATCGCAGTCATCCTTTTGCGGCGAACTCGGCGCTGCTTTGTCACGCTTCTTGGGGTCCTGATATTTTCAAATTTCCGTGTGGGGGCACCGCTTTTGTTGCTTGAGCCGCAGAACGCATCCGATAGACCTTGCAGACACGCGAATTCGCACAATTCGATCTCAATCTGGACCGTCCGGACCTGCTGCTCCCGCTCAGGAACGAGCGTGGCTGCAATCAAGTGTAACGAAGCGGCCTCCGTTTGCGAATAAGGGATGAACTCAACCCAGGAGGATTGCCATGCTAGCGCGCCTGCTCCCTTCACTAGCCCTCATTGCGGGTCTCTACCCCGTCGCTGGCTTTGCCGCAGAACGACCTGTCGTCGTCGAGTTATACACCTCGCAAGGCTGCTCATCCTGCCCGCCCGCGAACGCTTACCTAAATGAACTGTCCAGGGGTCGGCGAGACGTCCTGCCGCTCGCCTTCCACGTTACCTATTGGGACCGCCTAGGATGGAAGGATCCGTATTCGCTGCAATCCGCCACGGACCGACAGGAACAATACGGCCATCGCTTTGGCGATGGATCTTACACGCCAGAGATTGTTGTCGATGGCGCCGCCGGGCTGGTCGGCTCACATCGCCGCGACGTTGGGTCAGCTATCGAAAAGGCGAAACACGAAAGTCGAACGGCCGCCTCAGTTAGCGTCATGAGGACCGGAGGGGAGCAAGTTTTCATCCAGGTCGGCTCCGGCTCCGGCGTCGGAACGGTCCTCCTGATCGGCTTCGATCACGACCATACGACAGCGATCGGCCGGGGAGAAAATGGCGGCAGAACGCTGCAGGAGGCGAACATCGTCAGATCGTTCCGATCGGTCGGCCAATGGTCGGGAGCGCCAATCCAGATCAAAGAACGATTTCCCGAAGGGCAGGACGTCGCCGTCGTGCTCGAAGCGCCCGATGGCCAGATCATCGGAGCTTCCCGGTTGTCCGACGGCTCAAGCTAAGCGTTCGCGGGCCGGCCGGGTCTACCGAGACGCAAAGTACGTCTGGTAAGGGCCGGCCCGCCGTCCTCCGACGACATTGCAGCGTGAAAACTGAACGGTTCTGGATGCCTCATGGCTCTCGCTCGCTTTACTACCCTCCTTGTGCTGTCGGCCGGATTCATCATGTCGACCGGCAGCGCCCGTGCGGCTGCCACCGATTGGGTGGGGGACAGCCGGGCGGCAGTGCGCCTGATCACAGCGACGGATAATTTACCTGCCGATTCAACCCTTGAAGCAGGGCTGGAATTTCGGTTTGCCAAGGGGTGGCATGGTTATTGGCGGAGCCCCGGGGACGCGGGCATCCCGCCAACGGTTGACTGGTCTGCTTCAAAAAATATTACGGGCGAGGAAATCTCCTGGCCCGCCCCACATCGTCTCGTCATCGATGACCTGCAGAACAGCGTCTACGAAAACGGCGTGGTTCTTCCGGTCAAATTACTTCTAAAGCAGGCTCAAACCTCCGCCCGGATCAATGCGTCGATCACGTACGCCGCGTGCTCGGATGTTTGCGTGCCCCTTGAGGCTGAACTCACTCTTGCATTGCCAACTGGAGCCGGGGGCACCTCGGCCCAGTCCGGGTTGATCAGCTCGGGTCAAAAGAGAGTACCGGGCTCGCCGGATGCCGCCGGTGTCGATGTCATTGGCACTCGTTTCGCAGGCTCCGCATCAGAGCCAACGCTCGTGGTCGACCTTAAGAGCAGGTCCGGAGCTTTCGTTGCGCCCGACTTGTTTGTCGAGGGGGCGGGGAATGGAATTCCTCCGGCACCGAAGGTGGAACTGCAGGACGCCGGTAAGACCGCCCGTCTGACCGTTCGGCTTGTAACGTTGCCACCGGCTGGCCGTCCTTTGACATTGACACTGATCGATGAAAATCGGGCAGCTGAATTCAAGGCGCGGGTCAACTAGGCAATCCCCGAGAATGGCTCGCTGTTTTTCGGTGCGCTTCTTTCGGCTTTGCTCGGAGGACTCATCCTCAATCTAATGCCTTGCGTCCTGCCGGTGCTTTCAATCAAGCTTTTTGCATTTACACGAGAGGCCGGCGGCAGTTTGCGCGACGTTCGCTTAGGGTCGGTCGCGACGGCTTCAGGCATCACGTTCAGCTTCATGCTGCTGGCCGCCTGCTTGGTCGGATTAAAATGGTCGGGCGCTACACTTGGCTGGGGCAATTTCAGCAGCCTTGGTTCCTAGCAGGAATGGCGGTGTTGACGGTCTTGTTCGCGGCCAGCTTCTTTGAATGGCTTCCGATCGACCTGCCAAACTCGATAGTGAACGTTGCGTCCAGACGGTCCGGCGGACCCATGATTGAGGTCTTCGTCACAGGTGTGTTCGGAACTTTATTGGCCACGCCTTGCTCCGCGCCATTCGTCGGCACCGCCGTGGGCTTTGCGTTGGCACGTGGGCCAACTGAGATCTTTGCAATCTTCCTGTGTCTTGGCCTCGGCATGGCGTTGCCCTATTGGATGGCCGCATTGTTTCCCGGGTGCGTTTGGTGGCTTCCGCGTCGCGGCCCCTGGATGCTTGTTGTCGGAAATTCCTCGGCATCGTGCTGCTCGGGACGGCCGTCTGGCTGATCTACGTGCTCTGGAGCACGGCGGGCGCGTGGACGGCGGGCGTTACGGCCGCCCTTCTGACGTGCCTCCTCGGTTATCGAGCTCTGGTCAGTGTTCCGGTCGGAGGCCAGATTGCCGCCACCGCATCGCGGCGGTCCGGATTGATCACCGCTGGCCTTGTGGTCGCGTGCCTCATAGTCAGTTTGTCCGCAGTTGCTCCAGTCTCGCAACCGGCGGCCGGGCAGGAATGGCAGGCTTTTGATTTGGACGCGCTGCCCGGCCTGATCGCCAATGGCAACACCGTATTGGTGGACGTCTCCGCCACATGGTGCCTGACCTGCAAGGTGAACGACGTGAGAGTGCTGGAGACCGCAGAGGTTCGTTCGCGGCTGCAGCAGTCACACGTCATAAGAATGCGCGCTGACTGGAGCCGGCCGAATCCTTTCATCGCAGATTATCTTCATCGCTTTGCGCGATACGGTATTCCTTTTGACGTGGTCTACGGGCCACGACGGCCAGATGGCGAAACACTTCCCGAGCTGCTCACCACAGGCCTCCTCTTGCGGGCAATAGATCAGGCTTCAGGCCATAACGACATCCGCAAATCTGCAAATTCCGCCCCCTGATCACCGGGGGCATACAGGATCAATTGAATTCGCGCTGGGGGTATTCCACCCCTAAGATATTCAAGGTGTAGTGCCGGCGTTCATTGCGTGCTTAGGTCGGTCACCTTGGTCAGGAAGGTTTCAAGATCCTTAGATGCGTTGTCGGAGGCGGCAAGTCCGTGGCGTGGCAACACATACTTCGCATTGTATTCGCTCGTATTGTATGTAAGCCAGACTCTGTCCTGATCGTCCTGCCAGACCAGCACCTTCATCGGCAGATCGATTGCCAGAGTTGAGCTCTTGGTCATTGCGAACGTGCCCGCTTTGGGGTTGCCGAATATGATGACTGTCCGCGGCCGCATATCGAGTCCGGCGTTTTTGGCGGCGGCGGCGTGATCAATCCGGTCAAAAACGACCCAGCCTCGGGCAGCTTGTGCATTGATAGCGGCCTCAAAATTATCGATCGTCTCCTTGACTGAGTACTTGCTCGGCTTGGTGACAAGTCCATCGTCCGCAGACGCGGTAACGCAATGCATCGCCAGTGCCGCGACGCTCGCAACCTTTGTTATTGTCATCTTGCAAATATACTCCTGTGCCGCTGGACGTGAAATCACGTCAACGGAGGATTACCTCCTGCGCCCTCAAAAACGGGTCGTGATGTTCGTCAACCATTGCGGAGAAACTTCAACGAGTCCGGCCTCGAACGATCTGTCGAGACCGGTCACCACCAGCAGCCCTATCGCGACCAAGAACAAACCGAGGGTCTGTTTCATTGCTTTGCTGGCAGCTGACATTCCGCCACGCCAGCGCAGCAAGAACTGACGGGACATCGACCCAAAGAGCACCAGCGGTAGCCCCGCGCCAAACCCGAAAATAAGCATCGTTAAAGCCACGACACCAAGATCCCTTCCTTGTGCCGCAAGAAGAGATGCTGCGCCGAGGGTGGGTCCGACACAGGGACTCCATACCGCGCCGAGAAGAAGTCCCACGCCGAACTGGCCGCCCAGCCCTGACGTCGAAAAGCCGCCGAAACTCTGGTCTACCCAGCCACTCACCGGTCCACTGGCAACCGCGACGCTGATTTGAAGCGCAGGCACGAGCAGAATCGCGCCAATCAAGATCATTACCAAAGCAGCAATAACTCGAAACCAAGCGGCATCTACCCCGAGCCCGAAGCCGATCGTCGCAACGAACAATCCGATTGCGATAAAAGACAGGGAGACCCCGCCCGCAAGGGCTACGGGGCCCAATCTGCGTTCTGATGCTGCGGTGCCGAGAACGATCGGCAACAACGGAAGCACGCATGGCGATAGGATCGACAATATGCCCGCCAGAAACGCCAGTCCTAGGCTACCAATCGACATCAGCGCATCAGGTCGCTTTGTCGAGCAAGGCCGCAATCGAAGTCGGGTTCGTATCGCCAACAGATCGGCCCGTCTCTAGGGACCCCTTGAACGTAATCAGCGTGCTCTGCATTCGGGCTCCAAACGCCTTGACCGCATCCTTCTGGGAATCGAAGTCTACGTGAAAGACCATCAAATTTCTGAATTTGTTTTGCCTTTCGAGATCGCTCAAGATCGGCGCCTGCGCCTTGCATGTCGGGCACCATGTCGCGTGAATCTCGACCAGGATAGGTTTTCCCGCAGCCTGGGCCGCTGCAAAGGACTTGGCATCGTAGTTCACCTTCTCTGCCGCGTGTGCTTCAAATGAGACTGCGGACGTAACAACGGCTGCAAACAGAACCGAAATCAGTTTCTTCAACATTATTAAAAGCCTCCGGTACGAAGGGACGCCCCTACATTCACCATTCGATCCAGACCGCCCCGACGTTACAGGGGCCAAACAATATAATTTTGAAATGCCGCACCCGGAGACGCTGACGTGGAATTGTTGTGAACGGGGAACTGGCATTTCTGCGAAACGACGTCATGGACGAGCGCCAGCAGCTCTTCGCTATGTGACCCGTCATCCAAGGATCGGCTGTTGCTTAGTGGAGAGGTTTCGTGATTGTTAAGTCGCAACAATCCCAGACGAGCGAGCTGCTTACCGAGAGCAAGCGTGGGCGAACACGAAGAGGAATGGGCCGCTCTGATGAGGCGTGGCAATGCGGGCGACGACGGCGCATATCGTCAGTTACTTCGGGCTGTCACACCTATCTTGCGAGCAGTGGCCCGCCGTGGCCTGGCCCGAGCCGGGCAGCCTGTCGATCAATCCGAAGATATCGTGCAGGATACATTGCTCGCAGTGCATTTGAAACGTCACACCTGGGATCCAGAGGCTCTGTTCTCGCCATGGTTGTTTGCGATCGCGCGTAACAAGCTGATCGATGCGCTACGCCGCCGTGGCCGGCGTGTATTCGGCAATATCGACGATTTCGCCGAAACAATCGCCAGCGAACCCGTCGCAGAAACTGTTCCGGCCAGCGAACTCATCGCGCATGTACAGGGCTTGCCAGGCCGTCAACGCGATGTACTACAATCTATCACCTTAGAGAGCGTTTCGATCAAGGCGACCGCTAAGAAGTTTGCGATGAGCGAGGGCGCGGTGCGCGTGGCACTGCATCGTGGATTGACCAATCTCGCTGCCAAGCTCCGGAAGGAGTGAGATGACCTCCCTCGTTATTTCGGCTGATCTGTTCGGGGGCGGACAGTACTCAGTTTAGTTGCCAAGAGGGGCGGCCGACCCGACCGAGCCCGCTCCCAACTGAATGCATCTGGATAGCGACGACCACACCGACGGAACCTGCTCGCCGTCGGAGGATCGCGCGACCGCAACGCGCGTCTCATTGACAAGATCTCGGCGCCGGTTCTCTGCCGATTTAGATTGCTGAGGAATTGAGCCATCATTACGCTGTGCTAGTACTTCGAATCGTCGGCGACCTTTCCGGAAGCGGCCGACGTGAGGATCAACGCGTCGTCGGGTAAATTGATCGGCGCCAGATCGCGAGAAAATCCACGGAACCGCCGCTCGTACGGGTTTCGCCGCGAAGCATCGATGACTACGAGCTTGGTGTGGGCCCCCGCTGTTTCATCGCATCCAACGGCACCTCAATGCTCAGACCGTCGCGACGCACACCGGACTCTTGCTAGATTTGCGGCATCCACTGGGATCCTGGCTCTCTCGCCGCCGGCCTGAATGCCATAGCCGCCGAGAAAAGGATGACGATGGACTCCAATCCGATATTTGATCTCAGGCGGTCAATCGCGTGGCGCATGTCGTCCTTGCTGGCATCTTCCATCATGTCCACATCGATGCCATCGCGACGCAGCGCGGCCGTCAACCTTCGCGCATCATTGATCGGTTAAGTCAGTGGCACATCGGCGTCGGGAGAGTGACCGTTGCCTATGACCAATGCGATCCGCGAAGGCCGACCGCTCTGCTCGGTAGCGCCGGCCTCGGCGGTGTCGGGTGCCGGCTTGTTTTGAGCGCAGCATGGGCGCCGATCGCCAGCGACGCCGTGCCTGCCGGGGCGACGGCACTGACGATCGACCAACACGAAATACGAAGTTGCCTTGCGGTCATTTGTCGTTCGCTCTTTGTCGACGACTTCACCTTGGATGAGGGCCACCCTGGTATGGTCCATTGGCTTCGCCATCTCTTGTGGCAGCCACCAGCTGCGGTCCGGACTTGTCAAAGGCGAAGGCGGACAAGGGCCCCCCTGACGTGATATTCAGACGCGATCCGCTCGGGGCATTCGCGCTCTGCGGATAACTTCTCTTCGGCACAGGCTGTGCGGCTAGGGTGGACGAGGCGACTGCTGTCAACGAAGCGACAACAGCAAAGCTAATAACGAGTTTAAGTTTCATGGATCTGATCCCTGATTTGAAGCACTCTGAAATACATTCGCACAGCCCGCATTGTTGTTACGAACATCACCCCGAAGTTACATTGCTTGGATGACAAGAAGCCGCCAGGACTCTTTAGCGACTACCGGATGGGATTTCCGCTCAAGCTCGTGATCGCCACAAGCTCGCCGGCTCTTATCATGTGCGCGCTTCCTGCGTCTCCATCGTGGGACCGAAGACGCACTGAGATTGCAACACTCACCACGGCGATCCCCGCTACCAACGCGCCGATGACAATCTTCGGGTACGTCGTACGGTCGGTGCTGTAAACGAACTGTTCATGGGAAGTTCCTGCTGCGCTACCGCCCACCGAGGATCCGTCGCGCGGCACATAGGGGGATATTCAATTCCCTCGTTCGAAAGCGGTGGTTGTTTTGTTTCCTGGGGAATGCCCACGAAGCGGTGCAACTGATGCGCAGGCCGCTGATCCAGTCATGCAGCCCTTCGATTTCAGTTTATATCGAATGAATTGAAATTGGAGAACTTGGCAGCCCGATCGCGTCGCCGAACAAATTATCCGGCATCTGCAATTGAGGAATTTCAATCGTTCAATGGATGAAAGTGACCCATGCGGTTTCGATGGAAAGGCAAAGTTATTACGGACTTGGTTGGAGAACGTTTCTTGACCTGCACGAAAGCGTCATAAGCAAGCCCGTTCGCTCAGTTGGCGAACGAGCCTGTTACGACTAGCGAGGGGGAGGCTGCCTAAGGCACTCGTGGATGGAAGAAGGTTTGGATCACTTCTTCATCTCATCCTTCTTCATTGCGTCTTTCGACATCGCATCGTCCTTCTTCATGCCGTCCTTGGACATCGCATCGTCCTTCTTCATACCGTCCTTGGACATCGCGTCGTCCTTCTTCATGCCATCCTTGGACATAGTATCCTTGGCCATTCCATCCTTACCCATCTTGTCTTGTGCGAACGCAGCAGGGGCAGACGCTGCTCCCAGCGAGATGATGAGAGCGGAAGCGAGGAGCAGAACACGCGAGGTGCTTTTCATGGTGTCATCCTTTCAAAAACTGGTTTCGAAACGACGTCGGTCGTCAAACTGAATACGTTATGGACAGGCACCCGTTACGGACCTGGTACAAATTAATGCGGCGACCGCCTATCGTGCCGACGGCAGCGATCAGAGCATCGACGTTGCTGCGCGACGGGCAATCGGGGCCGGCAGCGAACGTAACGTGGCGATAATGTCCTCCGGCGGCAGGCGGCGACGGTAGTCGACATCAACATGAGCGAGCGCGACCCGACGGTCTTGTCCGATGACGAAGGTCGCCGGCACCGGTAGCTCCCAGCTTTCGTCGCCGTTGATCCCCGGAAGCGCCTTGTTGTTAAGCCTCAATGCCTCGCGCAATTCCTCTGGCAGCGCGTAGACCAGACCGAAGCTGCGCCCGACCCCATTGCCGACGTCGCTCAGCACGTCGAATTCGAGGGCGTTCTTTTCGGAAACAGACAATGATCCGTCCGGAAGTTGAGGCGAGATTGCAAGGATCTGCCCGCCGAGCCCGGCGATCTCAGGAAGTGCGCGCTGATACGCGCGAAGTTGAATGTTGCAATACGGACACCAGCCCCCCCGATAGAAGGTGACAATTGCGGGGCCGGCATGGAGCACGGAGGTAAGTGAGACCTGCCGCTGGCGCGTACTTGGCAATGTGAAGTCGGGTGCATCATCGCCTACGGCAATCACGGCTTTCAGCGGAAACTGCCTACGCAATTCCTCAACCTTGGCGCTATAAAGCTCGGCCCTCCCTGAGGGGGCGGTTCGCTCGAATTCAGCGCGGAAATTTGCCAACTCTTGCTCAAGTCTCACCCTGAATCTCCCAGTTGACGGCTTGCCAGCGGGTTTTCCCGTCGTGCAAAATAGCCCCTGCTCAGTTTTAGATCGTGTGATTTAAAATGCAAGCCCTTACTTGCATAACGATATCCTTCCTTCTGGAGAAGACGTTAGGCTACCGATCACGAAATGTCCGCCCACGTTCGCCGCCATGTCCCGCGTCATCACCATCGGCCTCATCCGTTCGACGTGGCCGCAATTTTGCGAGTTTGCACGAGGCGAATGCCCGGACTGCCCGCGGCAAATCCATCGTTCACTTTTGCCCGCGAGAAATGCTCAGCATCCGCGACAGATGCCGCTAATCTTGCGGTCGACGCTGGCGTCTTCCTGGTCGAGGCTCAGCAGAGTATTACGGGTAGATACGGACGAGGGAACATCGGCGACGCGCGGCTGGTGGTGACCAACTGGCGCGGGCCAGACCGTTGACTTACCTGCTGTATTGATCGCCATGGGCGAGGAGAAGGGAAATCCGATAGCCAGATCCGCGGTTATATAGTCCTTCGTATGGGCGCCGCGTTCCTGCATAATCGCCTGTGCAGACGCCGGATTTGCGATCACCGCCGACAGAATCGCGGTCGCGGCTACAAGTTTCAACTTGATCATTGACGTTCTCCGAAAAGCAAGCTCATCGAACATAAGAGTCGGTTCGCTGATAAAGAACTCATAATCGACGCTTGTACTGTCATTTCGTGTGCTTCGTCCGCCGCGTTACCAGTTCACCCCGATGTGATAGGACCGACTACTTAATGGGGGTATCTGAGGCACAGCGCACTGGCAGCCAAGGTGCTGTTGCGCTTGACAGTCCTCGTTCCGAGGCTCGGGAATGTTCTTCCCGCCTCGGGTCAAGCGGCCATATTGTTGTCAGGGAGATCGCGACCTTGCTCCGTGTCGCAGCGGCGTCGAGCTTTGAGCCGCAATCATGGCCGTCGACACGATCTTAGGCTACATCGACGACTGCTTGATGGCGAAGAGTTCAAGCAGACCGCTTACGCGGTGGACCGCGCTTCGCGCAGAGCTGCACTTGATCGAACTAAGGCCGTTGCAGGACCGTCGGGTGAGACGGAAGAGAAGGTACACCGAGCTGCACAAGGTCTCCGGTGCTTCAGCAAGATGGTGCCAAAGGGCAGGCGCCGGCTGAGCCGGCGCCTGAGCAGTCAAGCCACCTTGGAGCGCTTCAGCTGATCGAGTACGGCGAATACGTCGGAAGGCTCCGGCCGGCGAGTATAGTCCGGATTGACTTCGGCATAGGCGATGACGCCATCCTGCCCAATCACATATCGGGCCGGCGTCGGTAGCGTCCAGCTATCCTCGCCATTGAAGGCCGCCATGCGCGGCGTCCTGACGCCCGAAGCGCGGCACGCCAACCTCGACGGTCTGCGGATTATCGTGCCGAAGACTGTCGTTCTCGACGGTTGCAAGGGCTGCGGTCGTCGCCAATCTCGAGGCGGCGATCACCCGACTGGCGCGCGTCGGGCGTGAACTGGAGGTCGCCGCGCGGGTCAAGGCCGGTTGTCCGCTCGTCAAATAGCCGCGGAATTGCGAATTGCCGAAACGACCGTCATCACTCATCGCAGCAGCGCTTACGCCCGTGTCGGCGTGGCGAGCCTCCGTGAGTTACTGCTCGCATAAGAGCCTTCAGAAAGCTGCCGACCAAAAGAGATCCACTATGCCGTCTTGCGCCGTTTCGCGGATGGCGCGTTATCCAACAGCGCAAATGCCGGCCGCAAAAGCCCCTCTAGCAAGTTTCGCTCTGGCCGAACGCGCGCCAGCACGCGAATACCGAGCAGAATGCCGAGCAGCGACTTGGAGAGGTCTTCGGCCGAAAGCGCCTTCGTGATGGTTCCGTCTTTCTGACCATTGCTGACGCATCGAAAGAAGAATCGTTCGACCTCATCAAGAAAAACGGCGACGACCTCGAAGAACTCGGCATCGTGTGGAGCGCTCTCGATGGCCGAGTTCACCAGCATGCAGCCGCGGTGCTTCTTGTCGGCAAGGGACCTTTTGACGATTTCCTGCAGAAACGCGACGATAGCTTCGCGAGGCGGCAGGCTGGGTTCTATTCGACGTATGCGCTCGCGAAAGCTTTGGTCCAGATATCGGTTCAGCGCCCGAACATATAACGATCGCTTATCGCCGAAAGCGTTGTAGAGGCTTGCGCCGGCGATGTTCATTTCGTCGGCCAGGTCGCGCACGGACGTCGCCTCGTAACCGCGGTGCCAAAATCTCTCGATGGCGGCATCCAGCACCGCAGCCTCGTCGAACTCGCGCGGCCTCGCCATTATCGTAGCTCTCCTTTCCGGCCCTCAGCGACCGCAATATGGCTGCATAGCATTCGGACTAGTCGACGGCCTCCCAATCGGCGAATAGAGCGCGGCAAACTCGCGCTCCAATTCTGACAGCGCCTCGTTCACAATCCTCCGGATCGCTCGCAGCGGATGATCGCGCCGCACCCGCGCCTCCAGGTCGACGTAGCTGAACAACTCGCCCGTTCGATTGTCGCCGCCGCGCACGTACCATCTCCGAATCTCGTCGGAGCCAATGAATCACGCTCGCCGGTTGGCGGCGAGTACCTTTTTCAACAGCCTGCTAGAGGTCGGCGGCGAAGCGCTAACATGCTCGCCGGGGAGGGGGCGCGACCCACCCCCTGGCCACGGTCCGACGGCCAAATCGAAGACGGCGCCGGACGCCCATACAAAATTTCGGCCCAAAAACCGATTCCGGGTGCGTCGCTCGGCGCCCGTCAGTTGCTGGCGACGGCAGAATGAACACCTTCCAGCCACTTCCGTCGGAAACACGTTTCTCCCGGTTCGAAGAGGCAATTCAACTTCAGCGGCGACGCAAAGACAAAGCCGTTTCGCTTCATGCAGGCTTCCATCAAGCCGCGCCGATCAAGGTACTCTGTTTGACAGGCGGATTTGCCGTTAGCGGCAACGCACTCGCTAAATCTAGCCTTAGTGCCGCCATCAAGATTGAGTTGCCGCAACAGAAGCGTCGGTTCGGAATCTGTTGAACAGGCTTCCAATTGTTCTTTTTCAGAAGATCCGGCGAGAAGCGCCGCGGCGAAAACCACAACGCAGCCGATCGCCGCGAGAGCCGATGTCACGGCAAAAACATGCCTTCGCTTCACGTTGTCCCCTTGTGCTGAATGCGTCCCGTTTCGAAGGAGATTTTTCGCTAAGGCGAGACGCTACCACAGGCTGCGCCGCGGCGTAACGCGCTTCGATAGGCGTCGCGAGCGCAAGGCTGCCGAACAAGCTGATCTTCCGGCCATGAGCTCTACCGGAACCCTCAGATCGACAAGGAAGGGTGGTATAGGCTCATCCTAACGATCTCGCCGCGGACTCACTCAACTAAAATACGTGGTGCCGTGACCTTGCGCGATCATCCTGCGGTCGTGGTATAGGATCGCGCCATGAGCGTGGCATACAGACCCGATATTGACGGACTGAGAGCCGTTGCTGTTTCATCCGTGGTGCTATTCCACGCCTTCCCGGGAGCATTGCCCGGCGGGTTCGTCGGGGTCGACATTTTTTTCGTTATTTCGGGATTCCTTATTACCGGGATAGTGACGTCAGACCTCCAGGCCAAAACCTTCAGCCTGACCACATTCTACCAAAGGCGCGTCCGGCGAATTTTCCCTGCCTTGATCGTGGTCTTGGCGGCGACCGTGATTGTCGGCTTGCGCCTGCTTCCTCCAGACGGCCTCCATTCCCTCGGCAAGAACGCGGTCGCTAGCGTGCTATTCGCGGCCAATCTGATGCTGCTGTCTGAGGTCAACTACTTTGACATCGACGCGCATCTGAAGCCACTCCTGCACTTATGGTCTCTTGGAATTGAAGAGCAGTTCTATTTGATCTGGCCGTTGATCTTGTGGGTCATCCCACGACGTCAAAGACAGATCGCTGCCATCGTGGGGCTGGTCTCCTCCTTCATACTCAACCTGATCATGGTCGGGCCCCACCCGGCGGCGACCTTCTTCCTGCCGTTTACTCGAGCGTGGGAACTGATGGCCGGAGCGGTTTTGGTTTTTGTTCCTCCGCAGTCGAAAGCCGTGAGTGAAACAGCCGCGATCACCGGAATACTCGCGATCGAAGCATCGTTCTTTCTTTTCACCGCGAAGACCCAATTTCCTGGCTGGGCTGCGGCACTTCCCGTCGCCGGTACGGCCCTGCTCATTTTGTCCGAAGGAGCACTCGTAAACCGGATTCTTTCGCTCAAGCCTTTCGTCGGCGTCGGATTAATCAGCTACCCGCTCTACCTGTGGCACTGGCCAGTTCTAGTCTTCCTTCAAGTGTACCTGTTCCGCCCTCTGAATGACACGGTCGGGTTTGTAGCCGTCTTGCTGTCATTAATTCTGGCGGTGCTAACTTACCTTGCGATTGAGCGTCCCTTGCGGCGCCGAGCTCGCGTGTGGCAGCTCGGAGCCGCCATGTCCGCCGTCGGAGCGCTGGGACTATTCGCAGCCTTCGTTAAGGTACCGGATCTCCCAATCCAACTTCAGGCCATGCTCAATGCTCCAAACGGCATCGACGCTTGGCGAGTACACAAGTGCATGTTGCTCGACGGAGAGGACGGAGATTTCGCCGGCTGTTCCGAGAGCAAAAGACCCTTGATCGCGATCTGGGGAGATTCTACAGCGTCGGCGCTCATCCCCGGTTTTAGAAAACTGCAAGCGACACACGAGTTTGGGATCTCGCAGCTGACCGTGAGCTCGTGCCCTCCACTGTTGGTACAATCGCACTCGGCGAACCCATACTGCTTGCAGAAGAATGCCGAGATTGTCCGCCGCATTTCGGAAATAAAGCCGGACATCGTAGTCCTTCAGGCTATCTGGGACGTCAATGACCGCCTTGAAACCACCAAGCCGACAATCGACGCTCTACGGGCCGTCGGAGTTACTCGGATCATAATCTTGGGCCCCGTCCCCGTTTGGCGCGGTGGTCTACCGGATGCTGCCATGGCTTACTATCGGCAAACTGGGAAGATCATTCCCGAGTGGACCTCTCAGTACGTCGATCGAGAATCGGGTGACAAGATCATGAGCGACATAGCCAATCAGCTAGGCGTGCAATACGTATCCGTTCGAGGGGCTCTCTGCCGCGGTAATGAGTGCTTGGCGCATGTGGACGATTCCCTCACTGCGAGAGATATCATTCATCTTACAAGGGCTGGATCCGAATTCCTGCTGCAGAAAATAGCCCCGCAGATCGGCCTCAATTAGTTTCATCCTGAGCCTTTTTCAGCCGCTCATCCAGCTAGGGCCCTGCACGCCCCAGAATGTGCGCCGCGTGCGCGGCTCCTTCCTCCGGTAAATCTGCTCGGCAAAAGCGAAGCATCATCACGCCGTAGCGGGTGGCTGACAGAAGGTCGTTGCCCAGCTTCACCACCTTGCCGTCCTCGATCCGGACCTCGCCGCGCAACTGCTCAAAGAGGGCAACCCGGCGAACCGTGCAGCGCTGGGACGGAAGGCGAAAGCGTTTCTCGGCAACGAAGCATCGCATCTAGCTGACATTCTCGACGGCGACCAAAACGATGACCTCGTTAAATCGGCGATCATGCGATAAGTCGGATCGATCTGTCACGGTTCGCGGATCGAATTGCAGAGGCCAGCTGCGCGTAACAAAGCCGTTAATGCAGAATAAACGGCGGGCGTCTATTCTCGTTGCTCAGCCCGGCAAGGGCGGCATTCGGGCAGCCGCACACGTTTCGGCCCGTTCGCAAGGCGACGCAGGCCGTTTGGTCAACGCACAAATGTCTGGGTGCGTATCGATGGCTGCCCCTAAAGGCTACTCTCCCGGCTTTAGCTTCAGTGGTTTTCAAGCGAGCGCGCCGAGCACGCCTTTGCCCGCGCCAAGGCTTGATGGCGAACTCGCCAATATCGCTGCGGCCGTTGCGTCGATTATTCTCGCCGTGAACGACGTGCGTCGAGCGGACGGAAAGCTGAACAACGGGATTGTCACGTTCGACAGTCTCGAGCAGGGGCGGAAGCTGCTCGTTGATCCCACGAACGGCCAATTGGTCGCGGCTGCGGTGGCGCAGGCGCAGGCTTCCCTGGCAGCGGCGGCCGCATCGAGCAATAGCGCCAATACCAGCGCCACGAACGCGTCGGCACGCTCACCGACACGGGTCTGCGGGAGACATTGTTGCGATGGCCGGAGCAATGCTACCGACAAACGCCGTCTTCGGGTTCGCCTGGATGTTGGCGGCACGCTGCGCGTCATCGTTAAAACCAATAGCGTCGAGGGCGATCGCCTGCGCCATATCGGTCGTCGTGGCACCGCCGATCATGCCGATCAGTCCGCCAATGATGGGACCGGCCGGCGCCAAGGGGCCAAGGAATGGCGCTGCCGCGGTACCTAGTGCGACGCCGGCTCCGGCACCTGCGACGCCGCCCGCCGCCGGCAAAGCGCCATGCGTTGCCTCGCGACGGAATGTCTTTAACTTGCTTTCGGCTTGGGGTGCGGTGGTTGCTGGTCTGCCCGCGGGAACTGCCGATCCCACTCCTCGGCAGAGTCCCAGTCATTCGACGGCAAATCATCGAACATGAGGGGACGTTCAGGCTGAGGTGCCTGCTGGCTGTCCGGAATGTTATCGAACGATGGAAGAGTATAATGCCAGGCCATGGCAGCGCCTCTCTGAGGGGATCATTTCCCGTCCGAGGGTGCGCCCAACTGCGTTTATAGGAACTCTGTGGCCTAAGCCTGATGAGGTTGCGGATCGCGGTGGAGCGTCCCTTTGCGTCTAAGCGCACGCCTTAGCACCTTTAGGTGTGTTCATCGTGCGGCTTTGGCTTGTTGCAGGCCGGGCAGGGCGCCCGCGGCGCTGCGCCGGGTGGACGGCCAGCCGAACCAGGAAGGCGGTCGCGACCCGGCGCGCATTGAGACCGGCCGGCGGCTCTTCCCGCGTATTCGCTTCAACGCTCAGATTACGGGGGCGGGCCGCGATGCTCTCGGCTGGTAGCACGAAAAGCGCTCGAGCGATGACCGCAACATCGGGCTCGAGCCCGAACACGATTGGTCCTCGCGGCGGACAGCTTCGGCTGGATGTGCATCCACTACGATCAAGCGGCCGGCGCGCCGCCGCCGGGCGAGCGATACCGCCAGCGGGCCGCAGCTCGAGCGGCTCCTGGCAAGCTTGTAGAGGATGGGTCGCTGCGGCCACCGTTCGATTCGGGCAAAATCGGCAATCGGTCTCCCAATGCGGCCACAATGCCCCCCGCTTACCCGCTTCATATCAATCGGGAAAATAGGAACCTCCGACCAAAGTTGCTGTTGGCAATGGCTACTTTGAAGTCCATTGGAGGAGACTTGAAATGAAGAAGCTCATTGTATGCGGTGCCCTCGCAGCGTTCGCATTTGCTACGCAGGCCGCTAGCGCAGCTGAGTTCTATATCGTGCGCGACGCCAGCACCAAGAAGTGCACCGTGGTCGACACCAAGCCGACAACCACAACCACGACTGTGGTGGGCGACGGCGTTTACAAGACGAAGACGGAAGCTGAATCCGCGGTGAAGACCACGAAGGTCTGCACCGAGCAGTAAACCCTTCTCGCCCATAGTGCAGGCATAGGAATGCCCGTAATCTTATTGTGGGGGATCCCCACGCTTATTGTTGTTGGCGGTGCTGGATACTGGTTAGTTCACATGCACCGATGCCATTCGATCAGAAGCGGCTCGTCCTGAATGGACGGGCCGTTTCGGCGCGAAAGAGTGTTGCCGCAGCTCGGGCGGCGGTTGTCACATAGCGTGTAAGAGTTGGCTCTATGGCTTTGGGCTTGGTGGGGGTGTGGGCGAGGGTGGCTGAGGCGCCGGCGCTGGTTGATCCAGAGAGGTGATTGGCTGATCCGTACCATTATGCGGAATGCAGGTCCCGGCATTCGCAAGTTTTCCGGCGGCGTCCTCTCGAGCTCGGCGGTGGTGGCGGCCACGGCGCCTATTGAATTCGTCGTTATCCATCATCGAGCGTTGACTCAAGGCGCTGTAGGCGTTCGCATAAGTCTGTTGCAACTGCTCCTCAGCGGTCAAGCAATCGGAGAGCTTCTCGAACACAAGATCGGTTTGAACCGGCGCTACGCCACCAACCAATACGACTAGAATCCATTTCATGTCTTCGCGATCCCAACATTCGAGCCTCCCGCAAACGCTGAGAAATTCAGCAGTTCCAGTGGCTCTCTGAGCGTTTTCACGGACGATGCCCTGCGACTTTTACTTGTAAAGGTAATCAAAGACATCGGATGCAGGCCGGCTCACTCATAGGTCCTCCCGGACACCGCGGAAGAAAGGATGCCGCACCTTGCTCTCGGCGGATTTGGCCCGGTACTCGATCTCGGCCAACAGCTTCGGCTCGACCCAGATCGCCTTGTGCTTGACGCGCTTGCTGTACGGCTGGGTCTTGCGGATCAGCGGCGTCAGGCGTTTGCGCAGATCGGCTGAGCCCTTGTCAAAGCCGTGGTCGACCTTGCCTGCATAGGTCAGCTCGTCGCCCTGGCGCCTGCCCAGATAGATGCCGTCCCACTCATTGCCGTCGAGGGCGAAGCCGGCGATGGTCAGGGTCTCGCGCTGGGCGCAGGTCTTCTTGACCCAGTCGCGGCTGCGGGCGCCGGTCGGATAGACGCTGTCCGCCACCTTCGACACCACGCCCTCATAGCCGAGCTTGCAGGCATGGGTGAACATCTCGGGGCCGTCGACCTCGAAGCTCTCGCTGAACTGGATGTCGGTGCCGGCGATGAGTTTCTTCAGCACAGCCTTGCGCTCCCGCAGCGGCAGCTTCCGGAGATCGCGGCCGTTCAGATAGAGCAGATCGAAGACGACCAGCACGATCCTGGTCGAGGTGCCGCGCAGTTCGTTCTGCAGCACTGAGAAGTCGGTGGTGCCGTCGGCAGCTGGCACCACGATCTCGCCGTCTATGATCGCCGACGCGGCGGAGATGTGCCAGGCATTGTCGGCGACTTTCTTGAACCGCCTGGTCCAGTCGTGGCCGCGGCGCGTGTAGATCGTCACGGTCTCGTTTGCGAGATGGGTCTGGACTCGATAACCATCGAACTTGATCTCGTGGATCCAGCGCGAGCCGCTAGGCACCTTCTCGATCGGCGATGCGAGAGCCGGCGCGATGAAGCCCGGAAAAAGCGCCTTGGTCCCGATCGGCTCAGGCTTTTTGCGCCGGAACCGCATGTCTAGACCAGACGCAGGACGAGTTGTCTCTGGTCGCGGCCGACATGGCGGTCGACGAAATCCTGGAGGTGGGCGGGCACGTCGGTAAGTTGCAGGTCGTATCGCCGCTGGATCTCGCGCGCAATGTCCTCTGAGACGTCTTCGGACCAACGCTCGGATGTATTGAAGGCAGCGACCCTAATCGGGCTCGAGTACTCGCCGGCGATCATGTCTTGAACGACAGTCTCCAGGTCCGCCGCCTCAAAGTCCGCTTCCCGCCAGGCGCGGCCAATGGGGCCAAAGTCATCGGCGACCAAATAAACGGTCTGGTCATCGCTCGGGACGATAGAGGGGGTCCAATCTGATTTACGCATAATGCTACTCCACACGCGGCAATATGGGATTCAAGCGAGCGCCGTCCGATTCGTTCCGAGGCCTCGGCCTCGTGAGGAGCCCCTTCAATGCTTTGCGTTTTGCCTCCGTTTTAACAGGGAGAGCCAGGATGGCAAAGAAGGCGAAGAAGCAGACAGCGCGCGGTCGCAAGCAAGACCGCGCGCGCGTTGCCGGCGGCCAGGACTACGAGGTGACTTATGAGGCAAAAAAGACGGGTAAGTCCGCCGCCTCTGTGAAGAGGGCGGTCAAGAAGGTCGGCAATAGCCGAAATCAAGTTGAGCGACGCCTCGGATCAGCAATGAAGAAGTCGCTAGGAGCGACACGGTCGAGGTCACGTTAGCCTGTGCCGCTCGTGGAGATCGGCATTGGTAGATGAACGTGCCCCGGCTCTCGCCCCGAAGAGCCAGGGCATTTGCTCGAGTAGCAGCCACCGCTTCGGGCCGCTAAGCCGTCTCCTTGTAAAAGGAACGCTTGGGTCGACAAATAATTGAAAATGATGCGCTATCGAAAATGGGCAGCTGAGGAAGTCGAAAAGCTGAAAGCTATGATTGATGCTCGAGCGAGCGCAAACCGCATTGCCGTTGCGCTGAAGCGACCGGTTCAATCCATTTTTGACCGGGCCCGCCTCCTTGGTGTGCGCCTCCCGACAAGGACAGAAGAGCGGAGACGGGTTAGAATCCTGCTAAATCAGAACGATTCTCGTCATCGCTAGCAACCCTGTATCGGTTCCGATGAACGCAACAATCACACTACTTCATTGGTGACAATCCCGGCGCTCACCCCCGGTGCGACGGGATTTTTGCAGTCGGCGCCAGGAACAAGTTGGGTTACCGGCAATTGGGAAATTCGGTGAATGCACCGATCCTGCCAAGTCTCGTTTCATTCACACCGAGCCAAAGTCCCACGCGGCCCCGCCGGTGGCGCTGGGATTCTTGTGTCGCAGCGCTGCTGAGGCTGCTTGCATGGCAGCGACTTGCTCAGCTTTGATTTCGCGATTGGCTGGCGCAGTCTCGCATAGGCTCGCTTCGCCGTTGCCTCGTGATCGAACGCACGGCCTCAGGTCTCTTCGATCGGCTATGCTCGCGACGACGCGCTACCAGTTCTTTCGCTAAGGGAGCGGGCCCGAATGCCAGATCGCACGTGTTCGGGATGTAGTTTAATAGTCCTCTTCGCCGCACCGATGGCTGCCTTCGTACTCTGATAGGTCATCGTTCGGATGGTTTGACCATCTGGAGTGACAATTTCAATGAGATACCCGCCGCCTGGCTGCTCGATTACGACAAGTCGATTGCCCCGATGTTGGAGTTGGTCGCGCATGGCTCACACTCATCTACAAAAAGTGAGACCAGCCTCAGCGAGAGGCACACGCTGAGGCCGGCTTCCACAAAACAGCGCTGTTGCCGAACAACACTGGCGGCCCAATAACGGTAGCTGCCAGCGCTTGGTTCCTACCAGCGGGCCGGCTGAGTAGGACAGTCACGTTTTTAAACGGCCGGTGAAGCTTTGCAGGTGAACCTTTAAGCTCCAGATAGGAAAGCCCGACTTGGTCCCGCTATCAACCTCGTCCGCTGCAGCGTGCAAGTGGCCCGCACCTTGCTGTTACGGACTTTGCTGGGATTGCCAGTCCCCAGATGAGCCAAGCCGCCGCCGGGACAAAGCATTTCGGGCCCGGCGGCGTATTTATTTGGATCGCGACGTTTCAAAAAGGCACGGCCCCGACTTTCCTCGCGGCGTTGGCGCCGTGGGACTGAGCCAGCGACTTCGGGCTGGGGGCCAAGAGAGAACGCTGCTCAGCGTCACAAAGCTCGCTTACTGTGACTGAATTGGGATGCCAAAAGGCGGTTAAGAAGGTCGGCAACAGCCGCAAGCGTGTGGAGCGGCGGCTTGGCTCCGCATCCACCAAGAAGCGGGCACGTTAGGAACGGTCCCTGCGTCTAACGCATTGGCTGCTATCGTTCGTGGGAGAACGGCATAGCCCCGGCTCGCTTCCCCGGCGGAGCCGGGGCTCAACCATGACCTTCAATAGGGCAAACTCAATGCCTCGATACTTCTTTCACGTCCGACACGACACGATGAAGCGCGATGAGGAAGGAGAAGAGCTTGCCGATCGCCATGCTGCTTGGAAAGAGGCAACCGTGATGGCAGGACGCATGCTGCAGGACATCGACGGAAATCTCAAGCCGGGGCACGATTGGGAAATGGAAGTCACCGACGAATTTTCCCAGCCGCTTTTCCGTTTAGTCATTTCGGCTCAGCGGCCTCGATGACGGGCGCAGCGAGATCACGGCGCCTGGTTCGCTCGGCTGCTGTCGTTATCCCGGTCGGACTTGGGACTTCTAGCGCATGGAGATATCCGGCGTTAAATTCGGCGACCGTCTCGAGGTTTCTACGCCGAAGCACATTCACGACGTGTCCGCGCCATTCGAGCAAGCCCATTCTCCTCAACTCCTGAATTGTGCGATTGATATGGACTGTCGAGAGGCCGCAGGCATCCGCAAGGTCTTGCTGTGTGACAGGGAGACGGAAGCTGTCTTTGTCGAGCAAACCCACCATTTCAAGCCGGGTAGCAAGCTCGCAAAACAGATGCGCGACTCTTGGCAGCGCCGCCCTTGAACCTAGATTTTCGACCCATTCTCGGTAGATCGCCCCTTGGATAAGTGTCTCCCGCCAAAACGCGTTTGTCAGCCCGGGAGAGTCCCTTAGGATCCGCCGAAGATGCGAATGGGGTATGAAGGCGACAGTCGAGGCACCCTCGCTGCAAAGATCGTGATCCATGACCGGCAGATGCAGAGTGTGGAGATCAGGCATGTCTCCAGGAACATAGACGGACGATATTTGATTGCGCTCGGAAACGACCCTCCGAAGTGACAGGAAACCATCCATCACAACGGCGCCAGTGCAGCGGCATTCACCTTGCCGTGCAACAGGGTCCCCGTTGCCGAATGTTTTGATAACGCGGGGCATATCCCCCAGTCTGAGCTGATCCTGCTCGGACAGTTCGACGACGGACAGCAAACGCGCGATCAGCTTCCGGTGCGGCACGAGACACTCCCTCCTTAGCAGGCGGGAGCACAAGAGTGTCTCTCAGCCACCGGCGCCCACAGAATGGCTTTGGCCGGCGATGGACGGGTAACGCGGCATGGACTAAGTTCCCGCGTTCGCGGCTCCCCGCACAGGGCCACAGGCCGGTTTCTCGGCTATTGCGGAGGGGAGCCCACATCCGCGCTCTTCCCATCGCGCCGGAGCGGCTCTATTTGAGTACGGCCGTTTACCGGTCAGGTTCTTCCTTCCCGTCTCCACGCCCAACGCGTTGCCAGTGGGTGTAATTGTAGAGTCCCGACCAATGATGGACCGGCTTCCCGCATTGTAGACAACTAAAGAGGCCGGAGCTGACCACAGGCGCGGAGCCGCGCTCCTGAATCGCAGAATAAAGAGCGCCGCAGCTGCGGCATGAAAAATAGACCCTTATGTCAATCTCCTTCGAATATCGGACTGGCGCCGCTACCGGCGGAGGACCAGCGTTCGCCGGTGGTTGGCTTCCGGGAACAATCTCGGGCGAAGCAGGTTGTCGCTCGTTCATCTGCTGTCAGCCACCTGCCGAAAGCAGCTCACGCGCACGGTCTTGCCATCGCGCTCCACGCGGCCGCGGTAGCCGTCGTACTTGACCTCGTGCAGCCATTCGGGCCCGGTCGGAACGGCCTTGGCGGCGACCGGTACGCAGGGTTGAAACAGGGCTTTGGCATGCCCGGAAGATAGGTATTCTGGGCGGGGTTTGCGAATCGTCCCGAGGCTGGCGCCTCAGGTCCACCACTGAAACGACATCAATCGTCCCAGATACGTTCACCACACTCACATTGGTAAAGGCGAATGGTCCTGCCTCTGCGCGGGTCAAGCATGGACTGCGATAGACGGGGGAACGCGGCGCATGCCGGGCAGCGAGGAATTATACGGCCTTGCGTCGGTTCAGCCGACAGCTGTTCTTGGTGATGCTCTGTCATTTACCCAAACCTCTCGGATGAGGCTTAAGTACAAAAGTGAACACTTGTTCCCGTTTAATTTCAAACTGAGGCATTCCCCATGTCTTAGACGAGACGCAACGTCAGCTGGTGCCGGCCGCCCGTGTGTCGATCGACGAAGTCCTCGAGCGCGGCCGGGACCTCGATTTGCTCGAGGTCGCAGCGGCGCTGCAGCTCGTGGGCGATG
>NZ_JACMYP010000069.1 GCF_020889705.1 Bradyrhizobium altum | reverse complement strand
AGTACCGAATCAGGTTCGTTTCTACAGAATTGACGGCAATACGCTGTACATCGAGACTGCACCATTCTCGGCACCGACCTTTGGAGGCTCAACGGTGCGCGGCATTCTTGCCTGGGAGCGGGCGAATTAGACGGGCACTGGAGTTCACGTTCCAATAGTCGCGAAGGCCCAAGGCAGCGATCCGAACATCACATGTCGGGTTCGGGTCACGAGCGTCGTCCTCTGCAATAGACGTGGCCAGTCGATTTCCGGTATGCGCCTTTAGCGACGGCGGCGCGTGGCGGTGCAATATGTGGCGAAGGGCCAATAGCAGAAATACCGCCTTCATAAGATCCTCCCTTTAGGGTGTCACGCTCGGCGTCTGCGGTATCGTCCGCGGCTCCGACGCCTTGGCCTTCCGCGCTTTCTGCCAATTGTCGAAGCGCTGGATCACGACGAAGAACGCCGGAACGAACAGCACGGCCAGACAGGTCGAGGCGATCATGCCGGAGAACACGGTGATGCCGATCGACTTGCGTGCGTTGGCCCCGGCTCCGGTCGCAAGCACCAGCGGCACGACGCCAAGGACGAAGGCAAAAGACGTCATCAGAATCGGCCGGAACCGGGCGCGCGCTGCAGCGACCGCGGACTCGATCAGCGGCTTGCGGTCGCGCACATGATGCTCGAGCGCCACCTCAACGATCAGAATCGCATTTTTCGCCGATAGCGCGATTAGGAGGATGATGCCGATCTGGGTGTAAAGATTGTTCTCAATCCGCAATCCTGACAGCACGAGCATCGGGCCCAACAGCGACAGCGGCACCGCCAATATCACCGAGATAGGCGCGTACCAGCTCTCATATTGCCCGGCGAGCACGAGATAGATGAGCAGCAGCGCTAGACCGAACACATAGTAGATCTGCCCGCCGACCGCCTTCTCCTGATACGACATCGCCGTCCACTCATAGCCTGTGCCTGGCGGCAGCGTCTTGCTGGCGATTTCTTCCATCAGCGCCATTGACTGACCGGAGCTGTAGCCCTGGGCCGGTAGGCCGATGATCGTTGCTGACGGATACAGGTTATAGAGGCTGATCAGAGAAGGGCCGACCGACGGCGTGATCTTCGCCACCGTGCCGATCGGGATCATGTCGCCATCGCTGTTGCGCACCATCATGTTCTCGATATCGCGCACCGTCAGACGGGATTTCGAACCCGCCTGGGCGTAGACCTGGAACGTGCGGCCGAACATGGTGAACTGGTTGACGAAGCTCGCACCAAGATAGGACGACAACGTCGAGAAGATCTGGTCGGTGGTGACATGCAACGTCTCGGTCTTGGTCCGGTCGACCTCGACGTCGAATTGTGGCACCATCGAGCGGAACGAAGACGAGACGCGCTGCAGCGCGCTCTGCGTCTGCGCGTTGGCGACGACCGCGTTGGTGACTGCCTGCAGCTTGCCGTAATCGGCGCTGCCGCCGCGCAGCTCGACCTGCATCGCAAAGCCGGCAGCATTGCCGATGCCCTGAATGGGCGGCGGCGGGATCACCAGGATCCGCGCTTCCGGGATCGCCTCGAGCTTGTCGTTGAGGCCGTAGACCAGGGAGCGCAGGTCCTCGCCCGGGCCGCGTGAACTCCAGTCCTTCAAGATCAGATAGGCGACACCGGCATTGGCAAGGCTCGACGAGTTGTCGAGCGCGGAGACACCGGCGATGCTGACCACCTGGTCGACGCCGGGCGTCTTGCCTGCGATCTTGGTGACCTGGTCGAGCACGCGCTGAGTGCGGTCGAGGGCCGCGCCGTCGGGCAGCTGCACAACGGCCAGAAGATATCCCTGGTCCTCGATCGGAATGAAGCCGGTCGGCACCCGCGACAGGCCATAGCCGGCGAGCCCGATCAGGATCAGCGCGACGACGACCGAGGTCCCGGCGTGTCCGGCGATGCTTCCGATCAGCCTGGCATAGCCGCGCTCCACCCCATCATAGACCGCATTGAAGCCGCGGTAGAAGAAGTTGCGCTGCTCGGGCGGCAGCGGACGCCGTAGCCACAATGCGCATTGCGTCGGCTTCAGCGTCGCGGCGTTGACCGCGCTCAGCAGCGCGGTCGCCGCGATCACAAGCGCGAATTGCGCGTACATGCGTCCGGTCAGCCCTGGCAGGAAGGCTGCAGGCAGGAACACCGAGATCAGCACCAGCGTGATGCCGACGATTGGCGCAAACAGTTCGTCCATCGCCTTGATCGCCGCGTCGTGGCCAGACAAACCGCGCTCGACATTGTGCGATGCGCCCTCGACCACGACGATGGCGTCGTCGACCACGATGCCGATCGCGAGCACGATCGCCAACAGCGTCGACAAGTTGATGGTAAAGCCAAGCCCAGCCATCGCTGCGAAGGCGCCGATGATCGTCACCGGAACGGTGGTTGCCGGTACCAACATCGCGCGCCAGTCCTGCAGGAAAACGAGGATCACGACCAGCACCAGGAAGCCGGCCTCGATGAGGGTCTTGTAGACCTCGTCGATCGAGGCCTGCACGAACTTCGTGGTGTCGAACGGGGTATCGTATCTGATGTCCTGCGGGAACTGCTTCACCAGCTCCGCCATCTTCTTCTCGACCGCCTTCTCGACCTCTAGCGCGTTGGCGCCAGGCGACTGGAACACGCCGATGCCGATGGCGGGCTTGTTGTCGAGCGAGAAGATCTGGCTGTAGGTCTGCGCGCCGAGTTCGACCCGGCCGACGTCGCGTACCCGGGTGACATCGCCGGCATTGCCGGTCTTGACGATGATGTTCTCGAACTGCTTGGGGTCGTCGAGCTGGCCGCTGACATTCAACGTGTACTGGAACGCCTGGTTCGTCGGGGCCGGCGGCATGCCGACCTGGCCGGCAGTGACCTGCTGGTTCTGCTGCTGGATGGCCTGGATCACGTCATGCGGCATCAGCCCTCGTGCCTGCAACTTGTTGGGATCGAGCCATACCCGCATCGAATACTGTCCTGCGCCGAACACCGTGACGTTGCCGACGCCAGCCAGCCGCGATAACTCATCGCGGACGTTGATGGTCGCGTAATTGGACAGGAACAGGCTGTCATAGGTCTTGTTCGGTGAGGTCAATGTCACGAACATGAGGATTGAGGTCGACTTCTTCTGGACCGTGACGCCCTGGTCCTGCACCGCCTGCGGCAGTTGCGACAGCGCGCTCGACACCCGGTTCTGCACCAGCACCTGCGCGAAGTTAAGGTCGGTGCCGGACTTGAACGTGACGGTGAGTGTATAGGTGCCGTCGGCGCCGCTGTAGGACTGCATGTAGAGCATGTCCTCGACGCCGTTGACCTGTTGTTCGATTGGCAACGCCACGGTGTCGATTACGGTTTTTGCTGACGCGCCAGGATATCGCGTCGTCACCTGCACGGTCGGCGGCACCACATCCGGGTATTGCGCGATGGCGAGATTAAGCAGCGCCACGCCTCCGATCAGGATCATCAGGATCGCGATCACGTTGGAGAGAACCGGCCGTTCGATGAAGAATTTCGAAATCATGGCGCGCCTCCTACTTGGCTGGAGCGTTGGAGGCCCCGATCATCTGCAATCGCGGATCGACCTTCTGGCCGGGAATTGCGCGCAACAGCCCGGCCGTAATGACGCGATCGTCCGGCTTCAGGCCGCTTTCAATGACCCGCAGATCGCCCTCCAGCGGCCCGGTCTGCACCTTGCGCTGCTCGACCACGTTCTCGCCGTTCACGACCAACACGTAGCGTCCGGCCTGGTCGCTGCCGAGCGCGATGTCAGGCACCAATAGCGCGTTCTTCTGCTCATCGAAGGGTACGCGGACCCGAACGTAAAAGCCTGGCAGCAGGGCGCGCTCAGGATTGGAGAATACTCCGCGCACCGCGAGTGTGCCGGTCGACTGGTTGAGGGTCGGCGAGACGTAATCGAGCTTGCCTTGGTGCGGGTAGCCGGTCTCCGTCTGCAGCCCGACCTCGACCGGCAGCCGCCTGATCTCGTCCGACGCCATGCCGCGCCGCCGCGCCTCATCGCCGATTCGCTGAACGTCCTGCTCGTTGACGTTGAAATTCACATAGATCGGATCGAGCGCCACGATGGTGGCCAACTGCGTCGGCGACCCCACACCGACGAGCTCGCCGGCCGAGACGAGGTGCGCGCTGACAATCCCGTCGAATGGCGCAACGACGTTGGTGTAGCCGTAATTGATTTCGGCGATCTTGGTGTTGAGCTCGGCCTGCCGCCGACTGGCCTGGGCATTGTCGCGCGTGGCCGTCGACACGTCGAGCGTTGACTGCGCGACGTCCTGCTTCTGGACCAGAATCATCTGCCGCTTCAAATCGGCATCAGCCTGTTTCAGCGTCGCCTGCCCGCCGATTTCCGCGGCTTGCGCCTGCTCGAGCTGGAGCTTGTAGGTCCGCGGCTCGATCGTGAACAAGGTGGTGCCTTCCTTGACGAAGGTGCCGTCGCGGTAGTTGATCGATTGCAGGAAGCCCTGCACGCGCGCGACGAGATCGACGGTCTTGATTGCAGCCAGGCTTCCCGTTGTCTCCAGATAGCGCTTGATGGTCTTTTGAACCGGGCGCGCGACATCGACGACGGGCGGCGGCGGCGGAACGAACGCATTCTGCTCACATCCTGTGAGTAACGAACCTGCAGTCAAAGCGAGGAGACTACGCCGACTCAAAGACGGTCCTGCTGACCCCGCCAAAGCTCTGAGTTCAGGAGAACGCGGCGAAATTCTGCTTTTCATTTGTTAAACTCCAGGGCAATAGGGTCGGTTCCCGTGAGACAGTTGCCATGAACGATCGATCGTTTTCGCTTCCAAGAGCGCCGCCTGTCCTATGGACTTCAGCTCTCGTTTCAACTTCTGTCCGCAATGTGCCGCCTCAAGTAGTCGGCTGGCGACATGTGTACGAATCGTGACTGCGTCTGTAGCAACGCTCTCACACACTTCGCTGTGGATGGATCGCGAGACAGAAACCGTTTCCGGGTCGAGGCTCATGACGCGTAGCGATCTGATGTGGGGAGGAGGTCGATGCCCGTCTGCTGGAGCTTTCATTCCAGCAGACGAGCGATGCTGATGCGTTCGACGAGCTATAGCCAACTCATGCAAGTGGGCGCTCGCTGACGTGCGTTGAGCTGATCAACGCACGTAGTAATAACCATGCGATCCGTATACGAGCTGCGGCGCGACATAGACGGCTGGTGGTGCAGCGTAGGCTGACGTCGCTGCCGCGCCCACCGCTACGCCTGCTGCAGCACCCGCCGCACCGGCAGCAACGGCGCCTCCGTAGCAGCAGCCGCCAGCCCAGCCACCACCCCAATAGCCGCCGCCGTATCCACCAGCCCAATGGGCGCCGCCGCCGCGGTAGGCTCCGTAGCTGAAGCCGTGAACGCCACCAAATCGCCTGACCGCAGCGCCGTGAAAGCCAACTGCCCCGAACGCCCGGGCTTCTGCCGGCACAGCCAGCGATGTTGCGGCGATAGCAGCGACGGATGCCGCCAAGACAAGATTACGTACCATCTGACAACTCCACAGTTACCGCCACGGTCAGCGCCGTGCAGCGGTGTTGCGTTAATAACCAGACCTCTTGGAGGTGCTGCCTGCTCCGACGACTGCGGAGCAAGCGACCTTGAGCGTTGGCTACGAGCTGTTGTTATGATGAGGCGCGATCCGGGATCGTCACTCGCGTTACAGTCGAGCGGGAGGGAGCATCACAAGCATGTGTTGGGCTCGTTGGCCCAACGAGTGCGTGTTGGGCTGGTTGGACCAGGAGCCGCAGTGGGGCAAAGTGTGAGATTCGGCGGCGGACCGCGTCTCGTAACTGCTTCAGCTCCAACACCGTGCGAAATTCTAGCCGTCTCGGACACAGCGCTAAGCCGCGTCGCAGAACAAAATCCCAAAATCTGGCGTGCCGTCGCCAAATTACTCTACGGCCAACTCCGCTACGCCTTGAGGTTCGGCGCGGACATGTTGACTCTGCCTCCTGCTCAGAGAGTTGCCGCGCGACTTTCAGACATAGCGGAGGTAACCTCCAGACTTGACGCGCTGCCACTCAGCCAGCAAGCGCTCGGGGAAATGACAGGACTGACACGCAAAACCGTCAACGCGGTTCTCCGCCGGCTAGAAGCCGATGGGGTGCTGGTCTGTGACTATCGACGGATTGAGATTCGAGACGTCGATCGACTGCGGTATATCGCTCGTCTTTCGACGTGACGGCTTCCTTCAGTATCGTTTCGGGCCATCTTGGTTTGCGACTTCCGCTCCGGGTCATTTTCGACGCATTTGGCAGAGATTGAGGACTGGTTGATGTCCGCTCCTGTCCGTAAGCGCCGTACCAAGAGCGGGCCAGGAGCGTTGCGTTTGGCCGGACTGCCGTGATTCAAACTCCCGAACTGGGGGCTCGAATCATGCGCTACGAACTCGCCGACCATGAATGGACCGCCATCAAGCCGATGCTGCCGAACAAGCCGCGTGGCGTTCCTCAGGTGAACGACAGACGGGTGCTGAATGGCATCTTCTGGGCCCTCCGATCAGGAGCACCCTGGCGTGATCTGCCGACGGCGTTTGGCCCATACACCGCTTGCTACAACCGCTTCGTTAGGTGGCGGCGGGCCGGTGTTTGGGGCCGCATCATAGAAGCGCTTGCCACTGCCCATGATGCCGCTGTCCAGATGATCACACCTCCATTGTCCGCGTGCATCAGCATGGAGCCTGCATCACAAGGAACCAGCGCCAATCGATGGGAAGGTCCCGCGGCGGCTTGACGAGCAAAATCCATGCGGTGGTCGATAGCAATGGTCTGCCGGTACGGCTGGCGCTGAGCCCGGGTGAGGCCCATGACGTTCGACTCGCCGGAAAACTGCTGTCTCGTCTGAAATCCGGGTCAATGCTGCTTGCCGACCGTGGCTATGATGCGGACTGGATCAGGGAGCTTGCCATGAAGAAGGGCGCGTGGGCCAACATCCCGCCGAAAAGCAATCGCAGCGATCCGATCTGCTTCAGCCCCTATCTCTATCGTGCTCGCAACCAGGTCGAGCGGTTCTTCAACAGGATCAAACAATGTCGTGGGGTGGCGACGCGCTACGATAGGCTCGCCGCCAACTACCTCGCATTCGTTCAACTCGCGTCAATCAGGCTATGGCTGCGCCTTAATGGGTCCGCGTCCTAAGCTCCCCTGCCGCCCTGCTTACCGATCACGCAGCGCCATGCTGCCGTTTCATATCCGAGCCCTCCAGCCTTCGCATTCCACGGCAAGCTCATCAGAAACAACTGTTTTGTCCCGGCCAAAAGCGGCTGAAACATTTCCGTCTTTCCCACTTTCCCGGCGTTCCCCATCAGCATCGCTGCACGCGGAGCGTTGGCGGCGCCACGTGAGGGCTCCGACTTCTAACGCTTCTTTTTTTTAAGTCTCACCCCAGCCCCTCCCCCGTTCTCCGGGATGAACTCGACGCCGGCCTTTTCGAGGGCACCTATCAACGCCGCCGCCGTCTCTAGTCTCCCCCCTACAGGTCCGTCAGCCGATTCAAGACGAGCAATTGTCGGCTCAGATATTCCCGAGGCCTGAGCCAAGTCCCCCTGCGACCAGGCCAATAGTACGCGCGCGGCTTTGAGTTGACGAACCGAAATCACTTTGCCCCACTGATAGAATTTCTATTGATTTCCGTTTTCGGATGTATTAATAGCTTTTCTATCAAAAAAACAATCCGTGAGCAACCCAATGGCCTTGCCAGTGAACGGCGGAGCTATGCCCACTCCGACCTTGGTGATCAACAGACCTTATGGAGACAACCTTAATGGCTGAAAGAAAAGGACGACCCAAGCCCCATCCGGACGATTTTATGATCGTAGCTGTGTCACTTGAGTTTCGAGCGAAACCCAACCCGAAATCGAGCGACCCGCCACCTTTGGACACGACTGCTGCCATTGAATACGCCTTGTCAGCGGCAGAAGCGGCTGAGTATCTGGAAAAACTCGTTAGCGCGATCCGCGATCGCCGCCTTTACGGTTTTATGACACAGCATGCTGCCGAAGCCCACGTTGGAGCCGGCGAGTGGATTAAAGAAACAGCCGAGGCCACCATTCCCGAAGCAATGGTCCCGAAGGAAAGAGAGAAATAAGGAACAGGCATCACAAATGTACTCAACTTACGATGCGACGATTGAAGTTTCGCCCCCACCGTTACCTCGCTCGCCCTCCGGCTCCGCGACCGATGAAGCACGGAACCTAGTGCATCGCTGCGCCGAGCCTAGGCCCGTCGGCGACAGCGTCAAGGCGGCGATCTACCGAGCCGCGAGGCGATTGGGCTTCACCTACAGCAGAACCAGGGATCTGTGGTATGCAAACGCCCGTCGCATCGACGCTTGGGAAATGGACCGGCTCCGAGAACGCGCAGCCGGTGCCGAGATCGAGCAAGCCGTGGCTGGTCTCGAAATTCTTCGCAATCGTCTCTCCCGGATGCCTTCGCCTGCTTGTCGTGAGCTCGTCGCCGGTATCGATGCTGCTCTTCACGCGCTTGCTCGCGAGTAATCGCGCCCCAAACACTCAGACTGCTGGTGAGCTAAACAAAAGCTCTTCTTCAGGACGGCATGGCTGGTCAGCTGCAAGCCAGCGTTTCTGATCGCAGCCATGATGATCGTATCGCTGACCCACCCCCCCCCCGGCTGATATCCGAGAGGGGTTAGCCGGAGACACCCTTGGCGAAGTCAATCACCTTGCCCCAGTCGAGCCGTGAGTCGATCCAGCCGACCTTGCCGCAGGCAGTGCATTTGAGGTGTGCCGAGATGTCGTACCAATCCCAGTCTGGCAGGTCGGCAAGTTTCAGCTTGCCGTTGTGATGCTGACGGCGTTTTCGTTGACGCCTGACAGTTTGTTCATGCAGCTTTTGCTGGGTTTCGTCTTGCTGTTCCCGCTATCCATTACCAATATTTTAAGTATCAAAGTTTCGGTTTTCGGGAACCTGCCATGCATAAGTCAAACGATTTCGTCCCCGCGCTAATTTGGGTGCCGCGCGACGTGCGGACCTGGCTCGAAAGTCAGGCGAAGCACAACGTGAGCAGCATGCAGGCCCAGGTGGTCAGGGCGGTCAGGGATCGAATGCACGCCTTGCGCAAGCGCGATCAGCAGGAGGTGCGGTGATGGCTACCTCAGAAGTTACAATCACCCCAACCGGCCTGCGCAACATCGCCAAAGTGCTGACGATCTACATTGGCGATGATGGAGCGGCGCATTTGCCGTCATCGATCGTCACGCAGGTCATGATTCACCTTCACGGCGCGGCCGATTTGTTGGATCACGGCAAGCGCGGCGGTGTTGGCGGGGGGTGACAGGTGTCCCGCGCCAACCCCTACACCCAGCGCATGATCGAGCGGGCCATCAAGGCCGCGCTCTGCGCCGGCTTGCGAGTGGTGGGGGTGAGGCCGGACGGGACAGTCTTGACGGCGGACAAGTCGCCGCCGCTCCCGGAGCGACCTTGACCGATGGGCCGCCGCTCCGTGATGCTAGGGTGAAATTGCCGTGCACCTAGTCTATTGCGGAGACGTGGCCGTGGGCCGGGACAAGATCAGGTACTTCCTATTCCTGTACGGCCGTTGGCGCTGGCGCCCGACCAAGGCCATGCGGGCGCACGGCTTTGGCCTTGTCACCATGGGCCGCGGTGGTCCGGACACCGATGCAGAAGGCAATCCCAAACCCAGCGTGGAAGACCAACAGCGCGCGATCGAGTTGAACCGGGCGTGGGATCAGGTCCGATCCGGGCACGCGTCAGCGCCCGCCCGGACAACGCTGGTGCGCTATCCGGATGGCAGTGTCGGTCACGCCTATCAGCGTGCGATGGAGTTGCGGAAGGCCGAGCGGTTGGCGAAGGGCATCACCTGGACGCCACGGCAGGAGAAGCGCGACAGCTGGCCCCGCGCGTGGAAATGGCTCGGACCGCGCTTTGGTGACTGCGATCCGAAGACGATTCAACCGGAACACTTTCTCCGCATTGATCCCGTCACCGGCAAGGCTACCGGGTTGGTGCCCGAGATCGAGAGCAAGGTCTCGGTCACCGAGCGCCACATGGTGATCAAGGTCTGGCGTGCGCTCTGGAACAGAATGCAGGCGATGCACGGCTACTGCGACGGCCTCACTGATCCCGGCAAGGCGTTCGCCAACTCGGCGCCAGATCCTCGGCAAGAAATCTGGATGCGTCATGAGGTGTTGACGTTGGTGCAGGTCGCTTGGCGCAACAAGTTCTACGGCCTCGCCGCCTGCATGGCGGTGGCATGGGACTCGATGCTGTCGCCGATCGATGCGCAGACCATCACGGCAGGACAAGCGGACCGCGACCGCGTTGGCCTATTCTTCCGCCTCGATCGAGCCAAGACAGGCAGGGCCGCCGCAGCGACCCTCTCGCAATGGTCCACTGCGATCCTGGTTGCCTATCTCGATCAGATGGGCGTCGACCTACTCGACGCAACGCCCCTCTTCTGGACGCGCGGCGGCCGCCCGGTGAGCCGCAAGGGCAAGACCGGACAGTGGGGCGGCGATCACGGTGGTGGTCGGCATATCGCGCCCCGTCCCTACACCAAGGACCGACTCGAAAAAGACTTCGCCCGGGTCAGGGCGCTGGCGTTCGGCAAGAATGAATGGCGCCAGCTCGGCGATATGCGTCGCTCCGGCGCCGTGGAAGGCGATGCCGGCGGCGGCTCCATCACAGACCAGTCAAACAAGATGGCGAACACCGTCTCGGCCTCGAATCGGCTCCGCAAGACCTACAACCCGGTCAATGTCGCGAGTGTCCGGCGCTTCGATGAAGCGCGCGCGATCGGAGCCGAGCGGCTGGAACAAAGGGCGGCCGAAAGTGTCATGACGGCGCCCCTTATGACACTCTTGGAACTTCAGCGAAAACGTCGTGAAGGTGGCAAGTGATTGAAATTGCACTTGAATTGATGGCGCGAGAGACGGGACTCGAACCCGCGGCCTCCGCCGTGACAGGGCGGCGCTCTAACCAACTGAGCTACTCCCGCGGATGCCGATCATCGGATTGATCCGCGCAGGAACGAGGGCATAAAGGCCCGCATCCCGATAGTCAAGCACGTTGCGGAGCCCTGCACAGCGCGGGCATTTTCGCGCTGTGGGCGCGAGTTGTCGCCTGTTTTCAGGGGAAACGGCGTAGTCAGCAAAGCCCCGAATCAAATAAGGCCTGATACGTCTGGGTTTCCTGTGGCCGGGCTCGGCGCTGCCCGTTCCCAGAACCGGCGGTTTCAGGACTTTTCCGGACGCATTTTCCCGACGCGAACGGCGCGCCATTCGCGTGAAAGCAGCAATCCAGCCATTCAGCAACGAGGAGGGCCACACATGGCGAAGAAAGCAGCGACCCCGGCGACGATCACGCTGAAGCACCTGGCGGCTGCCATCGCCGAGGAGCAGGAGCTGTCCAAGAAGCAGGCTGAGGCGATCCTGACCGACATGGTCACCCGGATCACCAAGCACCTCAAGAAGGGCGAGCGGATTCGCATCGTTGGCCTCGGCATCCTCCAGGTTCGCAAGCGCGCCGCCCGCATGGGCCGCAACCCGGCGACCGGCGAGCAGATCCACATCAAGGCGAGCAAGAAGGTCGCCTTCCGCGCCGCCAAGGAGCTGAAGGAAGCCGTCTAGGGTTCTTAACTTGCTTGATACCAAGCGCCATTCCGGCTCGCGACGCGGCCCCGGAGTGGCGCTTTTCTGTTGTAGAGTTGTCGCTCGATGCGCTTTGCTTGCGCGAACCAACTTCGCCTGAGCGTCTTATTCCCGTTCTCCTACCCTTGCGCGGTCTTCATGCTGGCACCGGCTCTCGACTTCAAGCACACCGTCACCGAGCGCTTCCTGCGCTATGTCGTGATCGACACCCAGTCCGATCCGGATTCACCGACCACGCCCTCCACCGAGAAGCAGAAGAATCTGGGCCGCCTGCTGGTCGCCGAGCTGCAGGCGATGGGCATATCCGATGCGCACCTCGATCCACACGGATACGTCTATGCGACGATCCCGGCCAACACCGACAAGACGGTGCCGGTGATCTGCTTCTGCTCGCACATGGACACCTCACCCGACTGCACCGGCAAGAACGTCAAGCCGCAGGTCGTGAAGAATTACCGCGGCGGCGACATCGTGCTCCCGGCCGATGCCTCGCAGGTGATCCGCGCCGCCGAGCACGAAGCGCTGGCAGACCAGATCGGCAACGACATCATCACGACCGACGGCACCACCCTGCTCGGCGCCGACAACAAGGCCGGCCTCGCCGAGATCATGGACGCCGCGCATTTCCTGATCACCAACCCGCAGGTGAAGCACGGCACCATCAAGATCCTGTTCACGCCGGACGAGGAGATCGGCCGCGGCGTCGACAAGGTCGACATCAAGAAGTTAGGGGCCGATTTCGGCTATACCATGGATGGCGAGACCGCGGGCCACATCGAGGACGAGACCTTCTCCGCCGACGGCGCCAGCATCATCATCGAAGGTGTCGCGACCCATCCGGGCTTTGCCAAGGGCAAGATGGAGCACGCGATCAAGATCGCGGCCGCCATCGTCGATCGCCTGCCGAAGGACACCTGTTCGCCCGAGACCACGGAAGGCAAGGAAGGCTTTCTGCATCCGGTCGCAATCTCGGGGGCGCTAGAGAATGCGCGGATTGACTTCATCGTCCGCGATTTCACCGAGCAAGGCCTGAAGCAGAAGGAAGCGCTGCTCGAGAAGATCGTGCGGGACGTCATGAAGGGATACCCGCGCTCGACCTACCGCATGGAGGTCAAGCAGCAATACCGCAACATGAAAGAGGTGATCGATCGCCACCCCCAGATCGTCGCCTATGCGATCGAAGCGATCGAGCGCGCCGGGCTATCGCCGGTAAAGACCTCGATCCGCGGCGGCACAGATGGCTCGCGGCTTTCGTTCATGGGATTGCCCTGCCCCAACATCTTCGCCGGCGAGCACGCGTTTCATTCGCGGCTCGAATGGGTGAGCCGCCAGGACATGGAGAAGGCCGTGCAGACCATCGTGCACCTGGCGATGATCTGGGAGCAGAAGGCCGGCGTTGTTGGCAGCTAGGTAAGACAGAGACCATGATGCGAAGCGCTCGCGCGACGAACCGAGCAATCCGCAACTCCCGAACTGCAGCGATCGCGCTATTGGCAACACTCGCCTTTGCCGCCCTTGCAGGGAACGCGCATGCGAATTCGGGTACGGCGAACAACGAAGGGCCTGCCGGGCCGACGCCATGAAGCTCTGCCGTGAGTTCGTTCCGAGCGTCCGGCAGATCACCGCGTGCATGGAACGGAACAAGCGCCACCTCAGTCCGGCGTGCCGCGCCCAATTCAAGTAGCCGCCGCCTGGGTTCGCTATGACGCCCGCGCGGTCACGATCCAGATCGCGCCCGGCAGCAGCACGGCATCGCCCTTGACGAACGGCGTCAATGCCTCACGGATCGAGGTGACGGCGGCGGCCCGTAGGTCATCCGGTTGTCCTTCCAGTGCGCGGCTGGCGGGCCCGATCTCGAGCGCGCTCTGGACGGCGGCGTCGATTCCGCGCCCGATCGCGACATCGAACTCAAGCCGGCAGGGCTCCATCGCGATGCCGGAAAACCCCGCTTCGCCGAGGATCCGGTTCACGCGCGCTTCGGACGCGAATGAGAACGGACCGGGGTCTTCGGGACCAAGCTGCGGCAGCTTCGGCACGTGCTTGTAGACCGCCTGCAGCGGCGCCATGAAGAACGGATTTTCGCGCGGCTCCTGCCAGCAGGCGAAGGCGAGCCGGCCCGACGGCTTCAGCGCCTTGTGCAGATTGGCGAACGACACCGCCGGATCGGCAAAGAACATCACGCCGAAGCGCGACGCCAGGAGATCGAAGCTTGCGGGATCGAACGGATAGACCGTGGCGTCGGCAAGCGCATAGGTGACCGGCGCATCCTTCGGCGTGCTTTGCCGTGCCCGCTCCAGCATTGGTCCGGAGACGTCGACGCCGAACACATGGCCTGACGGCCCCACCTTGGTCGCAAACCCATTCGTCGAGGCGCCGCTGCCGCAGCCGACATCGACGATGCGCTCGCCGGCCTTCGGCGCGGCGCGATCGATCAGGAGGTCGAGCACCGGCTGCAGCACGATATCCTGCGCGGCTTGCCTCGAAGCCCAGCGCTGACCGCCCGGCCCGTTCCAATATGCAATCTGATCGGCGTTTTGCGGATGGCCTGCGTTCATGCGATCCAACCTTGTTGAGAAATTGCGCCGATCCTAGCAAGTCTCGCGCGTCGCAGCGCGCAGCATCGGTATGACCTGATAGGTAAATCCGGCATCGGCCTTGGTCACGGGATCGTTGGCGACGATCTCCTGCGGATCGGCATCATCGGATAGTCGCAGCACGCCCAGTCCCCAGACGCCGGCGGGATCGGCCACCGGCCCGAAGATCAGCGCCTTGCCGGCTTGCAGCAATTCGCCGCAATAGGCGACATGCGCCTGCATGATGGCGGCTTCCCGCGGCGTCATGTCCTGCGGGAAGGTCGGGCGCGGTCCGGTCAGTTTGCAGACGTAGTATTTCATCGACCTGGTCCGCTCTCGGGGATTATTTGGCGGCAGCGCTCGTGGGCTTGGCCGGCTTCGGCGCAGGCGTCTTCGCGGCATTGCCCTTCGGGGCGGCCTGCCCGTCATTGCTGCGCGCAATGCCCCACGGGTCGGTCGGCTTCTGGTCCGGCACACCGCTGAGCGCGCGCTGGTAGGCGCGCTGCTGCCGCGCCTCGTTGGCCACATCCGACGGCGACTTCTCGATCTCTTCGCGATAGCGCTGAACATGATCCTCCTGCGCCAATGCCGGTCCGGCAATCATGGTGAGAAGAAAAATCGCGGCGAGTTTGCGCATGCATCAAGTTCCCGGTTAGGCGGAGAGAATAGCATCGCAGCGGCGTCGGCATCAAACCCGAGCGGCAACATTAACATGCGCGGGAATCATACTTTGGTCCGCCTCGGCTCGCGGCTCGCAGGGAACAGCAGCGATGGGATTTTGAACCAGTCCGCCTTCGCTCTTCGAGCTTCGGCGAGACAGCCTTCGCCCTGCGGACCGAACAAGCGGATAAGTTGATCCGCGAAGACTGGCTTGCCGAGCCGAAGCCCGAGAGGAGCGAAAGCTGGTAGGCGGCGAGAGATTCGAACTCCCGACCCTCTCGGTGTAAACGAGACGCTCTAACCAGCTGAGCTAGCCGCCCTTACCTGCGCGCCTCTTTAGCCTCGCCCGCCCCTTGGGCGCAAGGTCGCCAGGGCCGCTAAGCTTCAAGCCTTGGGCTTCAATCCACGGGCTTCAATCCTTGGGCCGCGCCGGCAATCCCTTGAGATCATTGATCCAGGGTGCGGCGGAGCGGCACCAGACCTGGCGTCGCGGGGTCAATTCGCCGCGCTGGCGAATGCTGCCCCAGCGGATACCCCAATCGTCGGGACCGCCATCCTCGCCGCTCGTGAACAACGGGGAACCGCACTCACCGCAAAAATGTTGGAAGCGGATTCGGCCGTTATCGCCCCGCTTGCCGTAAATCTTCGGCGCACCTTCGGTCAGCCGGACCTGCTCGGCGGCGCAGATCACCGTGACGCGATAGGGTGAACCGGTCAGCGCCTGACAGTCCGTGCAATGGCAGATCGACACCCGTTCGGGATCGATCTCCGCCTGATAGCTCACGGCCCCGCAATGGCATTGCCCGTCGATCCGCATCTGCGTTCTCCCAATTCGGCGCTGTCCAACAAGGCGGTCGCCAAGAGGTCGTTCCCGGGATGCGGCCAGCAAGGTATCCGGAACACGGTCGGATGCCCCGTGGGACAATACTGGCATCCCAAAACGGGATTGTTCGGGATACCAATTCGAGATACGTCGACAAGGCCCCAAAACTCTACTCCCAGGCCGGCAGACCGCCATGTCGCAGATGCTTCAGATCCACGACCAGCTCCGGGAGATGATCCTCTCCCTCGATCTCGGCCCCGGCGAGCGGCTGACCGAACGCTGGCTTGAGAGCCGGTTCGAGGGATCGCGCACGCCGATCCGCGCCGCGCTGGTACGGCTCGAAGGCGAAGAGCTGGTCCGCCGCGACGGCCGCAACTGGATCGTCGCACCGATCGACCTCGGCGAGCTGGAGGCGCTGGCCGAGTTCAGGATTCCCCTGGAGACGACGGCCGTCCGCCTCGCCTGCGCACGGGCGAGCGCGGCCGACATCGCCGGGGTCGAAGCGATGCTGGACGCCTGCCAGTCGGGTGCGCCGCGCGAGGAGTGGCACCGCGTCGGCACCGATTTCCATGTCGAGATCGCGCGCCTCTCCGGCAATCCCTTCATCGTCAAGGCGATCGCCGGCGCCATGACCCGGCTGTCGCGGGCGCGCTGGCTCGAAGTCTGGACCGAACCCTCGCGCGAGCAGGCGTGGCGCGAGCACCGGCGCATTCTCGGCTTCATCAAGGCGAACGATCCGGATTGGGCCGCGCGCGAGGCCGCCGATCACATCACCGATACCCGCGATCGGCTGCTGCGCTCGCTCAATGAGGATCGCCGCGGCCTGCGGGCGCGCGGCTTCGCCGTGATCGGGCTGCGCTGACATGAACATGGCGATCGATCGCGAAGCGGCGCTCGACGCCGGACCCTGGAAGCGCAACCTCATCGTCTGCGTGTTCGGCTCCTTCACCACCATCGTGGGGATGACGCTGCTGCTGCCGTTCCTGCCGCTTTATGTCGAGCAGCTCGGTGTCACGGACCATGCCTCCATCGTGCAGTGGTCGGGCATCGCCTATGGAGCGACCTTCTTCAGCGCGGCGCTGACGGCGCCGCTGTGGGGGCGGCTCGCGGATCGCTATGGCCGCAAGCTGATGCTGATCCGCGCCAGCCTCGGCATGGCGGTTGCCATGTCGCTGATCGGCATGGCGCATAACGTCTATGAGCTGGTCGGCTTGCGACTGTTGACCGGCCTGCTCGGCGGCTACGCTTCGGGCTCGACCGTGCTGGTTGCGTCGCAGACGCCGAAGGCGCGGTCCGGCTGGGCGATCGGCGTGCTGTCGGCCGGCATCATGGCCGGCAGCCTGGTCGGCCCCTTGATCGGCGGCGTGCTGCCGGGCCTGATCGGCATCCGCGCGACCTTCTTCCTGATCGGCGGCGTCATCTTCTTCACTTTCCTCGGCACGACCTTTCTGATCCGCGAGGAGGCGCGTCCAAAGGCGACGAAAGGCGGCAAATCGCGTGGCGGCTGGTCAACGATTTCAGACAAGCGACCGGTGATCGCGATGTGGGGCACCGGCCTGCTCTTGATGATCGCCAACATGTCGATCGAGCCGATCATCACGGTCTATGTCGCGCAACTGGTCGAGGCACCGCGGGTGACGTTCGTCGCCGGCCTCGTGATGTCGGCGGCCGCCTTCGGCAGCCTGCTGTCGTCGTCGCATCTCGGCAAGCTGGCCGATCGCGTCGGCCATTGGCGGATCATCACCATCTGCCTGGCCGCCTCGGCGCTGCTGCTGATTCCGCAGGCCTTCGTGGTCAGCGGCTGGCAGCTGATCCTGCTCCGCTTCCTGATGGGGCTCGCGCTCGGCGGCCTATTGCCCTGCATCGCAAGCGTGATCCGGCACAACGTGCCTGACACGGTCACCGGCAGCATGCTGGGCTATTCGATTTCGGCCCAATATGCCGGCCAGGTGATCGGCCCGCTCGCCGGCGGATTCATCGGCGGCCATATCGGCATGCGCGCGGTGTTCCTCGGCACCAGCGTGCTGATGGCACTCGGGGCGATCGGCAATTTCGTCGTCGAGAAGAAAGAGTAGTTGCCTACGCAGCTCCTCGACCAAAACAAAAACGGCGCCCGAAGGCGCCGTTTCAGTATTTCGATTGGAGCTCGCTTCAGTGCGCCGTCAGTCCACCGGACGCTTCATCCGAAGCGTCGGGCTTGACGTCGACCTTGCTGGTCTCCTCTTCCCAGACGATCGGCACAGGCACGCGGGTCAGCGCCTTGGCAACGACCTCATCCAGCCGCGAGACCGGAATGATCTCCATGCCGCCCTTGATCGCATCGGAAATCTCCGTGAGATCCTTGGCGTTGTCCTCCGGGATCAGCACCGTCTTGATGCCACCCCGCGCGGCAGCCAAGAGCTTCTCCTTCAGACCGCCGATCGGCAGCACGCGACCACGCAGCGTGATCTCGCCGGTCATCGCGACATCGTGGCGGACCGGAATGCCGGTCATGACCGAGATGATCGCGGTGGCCATCGCCACGCCGGCGGACGGACCGTCCTTCGGCGTTGCGCCCTCCGGCACGTGAACGTGGATGTCGCGGCGATCGAACATCGGCGGTTCGATGCCGTAGACAATCGCGCGCGAGCGGACGTAAGACGCCGCCGCCGAGATCGACTCCTTCATCACGTCGCGCAGATTGCCCGTGACGGTCATCTTGCCCTTGCCGGGCATCATGACGCCTTCAATGGTCAACAGCTCGCCGCCGACATCGGTCCACGCCAGACCGGTGACGATACCGACCTGATCCTCGTCGTCGATCTCGCCGAAGCGATACTTCGGCACGCCGAGGAACTCTTCGATGTTCGCCTCGGTGACCTTCACCGACTTCTTCTTGGAGATCATCAGCTCCTTCACCGCCTTGCGGGCGAGTGTGGAGAGCTCACGCTCCAGATTACGCACGCCCGCTTCGCGGGTGTAGCGGCGGATCATCAAGAGCAAGGCCGCGTCATCGATCGACCATTCCTTGGAGTCCAGACCGTGCTTGGAGAGCGCGCTCGGGATCAGATGCTTGCGCGCGATCTCGACCTTCTCGTTCTCGGTGTAGCCGGCGATCCGGATGATCTCCATGCGGTCCATCAGCGGGCCTGGAATATTCAGCGTATTCGCGGTCGTGATGAACATCACGTTGGACAGGTCGTAATCGACCTCCAGGTAATGGTCGTTGAAGGTCGAGTTCTGCTCGGGGTCCAGGACCTCAAGCAGCGCCGACGACGGATCGCCGCGGAAATCGGCGCCCATCTTGTCGATCTCGTCCAGCAGGAACAGCGGGTTCGAGGTCTTCGCCTTCCGCATCGACTGGATGATCTTGCCGGGCATCGAGCCGATATAGGTGCGGCGGTGACCGCGGATCTCGGCCTCGTCACGCACGCCGCCGAGCGACACGCGCACGAACTCACGGCCGGTCGCCTTCGCGATCGACTTGCCGAGCGAGGTCTTGCCGACGCCGGGAGGCCCGACCAGGCAGAGGATCGGTCCGGTCAGCTTGTTGGCGCGCGACTGCACCGCGAGATACTCGACGATACGGTCCTTGACCTTCTCGAGCCCGTAGTGATCGGAGTCCAGCACCGCCTGCGCGGCCTCGAGGTCCTTCTTGACCTTGGACTTCTTGCCCCACGGGATCGACAGCAGCCAATCCAGGTAGTTGCGCACGACGGTCGCTTCCGCGGACATCGGCGACATCTGGCGCAGCTTCTTCAGCTCGTGCTGGGCCTTCTCGCGCGCTTCCTTGGAAAGCTTGGTCTTGGAGATCTTCTCCTCCAGATCGGCCAGCTCGTCGCGACCTTCGTCGTCGCCGAGCTCCTTCTGGATCGCCTTCATCTGCTCGTTCAGGTAATACTCGCGCTGGGTCTTCTCCATCTGGCGCTTGACGCGCGAGCGGATGCGCTTCTCGACCTGCAGCACCGAGATCTCGCTCTCCATCAGGCCGAGCACCTTCTCCAGGCGCTGGGTGACGGACAACGTCTCCAGGATCGCTTGCCGATCGGCAATCTTGACCGCGAGATGCGAGGCAACGGTGTCGCCGAGCTTGGCGAAATCGGTGATCGCTTGAACCACCCCGACGACTTCGGCGGAGATCTTCTTGTTCAGCTTCACATAGCTTTCGAAGTCGGACACGACCGAACGCGCCAAGGCCTCGGCTTCGACCGAGTTGGCGTCAGTGTCGGCGAGCGCGACCGCGGTCGCCTCGTAGTACTCGCTGCGGTCGGAATACTTCTCGACACGCGCGCGCTCGAGGCCCTCGACCAGCACCTTGACGGTGCCGTCGGGCAGTTTCAGGAGCTGCAGAACGCTGGCGAGCGTACCGGTCTCGTAGATTGAATCGGGAGCCGGATCGTCATCGGACGCGTTCTTCTGCGTCGCGAGCATGATCAACGCGTCGTTCTTCATCACCTCTTCGAGCGCGCGGATCGATTTCTCGCGGCCGACGAAGAGCGGCACAATCATGTGCGGGAAGACGACGATGTCGCGGAGCGGCAGCACCGGATAGGAATGGCTTTCGCCGTGGACGATCGTTGGCCGGGGTTTTGAAGTCGTCATGGCCTTATCCTTTTGTTTTGCCCCCTTGCACGCAGTCCGCCTGCTTGCGCAACCGCCACAAGGTGCCTTGGTGATCCGGAATTAGATTGCCGTCAGCAGCCGCATATTCCGCATCGAAAAGCGACGAATCTCAACGCATGAGATCCCTCACCGATAGCATTAGGTGGCTATCAGGCGGGGGGGTGTCAAGTCTGAGAAGTGCCGGGAAATATAGGCTAAACAGGCATTTACTACGACGCGAAAATGGCCTGCTGCTGTGCCGCAACGGCCGCCGGATCGCCCGGCAGCCGCATGAATTGCGACGACAGAAAGTTGCGCCTTAGGCGCTCGCGCTGCTCTCGACGGCGCGGTCGGAACGATCCGCGTAGATGTAGAGCGGACGCGCCGTGCCCTCGACGACCTCGCGCGAGATCACGACTTCCTCGACGCCTTCGAGGCCCGGGAGGTCGAACATGGTCTCGAGCAGGATGCTCTCCAGGATCGACCGCAGGCCGCGCGCGCCGGTCTTGCGCTCGATCGCCCTGCGGGCGACCGCGCCAAGCGCCTCGTCGGCGAAGGTCAGCTCGATGTTCTCCATCTCGAACAGCCGCTGGTACTGCTTCACCAGCGCGTTCTTCGGATCGGTCAGGATCTTCTTCAGCGAGGCCTCGTCGAGGTCCTCCAGCGTCGCCACGACGGGCAGACGGCCGACGAATTCCGGGATCAGGCCGTACTTCAGCAGATCTTCTGGCTCGACGTGACGGAATATCTCGCCGGTACGGCGATCCTCCGGCGCCAGCACCTGCGCCGCGAAGCCGATCGAGGTCGAACGGCCGCGCGCGGAGATGATCTTCTCGAGGCCCGAGAAGGCACCGCCGCAGATGAACAGGATGTTTGTGGTATCCACCTGCAGGAACTCCTGCTGCGGATGCTTGCGGCCGCCCTGAGGCGGGACCGAGGCTACCGTGCCTTCCATGATCTTCAGCAGCGCCTGCTGGACGCCCTCGCCCGACACGTCGCGGGTGATTGAGGGATTGTCGGACTTGCGGCTGATCTTGTCGATTTCGTCGATATAGACAATGCCGCGCTGCGCGCGCTCGACGTTATAGTCGGCGGCCTGCAGCAGCTTCAGGATGATGTTCTCGACGTCCTCACCGACATAGCCGGCCTCGGTCAGCGTCGTCGCGTCAGCCATGGTAAACGGCACGTCGAGGATGCGCGCCAGCGTCTGCGCGAGCAGCGTCTTGCCCGAACCGGTCGGACCGATCAGCAGGATGTTCGACTTCGCCAGCTCGACATCGTTGTGCTTGGTCTGATGGTTCAGCCGCTTGTAGTGATTGTGGACGGCGACCGACAGCACCTTCTTGGCATGGCTCTGGCCGATCACGTAGTCGTCGAGGACCTTGCAGATTTCCTTCGGCGTCGGGATGCCGTCGCGCGACTTCACCAGCGAGGACTTGTTCTCCTCGCGAATGATGTCCATGCAGAGTTCGACACACTCGTCGCAAATGAAGACAGTCGGTCCGGCAATCAGCTTGCGAACTTCATGCTGGCTCTTGCCGCAGAACGAGCAATATAGCGTGTTCTTGGCGTCGCTCGTGCCGACCTTACTCATTCATTATCTCCGTCCGCCGTTCGACCTCGTTTGCCAGATCGACCCAATCCGGCACAAAACCGGAGTATTGGGTAGATAGAGCAAATTCCGTACCAAAAAAGACCCTACGCAATACTGACCGTGTGGATCACGGTTTATTCGAATCTCCGCGATCATAGCCGATGCATTACAGCCAACCATGCTGGCACCCGACTATCAAGAATTCGCTAATCGGGAGGCCGGCTCAAGACCGTGACAATACCGTGATTTTCCACGATCGCACGTGGAATACGCTTCGAAATCCACGGAACGTTGCGGGATTACCACGCCGGACCATGAGCACGAAAGCGGAACTTTCTGCCCCCACATATGCGCTTGCGAGGTACCCCGCCGTCCTGCTTTGCCGACTATGTGAGGCGTCAATGTGGAGATCACACCGACGCCTCGGGTCGCCCGTCCAGATCAGGCAGCTTTGTTAGGCCGCCTTGGCCGCCGACGGGTCTTCCGGCCGCTTGTCGATGACCTTGTCGACGAGACCGAACGCCTTGGCGTCCTCGGCGGTGAGGAACTTGTCGCGCTCGAGCGCGTCCTCGATCGCCTTGTAGGTCTGGCCGGTGTGCTTCACGTAGATCTCGTTGAGGCGCTTCTTGAGATTCAGGATCTCCTGCGCGTGCAGCATGATGTCGGTGGCCTGGCCCTGGAAGCCGCCGGACGGCTGGTGCACCATGATGCGGGAGTTCGGCAGCGTGAAGCGCATGTCCTTCTCGCCGGCTGCGAGCAGCAGCGAGCCCATCGAGGCCGCCTGCCCCGTGCACAGCGTCGATACCGGCGGACGGATGAACTGCATCGTGTCGTAGATCGCAAGGCCCGACGTCACCACGCCACCCGGCGAGTTGATGTACATCGAGATTTCCTTCTTCGGATTCTCGGCCTCGAGGAACAAAAGCTGCGCGACGGTCAGCGTCGCCATGCCGTCTTCCACCGGACCGGTGACGAAGATGATGCGCTCTTTCAGCAGGCGCGAGAAAATGTCGTAGGCGCGTTCGCCGCGATTGGTCTGCTCGACGACCATCGGCACGAGGTTCATGTAGGTTTCAACGGGATCGCGCATGAAAGAACCCAAGGGTTAGGGGTGATGCAGAACGTTAAGGCTTAACCCAGATATGGACCAATTTCCGGCCGACAAGACCGGCACTGGCCGTACTAGCCACCTGGGCAGGACGCAGAAGTTCAAGCCGATTCGCGTCGGCACGCCTAGCGACGGGGACCCGCCGCGGGCGTGCTTTCGCGGTTCATCATTAACGCGAGGTGCCGCAATTAGACGGCAGTCTGCTCGGCGTCTTCATCCTTGAACAGCTCATCCTTGGAGACCTTCTTCTCGGTCACGTTGGCGAGCTCCAGGACGAAGTCGACGACCTTGTCCTCGTAGATCGGAGCGCGGAGCTGGGCCAGCGCCTGGGCGTTGCTGCGGTAGTAATCCCAGACTTCCTTCTCGCGGCCCGGCATCTGGCGTGCGCGCTCGATCACGGCGCGCGAGACCTCGTCGTCGGTCACGGTGATCTTGTTCTTCTCGCCGATCTCCGACAGCACGAGGCCAAGGCGGACACGGCGGTCGGCGATCTTCTGGTACTCTTCCTTGGCCGCATCCTCGGTGGTGTTCTCGTCGGCGAAGGACTTGCCGGTCGAGTCCATCTCGGCCTTGATCGAGTTCCACATCAGGTTGAACTCTTCGGCGACAAGCGACGGCGGCGCCTCGAATTTGTGGCTCTCGTCGAGCCGGTCGAGCAGCGCGCGCTTGACCTTCTGACGGGTCGCGCCGGCGAACTCGGCGGTCAGGCGCTCGCGCGCGGCTTCCTTCAGCTTGTCGAGCGACTCGAGGCCGAGCGTCTTGGCGAACTCGTCGTCGATCGTGGCCTCACCGGGCGCCTCGATCAGCGTCGCGGTGGTCTCGAACTCGGCCGGCTGGCCGGCGAGCTTGTCGTTCAGGTAGTTCTTCGGGAAACCAACCTTCAGCGTGCGGGTCTCGCCCGTGCCGATGCCGATCAGCTGCTCCTCGAAGCCCGGAATGAACTGGCCGGCGCCGATCACGACCTGGATGCCCTCGCCGGTGCCGCCCTCGAAGGCTTCACCGTTGATGGTGCCCTTGAAGCTGATGGTGACGCGGTCGCCCTTCTCCGCCGCACCCTCGGTCTTGGCGCTGTACGGGCGGCTGCCTTCCGCGATGCGCTTGATGGCATCGTCGACGTCGGCGTCGGAGACATCGACCACCGGCTTCTCGACCGAGAACGACTTGAAATCGGCGAGCTGGATCTGCGGCACGACCTCGATCGCGACGGTGTAGGTCAGGTCGGTCTTGCCCGACAGCAATTCCTCGACCTGGTCCTTCTCGGTCGGCATCGTGATCTTCGGCTCGCCGGCGAGGCGGAAGCCGCGATCTTCGAAGATCTGCCGGTTGGTGTCGCTGATGGTCTGGTCGATGGTCTCGGCCATGACGGAGCGGCCGTAGATCTTCTTCAGGTGCGCCACCGGCACCTTGCCGGGACGGAAGCCGTTGAGACGGACCTTGTCCTTGAGGTCAACCAGCTTGGCGCCCGCCTTGGCATCGAGATCGGATGCCGGAACGCTGATCTTGAATTCGTGCTTCAGTCCCTCGTTGAGGGTCTCGGTGACCTGCATGGTATCAATCTTCTTCCGCTTTTGCCGCGGCCCGAGTGGCCGTGGCAGTGTCAATCTGTTCGACGGTGAGCCTTGCGGCCTAACGTCTGTGGGTTCGGCGAACCCTCGTCCCCTTCGGGGCCCAAGGTTCTCCAAGGAATCGTCATGCAAACGCTGTAAGCGCTTGGTGCGGGCGGAGGGACTCGAACCCCCACAACTTTCGTCACTGGAACCTAAATCCAGCGCGTCTACCAGTTCCGCCACGCCCGCGCGAAAAGCATCCAGTCCGGCCGCGATGCCGCGGGCGGCCGGGCTTATAACATGCGCCCACCGGTTCGCAGCAAAAAAATGGCCGCTGGAGAGCCCGCCCTGCGACCGATCGCGACTGGACAGGTACACTTGAAAATGGTCCGCATCGGCCGGATGGCAAGCCCCCCAGCAAGTCCCCAATTTTCCCTCACCCGGCGCGACCTGATCGCCGGCCTCGGCGCCGCGGCGCTTTGCCCCGCTTGGCCAGCCACCGGCTCGGCGCAGGGCCGGACGGCGATCGCGCTCCAGGCCAAGATTGACCGCATCCTGCTTCGTCCCGACGGACCGGAGACCCCGGTCTGGTCGCTCGGCAGCGGCGATCTCCGCTTCAAGCGCGGCGAGGTCCTCGACATGACGTTCGGCAACGAGCTGCCGGTCGCGGCCGCGCTCGATTGCCGCGGGCTCGATGGCGTCCCGGCCGCGGAGCCGCTGGCCTCCCGGGCGCCCCTTGCCACGGGGGCAAAGGATACCTTCCAGCTGCCGCTTCGGCATGCCGGTACCTTCCTGTGCGAGCCGCTGTTCGGAGAGGGCACGGCGCCGGCGCGGCCGCGCCCGCTTATCGTGACCGGCACCTCGCCGGTCGCCGTCGATCGCGACGAGGTTCTGCTGATCGAGGAGTGGCGCCTGCGGCCCGATGGAACCGCGATCCCGGCTGGGAACGACCCAAAAGATTCGACGCAAATTCATACAATTAACGGCAAGACTTCATACGATATCTCGGCACCGGCCAATGCCCGCCTCAGACTCCGCTTTATCAATGGCAGCCAACGCAGCGTGCTGGCGGTCAAGCTGGACAACCTCGACGTCCGGGTGATGGCGATCGACGGCCAGCCGGCCGAACCGTTCCCGGCCCGCAATGGTGCGCTGGTCCTGGCTCCCGGAAGCCGCACGGACGTCTTTGTCGATTCGGCCGGTCCGGCCGGAACGAGCTTCCCGATCCTGCTGCACGACGGCAAGCAAGCCCGTCCGGTCGGCAAGCTCGCCGTCTCGAACGAACCGCCGATCCGAACGGCGCCGTTCCCGCCGGCCCCACCGCTGCCGGGCAACGACATGCCCGCTCAGCTCGACCTCAAGAGCGCGACGCGATTCGATCTGGCGCTCGGCGCGCCCACCGAGTGGTTCCGCCCGGCGGATTTCAAGCCGTCAGCGGCCCCGGCCTTTCAGGCCAAGGCAGGCCGAACCGTCGTGCTGGCCCTGACCAACCAGGCCACGATCGCCAGCGTCTTTCACCTGCACGGCCATCACTTCCGTCTGCTCGACCGGCTCGACGACGGCTGGAAGCCGTTCTGGCTCGACACTCTCGCGGTCGAACCGGGCCAGACCCAGCGCATCGCCTTCCTCGCCGAATATCCGGGCCGCTATCTGATCGAGCAGGTCGCGACCGATTGGGCCGCGCCGCGGCTCTTGCGATGGTACAGTGTCCAATAACAAGAAGTGGAAACCGCCTGAGGAAACACCGATGAACCAGACAGTTGCAGCGATTCGCGGAGTGAAGGCACGAAGCGTCGTGGTGCCGCTCAAGCGTCCTGTGAAGACCGCGTTTGGCGTGATCGATTCCGGTCCGCTGGTGCTGATCGATGTCGAGACCGATCAAGGCGTTACCGGTCGCACCTACATCTTCGCCTACAGCAAGCTCACACTTAACCCTCTCTGCTATCTGATCGAAGAAATCGGTCGCGAGCTCATCGGCAGGCCGGTCGCCCCATTCGATCTGATGAAGGCGATGGACACCAGGTTCCGGCTGCTCAGCGCGCAGGGTCTGGTCGGCATGGCCGTGTCGGGTCTCGACATGGCCTATTGGGATGTGCTCGGCCAACTCGCCGGCCGGCCGCTGGTCGAACTGCTCGGCGGCTCGGCGAAGCCGATCAAGGCCTATGACAGCTACGGCGCGGTCGATCCCGTTGCGGACGAGCGCGCGCTGCGCCGCTCGCTCGACCAAGGCTTCAAGGGCATCAAGATCAAGGGCGGCGACGGCGATGCCGCCAATGACGAGCGCGTCGTGAAGGGCGTGCGCGCCCTGCTCGGCCCCGACATCGCGCTGATGATCGATTTCAACCAGTCGCTCGATCCGGCGGAAGCCACCCGCCGCATCGCGCGGCTCGCGCCCCACGACCTGCACTGGATCGAGGAGCCGGTGCCGCAGGAGAGCCTGTCCGGCCACGCCAGGGTCCGCAAGACCTCGCCGACGCCGATCCAGGCCGGCGAGAACTGGTGGTTTCCGCGCGGCTTCGCCGAGGCGATCGCGGCCGGCGCATCCGACTTCATCATGCCCGACGTGATGAAGGTCGGTGGCGTCACCGGCTGGATGCAGGTCGCGGGACAGGCCGATGCCGCGTCGGTCCCGATGTCGAGCCATCTGTTCGCGGAAGTCAGCGCGCATCTGCTCGCAGTGACGCCGACCGCGCACTGGCTCGAGTTCCTCGACTTCGCAGGCACGATCCTCGCAAGGCCCGCCGAGATCACGGACGGCGCAGTGACCGCCCGCGGTCCCGGGCTCGGCATCGAGTGGAACGAACCGGCGGTGACGAAGTATCTCGTGAGTTAGCGCCCGGCGTTTCCCGTTTGCTTCAGATTGTGTCTGCTCCTGCTTCTGATGGGGGGCGGCAACGGATTGCCGTTTGTCTGACGCATGGCTGAGGTCGCCATCAATCGATCGTGAGCGAGAATTCACGACATCATCATGTAGGCCGATCGGGCGCACTGGAGCGCCCAATGACGAACAACAACAAGCTGACGCTCAAATTTCGCTGTCCGGAACAACTCGAAGGACTGATCCCGCGACCGCTCCCGGCGGCACAAGGCGTCCCCGACTGGCTCAAGGCCATGCTGGCGACGGCCCTCTCTTCAATCAACCTGCACGACGAGGACACCATCAAGCGTTGCCCGCCATTCGTGGACGCGATGACCTGCGGGTTCCTGCTGCCGCTGGTCTGCGATCTCAAGGTCGATGACGGCGAAATCACCTGGGATCACGACCTGCCGCCCGGAGGCACACCCGAATTTCCGCGCCCGCCGATCGGATTTCACGACCCGGGTCAGGTCAGCGGCACACCATTATTCGAAGCGGGCCGCTTCTTTCTCAAATTCCACAATCTGTGGACCGTCGAGGCGCCCGAAGGCTACGCGATCTACTTCACGCATCCCGTCAACCGCTTCGACCTGCCGTTCACCACCCTCAGCGGCCTGGTCAATTCCGACCTTATGCCGACAATTGGGTGCACTTCCCGGCGTACTGGCACGACCGGAATTTCCGAGGTGTCCTCCCGCAGGGGACCCCTATCGCGCAATGCATTCCGGTCAAGCGCGACGACTGGACTGCGCAGGCATCCTCGTTCACCGCGGAAGAAGCCAAGCGCGTCGGCGAGTTCAGGAGTGAGCTCAAGCGCCAGCCCAACCTCTACCGGAGAAGCTTCAGGGCCTGAGGCGCGACGAGATTTTGTCCGATGCGCTCAACCTGCTTCCCCGCCGAGGAATCTCGCAGCGTCGCGCTGCGCGAAGACGAAGCGGCCACGCGATCCCGCGGCCATGACGAATGCCGCGCGTCCCAACAGCTGGGGCTGACCACGAATGACGGAGCGCAGCGCCGCCTCGGCAGCGTCGCGCTCACCCTGCTCGAACAGCGATGTGGCGAGGTAGGCGCGGGTCGAGCGATCGTCGGGGTACTGGGCGAGCACGCGGCGGAATGCATCCGCGGCCGCGGCGTAGTCGCCATGCAGGACCAGGACCCGCCCGAGTTGGTTGAGAACATCGAGGCGTCCCGGCGCAGCATCACGTGCGGCTGTCAGAACACGCGCAGCCCGCGCGAAGTCATTGGTATCATGCAGCAGCCGCCCGAGATCGAGCTTCAGATCGACGCTGTCGGGGGCCAGTGCGAGACCGGCTTCGACCGTGCTGATCGCCTCGTCGTGTTGACCGGCCTTGGCAAACTGGCCGGCGAGTTCCTGAAACGAACGGAGATATGGCGGGCGGCGCGCCGCCGTGCGCCGCAGCTGCGCGATCCCGTCCGTGGCACGCCCGCCCGCACAGCAATGCGCCAAGCAAGGTCTCGACCTCTCCGTCGTCGCCACGGCGTGCAATCCGTTCCAGTGGCGCGATCGCCTCGTCTCCGCGGTTCTGCCCCCTCAAGGCATGCGCGAGGAGAAGCGCCGCGTTCCTGTCCGTGCGGCTGCATTTTCAGGATGTTGGCCGCAATCTGCTCGGCCTGAGCGAACTGCTGCGTTCGTAGCGCCATTGCGCCTTGTTGCAGCGCTCGAGCGAGGAAATTGTTTTGCCTGCCACTAACGGAAGCTTGTGGCGGGATGCGAGAGAGAATGTTGCTGGGCCTAGCCCGCGTTTCTCCGCGCGTCCATCAACAGTCTCGTGAAAAACGCCAAGGCGGAACAAGCGCGGAAAGGCCGGCACGGTGTCCACGTCGACGTGAGCCGGACATCGCGTGTTTCATTTCGTTTCCACCCGATCAATGCCGGCTCCTCTCATGCGAGAGAAATCCGGTTCTCGGGCTCTGAAGTGCTCCAGTATCGCACAACCTGATGAAGACGCGTCGCCTCCTCAAGGCAAGCGTCGAGGTGGTGCCGCATCTGTAGAGGGCCGATGTGGCGACGGCTCAAGCGCGCTTGCGGTGACCGCCCGATCGCTTGGCCGGGGGCGAGTGGACCTCCCCGCCCCTGGCGGCCACCTTCGTCTCCTCCCGCACCATGTCGACGAAAGCACGAAGCCCGGCCGTCATATGCCGGTGCCGCGGATAGTAGAGACGCAGGCCGGGAAAGGGCGGCGTCCAGTCGTCCAGCGCCGCTCGCAAGGTGCCGGCGGCGAGATGCCCCGTCACCCAAAAATCGCTGACGAATGCCAGTCCCAGGCCGTCGAGGGCAGCTTCGACCATCAGACTGTCACTGTCGAGGGTCAGCCTGCCCCGGACGTCCACCACCATCTGCTCGCCGCCGCGCTTCTCGAACTCCCAGTGATAGAGCTTGCCACTGGGCATCCGTCTGCGAATGCATTCATGGGTGAGCAGATCAAGCGGAGACCGCGGCACCGAAGCGCGTGCGAAATAATCGGGCGCGCCGACGACAATGAAGCGCGTGTCCGGGCCGCAGGGGATCGCGACCATGTCCTGCGGCACGGCTTCGGCCAACCGGATGCCGGCATCGAAACCTTCCGCGACAATATCGATGGGACGTCCCTCCAGGGTCAGTTCGACGTTCATGTCGGGATAGCGCCGCAGGAATTTTGCCACGACGAGGCGGAGGATCTGGTGCGCGGCGCGCTCCTTCAGGTTGATGCGCAGCGTGCCCGCGGGCGTGTCGCGAAACTCGTTCACATCTTCCATCGCGCCGGCAATCTCGCGCAGCGCGGGACTGACCCTGGCGAGGAAACGCTCTCCCGCCTCCGACAGCGCGACGCTGCGCGTCGTCCGATTGATGAGGCGCACGCCAAGCCGTTTTTCGAGCACGGCGATCGCATGGCTCAACGCCGAGGGCGAAATGCCGAGTTCAGTCGCGGCCGCGCGAAAGCTGCGATGCGTTGAAATCGCGACGACTGCGTTCAGCTCGAAAAGGCCGGCATGCTGCATTGTTCGATTATCTGCATCAGGTCATGCCACTCTATGCCGATTATTGCACTAATCAAGTCACCTATATCGAGCCTGCAATCTCGATCTGAAGGACATCCCCTATGGCAAAGACTTTCCTCATCACGGGCGTTTCGTCCGGCTTCGGCCGCGCGTTGGCCGAGGCAGCATTGAGCAACGGCCATACCGTCGCCGGCACCGTGCGCAACGAGAATGACAAGCGGACATTCGAAGCGCTCGGCCCCGACGTGCACGCGGTGGTTCTTGACGTCACCAACACCGATGCGATCGCGCCCGCCGTCGCCGACGTCGAGCACAGGATCGGCGCGATCGACATTCTGGTGAACAATGCAGGCTATGGCCACGAGGGCATCCTGGAGGAATCATCGATCGACGATCTGCGACGCCAGTTCGAGGTCAACGTCTTCGGCGCGGTGGCGATGATCCAGGCGGTGCTGCCCTTCATGCGCAAGCGGCGCGCCGGGCATATCCTCAACATCACGTCGATGGGCGGGATCATCACGATGCCCGGCCTCAGCTACTACCATGGCAGCAAGTTCGCGCTGGAAGGGATATCGGAATCCCTCGGCAAGGAAATCAAGGACCTCGGCATCAAGGTCACCGCGATCGAGCCGGGCGGCTTCCGCACCGACTGGGCCGGACGATCGATGGTACGGGCGGAGCGGTCGATCGGAGATTATGACGCTGTCATCAATCCAATCCGCAAACGTCGCATGGAACTGAGTGGCTGGCAGGTCGGCGATCCCCAAAAGGCCGCGCAGGCGATGTTGAAACTCGCCCTGTCGGCCGATCCGCCGACGCATCTCCTGCTCGGCAGCGATGCCGTGCGGCTGGTCGAGGAAAAAATGAAACTGCTGCAAGCCGAATTCGATGCGTGGAAGAGCGTTTCACTTTCCACCGACGTCGCCTGAGTTGCGTCAGCTGCCCAAGAGTCCACCGAACTTTGCCCCGTCCATCAAACTGCCTCCTTGATGAACTCACGGCACAAGCGCGGTGGCCCTAACCGGATGCGTACCGTCCAGCTCGGCAATCCGGCGGTCAATCTCACCGATCACGTGTTTCGAGAACGGCCCGAAATGCAGGTACAGCGCCATCAGCATCACGATGTAGCGCAGTGCGCCTGGGTTGGACTTGGCGACCTCGACGAAGGTCTTCCAGAACGGCTCGCGAACCTCCGGCAGGGTCCGCATGATCCTGTGTACGCCCTCGATGCCGCCAAGCTTCGTGCGCACGTCGCCATCGGGCAGATCGCGGCGCCGGTCGGACCGGTCGAGCATGACGGAAAGCCGCGACAGCCGCCCTGCATATGCCGCCGGGCTGAACACGTGCCCGAGCACATCCTTGTAGTCCACAAGGATGTCGCGAAGCGGACGCTTGGTTTCGAAATTGCAGCCGAGCGTGCATTGGTCGCCCGCCTGCTCGACCTTCATGAGATCATGGCCTTCGTGCAGGCGGCCTTCCTGGGCCAGCCGCCGCGTCAGCTGTGTGCCAGGCAGCGCATAGAGCAGCCCAACCATGCAGACTGGGATGCTCGCCTCCTCGATGAAGTCGATCATCGCCTGCGCCATTGAGAGTTTCTCGGTATCGAACCCGACGATGAAACCCGCGGTGACGAACATGCCATAGTCGTAAATCTTGTGAACGCTCTCGGCGATGTTGCGCCTGGTGTTCTGCTTTTTCTTCATCTGCACGAGGGTCTCTGGATCCGGGCTCTCAATGCCGACGAAAATTCCGAAGAAGTTCGCGTCCTTCATTGCCTGCAACAGCTCGCTGTCATCAGCGATATTGATCGAGGCTTCGGTCGAAAACTCGAACGGATAGTCTCGCTCTTCCAGCCAGGCTTTGAGCCGCGGCAGCAAGATGCGGAGGTTTTTCTTGTTGCCGATGAAATTGTCGTCGACGAAATCGACATGCCCACGATAACCATGATCGTAGAGCGCTTGCAGCTCAGCGAGAATCTGATCGGGGGTCTTGGTGCGCGGCACGCGCCCGTACAGCTCGATAATATCGCAGAACTCGCAGGTGAACGGGCAGCCACGCGAATATTGCACGCCGATAAAGAGATAATGATCGAACTTGATCAGATCGTAGCGGGGCATCGGGCTTAGTGTGACGTCGATCTTGAATTTCTCGGCGATGAACACGCCCTCGCGCTCGCCGCGTTCCCAGGCGGCGATGAATTCCTCGATGATGTGTTCGGCCTCGCCGATCACCTGGAAGTCCGCATCCGCGTAAAGGTGCGGGCTCGAGGAGACGTCAGGCCCACCGACACATACCGGCTTGCCGTGCCGGTGGGCGAGATCGATCAGGTGGAGAAAATCAGGCTGCTGGTTGAGCATACCGCCGATCATGACGAGATCGGCCCAGTCAAGGTCCGCCTCGGTCGAAGGCTCGGTGTTACGGTTGACGAGCCGAATCTCCCAATGCTTCGGCAGCATGGCGGCGACGGTGATCAGTCCGAGTGGCGCCGCCGGATACTTCGCGCCGACGAGTTCGCAAGCTTCCGTATAGTTCCAGAACGAGTCCGGAACGAACTTCGGATAGATCATTAGAACGCGGCAGGGACTCGTCATGGTGCTCCGGTCCGTACCACGCGGCTTTGAGGCTCAAGGGTACTTTCGCTCGTCGATACCGGCATTAAGTGCTCAAATGGTGGCCGATTGCCAGACGATCTTTCGTCCCGCCGTGAGCCCCGTCCTGTTCCCCGGATCCGCCTGGGGTCAGTCAATCCGATCAGTATGTCATCCGCCGGCCCTGCGCGCCCAGAGATAGCGCACGTCCGGCCCCCTCTCCTCGTTGCGGCTGCCGTCGGTTTCCTCGACCGCGGCAAAACCGCGCGCCTCGTAGAAGCGGCGCGCCCGCGCATTGCGCTGGAAGGTCCAGAGTTGCAACTGGTCCGCCCCCTGCTGTGCGATCTCGAGCAGCGCGCCGCCGATGCCGCGGCCCTGCGCGGCCGGCAGCACATAGAGCTGCTCGATCCAATCGTCGTGGAATGCGATGACGCCGCTCATCGCCTCGCCGTCGAACGCGCCCCACAGCGTGCAGGCCGCGAACATCCGCTCGCGATAGAACCAGCGATCTTCATCCGGTGTGTGCAGGCCCGCGAGCCACGGCAACGCTTCGTCGAGCGCCGCGCGGTGCACGCGTGCGGCCGCATCCATGTCGGCAAGCTGGAGCCGCCTAATATTCAATTCCGAACTCATCATAGAGCCGGCGGAACACGGAAGGCAGCACTTCGGTGAGATCCTCCGCGATCAGGCCGGGCCCCGCCTCGCTGGCGCCTTCGCCGTGCAGCCACACGCCGATGCTGGCCGCCTCGAATGCCGCGACGCCCTGCGCCAGGAAGCCGGCG
>NZ_JACMYP010000068.1 GCF_020889705.1 Bradyrhizobium altum | reverse complement strand
GTGCGAGTGATGCGTGGAGTTGGCAGGCAACCTCCGGCCAGCCCATGCGCCGACTTTTCTGGCTACGCCGTCTCAGACAACGCAGCCAGATCCGACGCACTTCGCGGTAGAAGCCGTTGAGCGCTGGATAATTGTGCGGCCTGCCATAATAGCCATAGTGGCCGCGCAGCACGGCGGCGAGCCACTCGTGCTGCGTGGCCAGTGGCGCGTGCATGAGCCGCCAAGTCAGTTGGCGGGCTCGTCGTCAAGCATCGACGCTTTGCGGCGGCCTTTGCGCAGGCTCTCGCCCCCTAGGGTAAGCCTGTGGGCATTGTGCACGAGGCAGTCGCGGATGGCGTCGGCCATAGTTGGATCGTCGAACACGTCAGAGTACCCCTATTCTTGAGCGGGTCGTGTCTCACGTCACGATCACTGACCCGCATCATTTTCTTTTTGGGCACCGGCTTAAGGTGCTGAAGGAGCGGTCGGGGCGCGCTCCCGCCTATGTTGTCGTCGCGCTGCCGGACGGCCGGCGGCGGGGCGGTTCGGATCGCGTCGACGGACCTTGCCGAGACGATCACTTCCCGCCCGAACGCAGCCGATCTGCCGCGCATCAGTGCACGTACGCTGATCCCATTGATATAACATATGAGCGCGAGTCTGAGCCTTCTCGACGAGAAGGTGATTCGCGATGACCCACCGACCGCTTCCAGGTCGCGTTGCGTATCGACCCCTGAAATCTATCCCATTCTCCTTTGCCAGCTCTGAGTAGATCAAGCCGGACCTGTCAGCCAGATAGACACGTTCACATACTGCGAGGCTTGGCTGTCGATAAGCTGACGCGTCTCGGAACTGATTCACAATGAGCCGATGGAAACCCCTTCGAAGGCCGCAGCGCCACCGGTCCGCTGAAGAAAAGCTGCCGCCGATCAGGAGGCGAGTCAGTGTCGCGGCATGGTGATGATTGCCAATTAGAGTTTCGAGCTGGGCAAGCCGATCCCAATGGCACGCGGCAAAACGAAGCGCACGGCTCGCGACGTCCACCCCACGGTCGAGAAGGGCAAGACAGTAGCAGCTGGATCGAATATCCCGAATATCCATGTGCTGCAGCAACAAACCATCCGGATGGATGATGTCATGTTCCCTGGCGCCACGGCCTGGACTGACTTCAATCTGTTAGGGAGAGTAACGCGCTCAGCATGTCGCGCCAGGCGTTGTTCCCAGCCTGACGCGTGGCGCGTAGGCCCTACCGGGCTGCCGCGATGATGCGGCGTCTCGACCGGTTTCATCTGGAGTATCCCTTCGCCGGTTCGCGTATGTTGCGAGGCCTGCTGGCTTTGCCAAGGGTGCAAGATCGGCCGCCGGCATGTCAAGACGCTGATGAAGCGGATGGGGATAGAAGCGCTCTATCGCCGTCCGCGCACGACGAAGCCAGAGCCCGGCCACAAGAGTTATCCGTATCTGTTGCGCGGCATGGCGATCACGCGGCCGAACCAGGTCTGGGCGATGGATATCACCTACATCCCCATTGCACGCGGTTTTGTTTACCTCGCCGTCGTGCTCGATTGGACGATCCGCCGGGTGCTGTCATGGCGGCTGTCGATCACGATGGAGGCGGCCTTCTGCGTGGCTCGGTAAGTCGAATTGGTGTGCGCCCTCGATGGACTAGAAAAATATCAGCGTAGATACCAACAGATTGAGCGCGTGTCCCGTTTGGGGCGTGTGTGTGACACTTGTCGGGTAATGAATGTATGACAGCCCGAGGCTTGCATATATCCCCGGAGCGAGATGCGCGGTGTATGTTCCCGTAATTGCAGTTGTATCGCGATGCGCAAGCTGCCCCTTAGCCGAGGCAGCATCCACTGCAAACCTGCTCCAGGCGGTGTTGGTGGCGACAACAGCCATCAGATCACTGGCGCGACTATCAAAAGGTCCCTTCGCATACAGCCGAAGCTCGTAATACCGGCTGATCCGGTTTAGGTCAGGCCGAGCTCCCATGACGGAGAATCCGCCATAGAGGCCGCGAGACGGCGCCCCCTCAACGTCACTCTGCCAGAGCTGCCTGTCAGCAGCGATGTAATGAAAGTTATTCCCGCTCTCCCTTTGTTGATCCGGATCTGCCAAATTCTTGTAGTGGCTGCTGTTGAAACCAATACCCGCCCGTAGCCACGTGTCGGGTAAGCCGGGAGCCGCCTTGCTCTTGTAGCCAAGTTCATCAACGAAAAGAATCCCTGCATTGGCCGTGCTCCAGTTCAGGCCGGTTGGATTCTCGGTTATCTCGGCATAAGGACCATCTGGACTGATGGAGCGCTGCACGGAGACTTTGTTGTACAAGTGATCATCAAAATTGAACTTCAGGTTGGCGGCGGGCGTCGGCGCGGCGTTAGTGCTCATGCCTGCTTGGAACAAGGCAAACATGTTTGATCCTGAAATTCCTCCGAACAATGTGCCGGTGAACTCATTCGCATTTCTCAGGTACCCAAGTTTGAGTTCGAATTTCCTGTCGAAGAAGGTTTGATAGTAGGCGAGTGTATTCAACCCCACTCGATCCGGTCCCGGGCGCTTCCATGTCCAGTATTGCTGCTCGGCTCCCACGACAATCTGGCCATCGGGAATGCCAAATCGGCTGAGATCGTAGGTGACGGTCATGAAGTTCGCCGTAGCAAACGTCGGATTCTGCCCCATATAGAGCTGGTTGGCGAGGCTGCTTCTGGCCGCATTCGGCAGCTGGTTGTTTGCAAAGGTGTTGAGCGTCCAGCCGATATAGCCGATGCCGACGTCTGCCAGGGCGGATCTAACGCCGTGTTTGTCCTGATCAATCGTATCGGCGGGGCCGGGTATGTTGAGCCAGATCCCTTTTTCTCGGAAAATATCGAAGGGTGCGAAGGGGTCGATCCTTTTTTGCGTTTGCGTCTGGGCAACCCGATCGGAGCTCCCGCGCTTTATGGGAGGCAGGTTGGGAGCTGATGCTAGCGCCGAGGCACGAAGTCGAATTGGCTGATTGACCATGCCGATCCGGAGCTTTCTGGCCATGCCGGGGGCTTTTGGAGTTCTTCTCTTGGTGGCTTGGTCCGCAGCTTTGCTCTTGGGATCATCGTCAGCAGTTTGCGCCAAAACAGGGGGGCCGACCAAACAGGCCGCGAGAGAAAGTGCGACGGCAAGTCGCCGTTGGGTCTCTCTTGATCGCAAGCTGCACGCAAGTGCCGCCGTAGCCGAAGATGTCCGAGGCGTCGTCGCCGCAACAAAGGAATTACGCACAGTGTACTTCGCGTCCTTATTTGCGAGCCATGAATGGATTGAAAACCGGGCTCAACGGTCCAGAACGGACTTCCCAAGGCTTGGCGTCTGAGGACAAGGGGACGAGGCCTCACGGGCAGGAGGTTCGTCTATTCCAGCGAAATCCGCGTAACTTGCGAACCTCGTCACCCCTGGACGCGAGCATGATCTGGTCTGCACCTTGCTTGTGCATCAAGCCGGATTTGCCGACAGTGAGCAGCGCCTGCTGGCTGGGCGAGAACCGCTGGCAGCGAACGCGGCGGAGCCTCAGCTGTCCTGGCCGCCAAGACTTTGCGAACTATGACCTTGCTCCACTATGGAGCAGAGGATTGCAGTGATGCCTAGCATCTTGGTCGAAGATGCTTTTCTCAACGAAATGGCAGCCACCGGAATGCAAAGCCAACCAAGCCGGGGCCGTGGTTTCATGAAGCTGTCTTGGCATTGTGGTCAGCGTGGGATTAAACGATTGACGGCCGCGATTTCCGGAGAGCCTTGGAACCTGTGCGCGCAGAGATCGCTTCACAACGTCCGTGATGGTGGCCCAGAAGACCGGAGGGATCACAGGTTTCGAGCTGCTTTGGTGGCTGTGGGCGAGCAGTTGCTTCCGTCCATTCCATTGGCACGGCCAAATCTGTGGTGCATTCCAAGTTCCTAGGCCTGTGTGGCGTTTGTGGGCGACGCTTGCCATGTGTTCGTTGTCCCGATCAACCTGCCAGAACTGGTAGTTGGTCATGTCCAACACTTGCCCCTCCAATGGCATGGTTGCTCGAGCGCTCGCGCCAGTGAACAATGGCAGAGGTGCCAAGGCCGGCGACGGCAACCACTGGTCGCTACTGCTCGTTGATCGCCGCAATCGGGACAACGTAGCTGCCTATCACTACGACTCCTCTGGGAAATCTAACGTCGCTAGCGCAGAACAACTCGCGGAACGCCTTGGCGCCAACCTTCAGTCCGCCCGCATGGCCCAACAGCGGAACGGTTGTGATTGCGGCGTCTTTGTGGTGGACGGCACACGGACGCTGGCGAGGCGATTGGCGGAACGAGAGCGGCCTGATGACGAGCCGCTTCACCTTGACAACCTCGTCGCCGATCGACGGGCACTCTCCAGGATCGACTGAGCGGTCGTGCGCATTCGCGACGCCCAACTCGCTGATGCGTTTGGGCTGATGGAGCTGGCTGGCGCGCCTCTTGCCGGCACCAGAACCTTGGCCGGGTGCCAGGACGTGTGAACGACTGGGGCGGCTCGCACACGACCCCTTCCTGCACCGGATCGTGGTAGTCGGGCTGTGATCGACCAGCCAATCGGACGCTTCGACACCGAGCGACGGACTTAAAAGCGAACCTCTCCGCGCTGCCGGTCTGTCTGAGCGGTGGATCGACACGTGCCTGCAAATCCATCAAGAACATCGTTCTGATGTGGACCCAGCGTGGGTACTGCAGGTGGTAGGATGGAGGAATCGCGCCCCGCCTCCGGCCGCGGACTTTAGCCTCCTTTAAACCGGGGCCGCAGAATGATGTTCGCGCCGAAGGGATTGTTGGGGGTCACTTCCCTCATCCATGGCCCCAACACCGCCATATAGGGCTGACCATGAATAATCAGATTTGTCGGCTGCTGAAATGACTGCGGCAGCATGCCTCTTCTATTCAGTGCGCCAATCAGAACGTCGGGGCGGGTTGGAGGCCGTGATTGAAGCCCAAGGCGACGACATGTCCGAAATCATACGCCGGCGCCCAAGCCGGTATCGCGGCTACCGGATGAGATGAGTGTTGCGGTTGCCCCAACTCGCAGGAAGCCCGGCTGTCGTGAGAATCATTACGCACTTCGCCGCGTAAGGCCGTATCAAAATTCGAACTTCCGTCGGGGTCTGGCAGAGGCGACGTTGGTGGTTCCAACGGCGTACCTGGCACGACGAGCAGTCGTTCGAGCGACTCCTGGAATGAGTTGAGCTGCGGATCACTTTCCCAGGAGATCTGCGTTGGCCCATCGACTTCCATCTCCTGCTCCAACAGCGCCAGCTGCGTCCGCAGCTCCAAGCCGTCATCGCTAATCGCTGCCGCCGCGGGAGCCGCCTGCAGCAAGATGTGCTGCGGGGCGATGTCCCCTGCGATCGACGGTGGCCCGTCGACTTCCATCTCCTGCTCCAGCAGTTCCAACAGATCTAAATTGTCGCTGATGGCTGGAGACCCCCGTAGCGAGTCGTACTTCCAAAGCAGCTTCAACCCTACGCCCACTGAGGGGATATTCCTGCCGCGCCTGTACCTCTGGCCATCGTCCCGCAGCGTTTGGTCGTTGAGGCGGCTTTTGGCATGCGTCTGGAGCCACACACTGAACGCGCGAAGAGCGCTACCGACTCTGGTGACATAACTCGGCGTTGCGAAACCCGGCCATGGAGTTCCTCTCGCAATGTTCGCTCTGGCCGCCTCGACTGCTCTTTGGATGAGAGCCGCATCTTCGGGATAGGCAGCCAGCCGCGGTGCCAAAATTTCCGGGGCCCTGGCCCTCAACAGGAAGTTCCGGAGATGAGTCAGCGCACTGATGATTTTTCTGCCACCACCTTCAAACTGTAAAGCGCGGCATCTTCGTCCAGCGAGCGGTCGTGAGGCCGAAGAATAATGCCCGGCTTGTTTTCATCGTGGAGCCAGCAAGAAAAGCCGCGAATCCAGCTCGCAATGGAGATTGCCGTGCGCTGCTTAAGTCGACGCTCGGCAGGTCCGCTGGCAGTCGCAGACCTCTTAAAGTCATTGAGGACGCCATTGAGGCGTTCCCGATCGTCGGGATGGGTGCTGCATCGGGGCCTGCGGCGGTAGCTGCTGTTCTCACCAGTGCAGGTGAAGGTTCGCGAACGTTGTGTTCGCTGTCAGCACCGGATCTGACATCTGGGTCGGTCACGGACGGCTCAGACGGTGATCGATGACCCGACCGGGGCTCGGAACCGGAACGCGCTTCATGTCCTTCGCCGCTTGGTGCGCCACGATCCACGCCAACTGAAGACGCACCCAAATCCCGCGGTTCAGAGCGAATCTGCTCCCGGGCAGAGCTGCTCGCTCGGTGAGCCCCGAGGGCCGAAGAACTCGCTTCAACAGCAGGCTCGTCCGTTCCCTCAGTCCTATTGACACTGCATTGGGAGGCACTTGACGTCCCAGCTTCACCATCGCTCATCATTCGCTCCGATATCGGCGAGAACGCGCCTGCGCCATCACCGAATACTCCTGCATTTCCAGCCGGAAGTGCGCCTTAAAGTCGCCTACCTCATAAGACGTTTCTACGACGAAACCTCGACCTGACGCGTTGAATCCTGTCTCATCTTCTTTCAAAGTGTCGCGAGGGTGAGGGCCTGCGTGCCGCGGCTTGCCTGAGCCTAAGGCCCTTCAGGCCAATGACCGAGCCGACCCAGGAGTCCATCACCAACGCCTCTGGTGTCCGATTTGCAACGTGCTGTCGGGGCTAGGACGCTTCCGACTGAGAAAAATCGCTTTTGCAAATCAAACGATTGCAATTGGCATAAGGCTTGAAAGAGGAGCGTCATCGAGCAGCGCCTGAGCAAGGAGGGGGAGTGGTAGCTTACAAGAGTGTCGCCTCTCGGCCTATCGTATGCTGCGGGTGTTGCGATTGTCGAGACGGGCGGTCGCGTATGGTTCTGTCGCAGTGGTTGACTATCGGATGACGGTTCAAGATGACATCGACGCGGGTACGCGCCACGGCGCGGCGCGTGTGCCGGGCCCCGTCCCCGCCGGCACGAATGTTCGCGATGAGGCCGAATTTGAGCAGCTCGAAACCGAGGTCCGGCGCATGGATGTTGACGGACCAACTGCGGTTGATTGGAGCAATGTCAGTACGCTGTCCCTCCATATCCTGGCGAACCGGTCGAAAGACATTCTGGTTGCCTGTTGGGCCACCTATGGTCTGTTTCGGACCGGAGGATACCAGGGCCTTGCCGTCGGCTTAGGCGTTTTGCGCGGCATGGTGGCCGCGCATTGGGAGGGTCTCTTTCCGCCGATCGAGCGGGAACGAGCGCGGGTCGGAGCGATCGATTGGCTCGCGGGTCGCATTGCACCAGAGCTAGCCGCGAATGTGCCAATCGAAACCGACGATCCGGCAGTGCTCGCCGCCTATGAGGAGCTTACCGATCTCGATCGCCAGCTGCGCGACAAGCTGGTCAATGAGCAAGCCTCTTTGGGCGAGTTGTTGAGGGCGCTGCGACCGCACTACGAAGAAGCCAAGCGCGCAATCGCCGTGCCCACGGAACGTGCGGCGGAGGCGGCCCCAGCTGTCGAGCAGGCCGGCGTTGCCCCGGCGGAATCCACTTCGCCGGTTGAGGTTGCTCAACCGGCAGCACCGGAGGCAGCACGATCGGCTGGCGCCGATGGCGACTGGGCCAGCTTGATCGACCACTTGCCTGATATGCTGAGGCTAGCCGCGGCCGCCCGGCGCGTCGCATCCCCCACAGACCCGAAGGTTTATCTGCTCAATCGTGTCGGCTCCTGGATGCGCTTTGACGCCCTGCCGCCGGATACGGGCGGCCGCACAGCGATATTTGCGCCTGCGGACGATATCGCAGCGTTGGAAGCCAAAATAGCGGCCGGTCAGCACGCCGATGTCTTGAATTTGGCTGAAGAGATCGTCTGGATGTCACCGTTCTGGCTCGACGTTCACCGGCATGCCGCGAAAGCACTGGAGCAAATGGGGCCGCTCTTTGAGCCGGCGGCCGCGGCAGTGCGCGCAAGCGTAGCCCTGCTGGTCACACGCTATCCGCGGATCTTGACGTTTCAGTTCAATGACGGCCGGGCGTTCGCGGATGAGGAAACGCGTGCTTGGGCCGCCGTCGGTGGTGCGGACGTGTCGCCGGGCCGTGATCCTGCCGACGAAGCCATTGTTGAGGCACATAAGCTGATTGACGATGGGCGGCCTCAGGCTGCCCTCGAGAAGCTGTCACGTGCGCTGGATGGCGCGCGCGGAGAACGAGCGCGGTTCGTGCGCCAGCTTGCTCAAGCACGTTTCTGCATCGAAACCGGCTTCGTTACGACTGCCATCCCGCTGCTCGAGCACATGGAAGAGGTGGTCGCTGAGCGCAACCTCGAAAGCTGGGAGCCTGAGCTTGCGCTCGACGTCGCCGAATTGCGCTTTCGCGCAATCACACATTCTGACTCGCGGCAGATGCTTGACGAGCCGCGCCGTCGCGCCGCGCTCGAACAAATCCGAACGCGGGTCGCGGTCATCGACATCGCACGCGCGAGCACGCTCGTTCGCTAGCTGACCTTGTCAGGGACAAAGTCTTAACAGGAGCTGATATGGCACAGGAAAGCTCGGTCGCTCCAAAGGAGCGCATCAATATCCGCTTCAAACCGGCAACCGGCAACCTGAAGGAGGATGTCGAGCTGCCGCTCAAATTATTGGTTTTGGGCGACTTCACCGGAAAGACCGATGACCACCCGATTGAGCAGCGCGAGCTCGTCAATATCGACAAGGACAATTTTAACGAGGTTGTCAAAAGCCACGCACTGAATCTCGATATCTCCGCTGAGAATAGGCTCGACGACCAGCCCGAGGCCGGCAAGCTGTCAGTGTCGCTGACGTTTGAGAGCCTGAAGGACTTCGAACCCGAACGTGTCGCACAGCAAATTCCCGAATTGCGCGCCTTGACTGAACTGCGCGCGGCGCTGATCGCCCTGAAGAGTCCGCTCGGGAACGTGCCGAGCTTTCGCAAGGCCATCCAGAATTTGCTCGAAGACCACGGCGCGCGGCCGCGGCTCTTGAGCGAGCTCACCGGCAAGAGCGAGTGAGCGGATCAACGGCTGCCGTGAGGAGGGATGGCGCTATGACCGACACAAGTGCGCAGCAACCGGCCGAACTCGGCACAGGGGCCATTGAGCTTTCGCTGCTGGATCAGGTCCTTCTTGAGACCAGGATGAGCCCGCGCGACGAGGGTTACGACCTTGCTCGCCGGGGCGTTGCAGCTTTCCTCGCCGAGCTCATGGAACCAGGCCGCGCCGATGCGCAGGTCAACAACGCGCTCGTCGATCAGATGATCGCGGAGATCGATCGCAAAATCTCGGCTCAGCTCGACGAGGTGCTGCACACGGACCAGTTCCAACGGCTCGAGTCGGCCTGGCGCGGGCTCAAGTTCATGGTCGACCGCACCGATTTCCGTCAGAACATCAAGATAGAAATCCTCAGCGTCAGCAAGGATGAACTGCTCACCGACTTCGAGGACAGCCCGGAGATCGTCAAGTCCGGGCTGTACAAGCACGTCTACACCGCAGAATATGGGCAGTTCGGCGGCCAGCCCGTCGCGGCCATGATATCGGCCTACGAGTTTGGCAGTGGCAGCCAGGATGTTAAGCTGATGCGGTACATGAGCGCGGTGGCCGCCATCTCGCATGCACCAGTCATCGCTTCTGCTGCACCCGACATGTTCGGCGTCGAACGTCATGAGGAGATCGCAGGTCTGAAGGACCTGCAATCGGTGTTCGAGGGACCAAAATACGCCAAGTGGATATCGTTCCGCGAAAGCGAGGACGCGCGCTATTTCGGCCTGACGCTGCCGCGCTTCTTGCTGCGGTTGCCCTATGGTCCAGAGACCGTTCCGGTGAAGACTTTTAATTACCAGGAGGCCTCAGACGGCGAAACCGACAATTACCTCTGGGGCAACGCTGCTTTCGCGTTTGCGACGCGCTTAACCGAAAGCTTCGCCAAGTATCGCTGGTGCCCGAACATCATCGGCCCCCAGTCTGGCGGCGCGGTTGAGGACCTCAATCTGCATACCTATGAGGCAATGGGACAATTGCAGACCAAGGTGCCGACTGAGGTGCTCATCTCGGACCGGCGCGAGTTCGAACTAGCCGAGCAGGGCTTCATCGCGCTGACCATGCGCAAGGGGGCTGACAATGCCGCTTTCTTCTCGGCTAATTCCGTGCAGAAGCCGAAATATTTCGGGACCACCCAGGAAGGCAAGGCGGCCGAACTCAACTACAAGCTGGGCAGCCAGCTGCCCTATATGTTCATCATCAATCGTTTCGCGCACTACATCAAAGTGCTGCAACGCGAGAACATCGGCTCCTGGAAGAGCAGCCAAGAGCTGCAAGGCGAGCTGAACAACTGGATCCGCCAGTATGTCGCCGATCAGGAGAATCCGTCGGCAGAGGTGCGCTCGCGGCGGCCTTTGCGAAAGGCGGAGATCATCGTCGAGGACGTCGAAGGTGAACCGGGCTGGTATCGCGTCGGCATCGCCGTCGTTCCACATTTGAAGTACATGGGCGCGGATTTTGCTTTGACGCTCAAGGGTAAGCTCGACAAGCAATAGTGGTGGTAGTCGATGTTCGACCGCAGCCTTATGGAGCGCTTGGAGGACGGAGCCGCGACCCGCCGGGTGTCGTTCGACCGTTTCCGGGCAAGCGTTCTGGAAAACTTACGTCGGGTTCTGAACTCGCGCCAGGGCTGCTGCGAAACACGGCCGGACCTCGGCATGCCCGACCTTAACGAGGCGGTCGGGCAGGGAGCCGACGCAGTGCGCGCGCTCGCCCACTCGCTCAAGCAGCAGATCGAGACATTTGAGCCGCGTTTAAGGAATGTGTCGATCCGCTTTCATGCCGATCCCGAAAATCCGCTGCAGCTGAGCTTCCACGTCAATGCGACGGTTGATTATAAAGCTCAAATGGAGCCAATTTCCTTCGATGCGATCTTCGAGAGGCACGTTCGGGTGAGGGGCTGAAGGAGGTGGCCGTCAATCCCTATTACGAGGACGAGCTGTCCTATTTGCGCGAGCTCGGCGCTGACTTCGCGTTGGCCAATCCGAAGCTTGCGCCCTTTCTCGGGCAGGATGCCACCGATCCCGACGTCGAGCGGCTGCTCGAAGGCTTCGCCTTCCTTGTCGCGCGGCTGCGCCAAAAGCTCGACGACGAATTTCCCGAATTCGTCCACGGCCTGTTGCGGATGGTATGGCCGCAATATCTTCAAGCCCTGCCGCCCATCACGACCCTGTCTTTTGCCTTGAAATCATCGGCGAGCGCCGCGAGCCTGAACCTGCCGGCCGGGACCAGCGTCCGCTCGCGGCCGATCGACGGAACGAACTGCACGTTCGTCACCTGCTACGCAATCGAGGTGCTGCCGCTGGAGATCAATGACGTTCAGCTGGAGAACCGGACGAGTGCGGCCCGGCTAATCCTGCGTATCAAAGCAACCGGCCAGCAAAACCTGTCATGTCTTAAGAATGGTCGGCTTCGCCTCTTCTTCTCGACCGAGCGGGAGCCGCAAGTGGGGCGCTGCCTATTGGCCTGGCTGTGCCGTCACGCCTCGGCGGGAACTGTTACCGTGGCGGATCGACAGGTGGCCGCAATCGGCTCAGCGCAGATCGCGCCAGTCGGCTTCAATGATGACGAGGCGGTTCTGCCTTGGCCGCGCAACGCCTTCGCAGGATTCCGGATCATTCAGGAGTATCTCTGTTATCCTTCGAAATTTCTCTACGTCGATTTGTCTGGTCTCGAGCCGCTCGCAGCCCACACGGAGACTGAGTGCAGGCTCACCTTCGAGTTTCGGCGCCCGTTCCCTGCCCAGTTGCGCGTCGGCAAAGGACAGATTTGCTTGAACTGCACGCCGGCAATCAATGTCTTCAGCCACGAGGCCTCGCCAATTCGGCTGAATCGGACCAAGACCGAATACCGCGTACTTGCCTCGGGAGGGCCGAACTTTTCCATCCGGTCCGTCGATGGTGTGACCGGCTATGTGCAAGGCCGTCCCGAACGCATCGAGTTCGAGCCATTCGACCTGTTGCGCCACGATCTGCCGGGCGCGGAGCGCAACCGCGCCTACTTTCGCGAGCGTATCCGGCCTGCGGTGGTCGGCCGGGGCGTCGATCACTACGTGACTTTCGTTGACCGGCTCGACATCGGCCAACATCCGCCGATCGACGTCGTATCCCTGCTATTGACCTGCTCCAACGGACCCATTGCCGACCGGTTGCCTGTCGGTAGCGTGGATCTGCCGACCTCTGACACGCCTCGCTCCGTCACCTTCTCTAATATCACAGCGGTCGTTACAGAAGTGCCGCCACCGGTCAATGATGGTTTATTGCGGCGGTTGACGGCCAATCTGGCGCGCAATTACGGCGTCATGGCCAACATAGGTACATTGCGGACCGTCCTTGCCAGCTACGAGTTCCGTGCAGTCTATGACGTTCAGGCGCGTCGCCGCCTGGAGTTGTTGCTCGAAGGCCTCGATCAGTTCGCGACCACGGACACCGATCACGTGGTGCGTGGCGCCCCGGTCCGAATGCGAAATATCGAATTGGCCGTGATCGACAGCAAGATCGGTGGTGAGAGCGAATTGTTCCTGTTTGGATCGGTGCTCGACGCCTTCTTCGCGACGTTTGCCGGCGTCAATATGCTGCATCGGTTTTCGGTTCGCGGCACGGAAAGCAACGCACACTACCTATGGCCAGCGAGAAGCGGATCGATCACGGCACTCTGACGGCGCCCGACGAACGCGATGAGCTTTCGGCATTCGGGTTCTTCTCGCTCGTTGCGCATCTCGAGCGGCGCTTCAGCGACGCTCCCCCGATCGGATCCACCGACGATCCCGCGCGGGAGGCCGTGCGCTTCCGTGCGGCGCCGACGCTTGGCTTTCCTGCCGAAGAGATCGCGGGAATCAGACAGGCCAAGGCCGCCGGCGAGCGTGTGGAGGTCAACGTCAACTTCCTCGGGCTGCATGGTCCCTCCTCGCCGCTGCCGCCCTTCTACGCCGAACGGGTCATGCATGCAGACGGCATGGGATCGCTCGGCGATTTTTTTGATTTTTTTAATCACCGTCTGATCAGCCTACTGCTGCGGATCTGGCGGTACTACCGTCACCATTTGCGGTTCGAGGAGGGCGCAACCGACGCGATCTCGGTGCTGATTGGCACGCTCTTTGGACTCGTGCCCGGGGAAGACACCGCAAACGAACGGGAATGGCGGGCGCGGCTGCTGCCGCATGCCGGCGTCCTTGCCTTGTGCGGCCGGTCCGCCAAGCTTGTGGCCGGCTTGATTTCCAGCCATCTCCACATTTCAGCCCGGGTCGAGGAATTCATCTGGCGCGAGATCGACATTCCACAGCAGGCGCAGTGGCGCCTTGGCCGGCCTGGTCTTGAGCTCGGCGTTGATACCCTTGCCGGTGAAACCATGCCGGACATCGTAGGCAAATTTCGGCTTTGCCTCGGCCCGCTCAACCAGCAGCAGTTTCGGTCACTGCTGCCCGGTTGCGAGAGCCATGCCATCCTTTGCCGTCTCATTAGCGTTATTCTGCGCGAGCCCTTGGCATGGGATCTCCAGCTAGAATTAGCGCTCGGGCAGACACCGGAATGGACTCTGGGCGAAGGAGAATTAGGCTGGACGACGTGGATCGATCCGCCCAAGGAAACCGGAAGCCTTGTTCTATTGTAATCGTTTTCGAGTTGTTCGCGTGTGGTGAAGATCACCCGCGATGACGGGACACCGGACTATCATGGCGCGTCACGGATCACGGGCCCCGAGTCGCGGTCAACCTGGTTAGACGTTGCCATAGCGTACCGGCTGCGGTCCAATGGCTTCCATGACCGAGAGGCTGCTATGCCAGCGCACCGAGTCGACTCCTCACGACCGCTAGCACGCCCTCACCTGCATGCGCCTCTTGGATGCGGATGCAGAGAGCGCGGACCGGCGCGAGGTCGCGAAGATCATGTTACGCATCCATCCGAGCCACGAGCCGGTGCGCGCCGGGACCAAGAGAGCCATCTCGTTCGCGCCAAGTGTGTGCGTAGACATGGCCACCGGCGGTTGGAGCTAAAGCCGTTCGGCACGCTATTTGCCCAGCTCGCTGGTAAATTTGGGAGAGCTGTAGGGTGCTAAACGTAGTGCTGGATGTCCCGCTTGTCGGCCAACAACATGGCTATGACGGCCAATTGAATATGCGACGAGACTATGCCGGAAATGTTCAACCGCATGGGAAATACAATTGTTGGTATGCTTGCGCTTGTATGCTGTCGTACTGCTTTCGCCCAGGGCCTCGGCTGGGTCTACCTTCCGCTTGGCGGGCTGACGTAGGCATCAACGGCTACCAGTTTGACTGGTTGGCGCGCATCGAAGGATTAGAGAGGCTCAAGCAGCCAGATGACGGATTTACACGTGATTTTATTGCAGAAACGTTGGTCGGACGAGGGCCAATCTGGGCTGCGCTGCGTTTGCCGTCAATCTCCGGGAACGAAACACTATGGCACGGGCATATAATAGTGTTGACTGGTCTGATAGAAGACATGTTGTGCTACAATGATCCGTCTTACCCAGCGCGTGGAGTGATCTACTTCTATAATCTTTTGTTCGACGACCTTTTCGTCAAGAATCGCGATTGGCTGTGAACACCCCCTCTGGACCGCAAGGCCCTCCGCTGCGAACGTCCGAGCGAAGACACCTCCTCCTGCTTTCGTATCCGATTGGCGACATGTAAGTCCAGAAGCCGCCGCCGAGAAAGAGGACGAGAACGCAGACCTCGTGAAGCAGAAGCCGACCGGGCTCTACACTCGCACCGCATCTGCATTCTTTTTGGATGGCGACAAACTAAATCTGCCCGCGGAAAAGAAGGTCTCCTATGTCGATGCCGTCGATGTCGAACTCCAATGTGCGAGCTCCGGGGCAGAATTCGGTGCCGCATCGCGTCTGCAATAACTTGCCGGGGACACCAGACTTCTGCCCGCTCGTTTCAAGACGCAAGCACTGCCGGGTCGTCGAATACACTGCCTGCCGCAAGCGGCGACGCATCTCTGGGGCGGCCCAAGTCGACGCCATATTGGCTCGACAAGCTGCCGCTGTTCGTTTGGTCAAGGATAGCTAGACAACAGTGGGCCGGTGTAGTCAAAAAAGTCGTCTGAGGGTTCACCTTGTCCGGTGTCTGACGACTGCACGAGCCTCTGTCAGTTTGAGAACAACGGCGTCATTCGCCGGACCAAAAATTCTTAATGTTCAATCAGTGGCTTAGGTTGGAGGTGCCGTTGGCACGACCGTTGCTATCGAAATCTGGCAACATTAATTGGCGGAGTGCACGTAGATGCGTAAGACGACCGATGCGCTCCTTTGCTTGAGTTCGCATGCCTTGTTTCTGAGAGAGAAAGCCCGCGCGGTCTCCGATGCAGCTGAGCGAACGAAGAGACCATCCTTTTCGCCTTGCGCAACCGGCGCATGAGACAATCGATCGGCCCAGCAACAATGCTGTTCAGTCGAAAGCAATGCTGCCGCCACGGCAATTTCAATGGGACGCTCGGATGACCACTTGTGCCGGCGAGCAAGCCTGAAGGTGCGGGATGCATCTGACACTCGGAGTCCTCGGAGAGAACGCCGAGCCCTTGGGCCGCTACGCAAGGCAGGCGTTTGGACCTGAAGGGGGCTCCATCGGTCGCGGGCGCGGTTGCTACTGGCGGCTTCCAGATCCAACCAACACGCTGTCAGGACACCACGCGTTGATTGCATTCAATGGCATCGGTTTCACGATCACCGATACAAGCACCAATGGTGTCTACATCAACACGGTGGACGCCCCGCTGGGACGCGGCAATACCACGCCGCTAGCTGATGGCGATACGCTATATTTGGCGAATTACGTCCTCTCGGTCATGATCGAGGACGATCCTGTCGAGGAACGTCAACGGCTAGGCTTGACGGGGTCGAAAGCGGTGTGTGTCGGCCGTACGACGCCGAGGTTGCCGTCTCCTACACTCACCCAAGAGCCCGCAACTGCAACCGTTCCGACTGCCGCACCGTCGGTAAGCGATGCGCACCTTCCTCCCGATTTCTCAGTGGTGACTGGGCCGCGCCCGATCTTCTATTCAGCGGCACAATGCGAGCCGCAGGCACCTCATCCGCCATCCTTGCCCGGAGACAAGCCGCTCAGCAGCGACATCGAGGCTGTGGATCCGACACTAGCGGATCTTCCTCGGCGACCGTCGAGCGCTGCCACGACCCAGAGGCCGTCCTCGCACGCGCCTTCGGCAAATGTCGGATCAATTCCGTTGTCATCGGTCGACACGCCATTTATCGAGCCATCCAAACCGCTGCCCTCTGCCCCCTCCAATGGCAGGAGTGTACTGTCGAATGGCCATCCTGCGCCCATCATCCCTGAGGATCTCGATCTTGGCGATCTGTTGCCGGGACCGGTCTCGCGCCGCATGCCATCGGTGTCGTCGCAGCGAGCTAAAGCGCGCCTCAATGAGCCGAACGAAGCGCTCCGGATCGCGCCTAAGCCGACCGCCTCTTCTGCGACGAATCACCTCGGGAAATTGCGGAATTCTGGTTCAGGGTCGCCGACGCCCGATGAGCGGGAGCTCGATCGGCTGCTGCTGAGACTGAAGGAAACTGCTGCGCCGCGAGTGGTCGGCGCTCCTGAGACAAGAACCGCGACAAGGAGCGGTGCTCCGCCGTTGCCTGCGAACGCTCCATCCGACACAGACGAACTGCAGGCGTTCTGGAATGCGCTGGGCTGCAATCCGGATCTTGTGCCGCCAGCACAGCGTCGAGAGTTCTTTGCCGAACTCGGCCATGCGGTCGCCGAGATGACGAACGGGCTGCATTCGATACTGGCGGCGTGGGCTATGCTCAAAAATGAGTGCCAAATCGGGCCGGCGCAGACACGTGCCGGGAATGACAACGCAGTACAGTTCACCAACAGCAGTCATGTCCTCCGCGAGGTGCTCGCAAAGGATCGCGGATTCCGGTTGCTCTCCCGGTCGGTGCGCGCAGGATTCGAGGACATCAAAGCCCATGAGGTCGCGGCAATGGCGGCAATGAGAGGCGCGGTCAGCAATGTGCTCACGCACATGAGCCCCCAGCGTATCGAGAGCGACGGTGCAATCAGCGGGCTTTTCGGCGCTCGCCTCAATAAGGCGAAGTTGTGGGACAGATTTGTGGAGCTGCACGCATCGATGGTCGGTGACATTGATCGAACGGCGCGCTCCTATATCGCAGAAGAATTTGCCCGAAGCTACGAAACGCAACGCTCAGAACCCGGCCGGAATGAAGGAAAGACGGCGTAATGGCGTCGCCGAACACAGTCCGTTGTTTGTCCGTCGTTGGCGGTGCGTTGCTGATGGCCGCTGCAGCCACTAATTGTTCGACTGACAAGACGTCTAAGACGACGCCCATCAAGTTCGTCATCGAGGCCGATGAACTCGTCAATCCGAACGCGCACGGCAAGCCGTCGCCGGTCGTTGTGCGCATTTACGAACTGAAGTCGACGACCACCTTCACCCAGGCGCAGTTTTTCGAGCTGTTCGACGATGACACCAAGCGGCTTGGGCCGGATCTGGTGGCCAAGCGTGAGGTCGAGCTGACCCCCGGCGACAAGGTCGACTTCGAGCGCGATACGCCGATCGAGACCCGAAATGTCGGCGTGATCGCAGGCTTCCGCGCGGGCAACGATGCCCAGTGGCGCTCAACTGCCGAAATCAAGCCCGATCGTGACAACAGAATCTTGGTAAAATTGACTGCTCGGGCTGTGAGCATTGAGCAGGAAGCTAGCCGACACTGGTGGAAAATCTTCTGACCGGTCCGCCGTGATCAATAGCCGGGCAGATGCACCTTTGGAATGTCAGCGAAGAGGCGCCTAGTGTCTGCGACAAGCAAACCGATCTGGTCCGAAGGCATGTTGGTGCGTCCGCAGCACTTTCAGCAATACGACCGCTGGATCGAGCAGTTGGTCGAGAACCGCGTTTCTGGTCTGGTCGGCTACGGCTGGGGCATTCGAAAAATTGCCCTTGATCGTAATCTTCTGGCGCTTGGCCAAGTCGCACTTACCGAGCTTGAAGCCATTATGCCCGATGGCACGGCCCTTTATGCGCCGGAGCATGTCCGCCTTCCGACCGGACGAATCCCTCCACCGGCTGCGAAAGATCTGCTGGTCAAGATCGCAGCGGGCACGCGCCGACAGGCCGCCAGCGACCTCTGTTCCGGGGATGCGCTCGCGCACCGCTACGATCAGGAGGTCTTTCAGATCCGGAATGCGAGCGCGCCTGAAAAGGCTCCGGTCGATATCAAGGTTGCGTCGCTATCAACACATCTCATCTTTGACGGCGAGGAACAGGGAGATCTGATCACGCTGCCTATCTGTCGCATCCGTGATATCGATCCGGCTCGCGCGATTACTTTATCCGACACCTACGTTCCGCCTGCCATCGACATCCACGCAGCCAAGCCGCTGATCGCGCTGTTGAACGAGGCCAGATCGCTGCTGCGGACGCGCGCAGAGGCGCTTGCTGCGCGCGCGGATCCCTCGCGCGCGACGGCAGACGGGGCCGGACTAATTGATCTTTTTACATTGTCGATCGTGAACGGGGCAGAAGCCGTGCTCGACCACTTCGCAGCAACACGTGGGCATCACCCTGAAGCCCTCTTCCGCGCACTGCTGAGCCTTACCGGGCAGCTGTCGAGTTTCGTTGGCGATCGCCGCAAACCGCAAGTGATGCCTTCCTATCGGCATGAGGATCTCGAAAGCTGCTTCACGCCGTTGAGTGATATCCTGCGTAGACTGCTGTCTATTGTGATCGAGAACGCCGCAATATCGCTTCCTTTGCAGGACCGAGGCTATGGCATTCTGACCGGCCTGATCACCGACCGCACCTTGTTCCAGGACTCTAGGTTCGTTCTCGTCGCTGTGGCTAGTGTACCGGGCGAGGCGTTGCGCAACCAGCTTCCGGCGCAGATGAAAGTAGGCTCGGTCGAGCAGATTCGTGATCTCGTCAATCTTCAGCTCCCGGGTGTTCCGATTCACGCGCTCGCTGTGGCGCCGCGCGAGTTGCCCTACATCCAGAATGCCGTCTATTTCGAGCTGGACCAATCGGTGGAGCTCTGGCGCATCCTGCCGCGCTCGGCGGCCTTTGCTTTCCACGTCAGCGGTGACTACTCGGATCTCCACCTCGAGTTCTGGGCCATCCGCGGGCAACGTACGTGACGGGCCCTAAACACATGGATGAACCGACAGTCATCGGACGCAGGCCAGTCGGTCCGGCTCGTAACACTCAAGTGGGGCAATCCTCCGCTTGCGTTGCGCCGAATATCGCCTTCCCGACAGGCGCTCTGTCGTCGCCTGTATCTGAATCCGACGAGGTGTGGGCAGCGAACCATGCCGAGATCGTCGTGCAAAGCCTGTTCGAGCCAAAGGCAGTGGAGGACGTCTTGGTCGCGGCCGCGACACCGCTCTTTTCGGTCGTCGCGCAGCTTCGCATCGTCGACGAAGCCGATATAGGCGTGTTGCGTCGCGTAATTGTCGAGCAAATTCGCCGCTTCGAGGCGCGTGTGGCCAAAGATCAGGTGAGCGACAGCGATGTCACAGCCGCCCGTTATGTGATATGCGCGTTGCTGGACGAAGCGGTGATGACCACGCGCTGGGGCCGTGAGAGCGCCTGGAGTGACAACAGTCTGCTTAACCAGTTCCATAACGAGACGTGGGGTGGCGAGAAGGTTTTCCAGATACTCGAACGCGTGCAGGCAAAGCCGGCCAAGTATCTCGCCTTGCTCAAGCTCATCAACATCTGCTTGTTGATGGGGTTTGAGGGCAAATATCGCGTGGTGGAAGGAGGCCGCGAGCGGCTTGAAGACCTGCGTTCCGACGTTCGGCGTCTATTGCGGGATTATACGAGCGAACCACCGGCCGAACTATCGATCCGATGGCGCGGCGCCAAAGTACGTACGCGGGTGCGTCGCTACATGCCGTTATGGATCATCTTCACCGCCGCAGCAGTCAGTGGGCTGATCGGCTACGGTGTCTTCCGTTGGCGTCTATCGGACGAACTCGCGCCCGTTGAGCAGCTGCTCGTCATGATCGGCCAGTCCGGACCACGCTAAAGAGGAGGTGCAGGTGTTTGGCGCTCGATTCGCGGCCCTCTTTTCGGTTCGAGGCATCATCACGCTGGTCACCTTGTTGCTGGTCGACGCGATGATTTGGTTCGGCGGCCCCCACTTTGACCTGTTCGATCAGCATCCGCTGGTTTCGAAGGCAGTTCGCGCGGCCACAATCGGCTGCCTCTCCCTGACGGTCCTCGTCATCATCCTTGTCCGTTACTGGCTGGCGCACCGTGCTAACCGACGCGTTATCAAGTCATTGATGGCGAGCGAGGCCCTCATCACGACCTCCAAAAATCGTGGCGAGGAGGAGATCGATCTCATCCGTGGACGCTTCGAGGACGCGCTGAAGGTCCTGCGCGATACAGTGTTCGCCGGCAAGCGCGGACCGAGCTATCTGTTCGAGTTGCCCTGGTACATCATCATTGGACCATCGGGCGCCGGCAAGACAACGATCCTGCGCAACTCGAGCCTCGAGTTTCCGCTGGCCGAACGGCTCGGCGTCGATCCAGTGGCGGGCGTCGGCGGCACGCGAAACTGCGACTGGTGGTTCACCGAAGAGGCAGTCTTTATCGACACGGCAAGCCGTTATACGACACAGGATACGGATGCCGAGGTCGATCGCGCGGCCTGGCACGGCTTTCTCGATCTTCTTACCATGCATCGGCGCCGGCGACCGATCAACGGGATCTTGGTTGCGATTAGCCTGCGCGATCTCTTATCGAGCGATGACAACCGGCGCAGGCTTGTCCAGTCGATTCGTTCGCGGATACAGGAGCTCGCCAAGACGTTTGGAATGCGTATTCCGGTCTATGTCCTGGTAACCAAATGCGATCTGGTACCTGGCTTCACCGAGTATTTCGACGATCTCGACCATGATGGTCGTGCCCAGGTCTGGGGCAAGACCTTTCCTCTCGAGGGACCAGGCGATCACATCGACGACGCCGTAACCCTCGAGATTCAGCAACTTGCCGAGCGACTCGAGGCCAACTTGGCGTTCCGCATGCATGACGAACGTAATCATGACCGTCGTGCAATGATGTATATGTTCCCGAAAGAATTGTGGAGCATCCGGACCGCGGTCAGCGCCTTCGTTAGCGAGATCTTCCGGCCCAGCCGATTCGAAGTGCAAGTGCAACCGATGCTGCGCGGGGTCTACTTGACTAGCGCTGCTCAGGAAGGAGTGCCGATCGAGACGATGAGCGGTGCGATCAGAAGGAATTTCGGTGTGCACGCTAGCCCACCCACGCCGTCCATCGGGCCGGGAAAGACATTCTTCATCAGAAAGTTGCTGACCGACGTGATCTTCGCTGAGCAGGGGCTGGTCGGTCGCAATCTCAAACTCGAACGCAAGCTCGCGATCGTGCACTGCGGTGGCTACCTCGCGGCAGTCATACTGGCGGTCGCCGCGCTGACTCAGTGGTACGACGCATTCGCTCGCAGCGAAGCACGCATCGCTGAAACCAGAATGGCCGCACAGACACTGCAAGCGCGCCTCAAGGAGGTACGCGAGCCGCTGGATCTGGTCAAGCTCCTGCCCACCCTCAATTCCGCGCGCCGGCTGTGTCTGGCAGCTGGCGAGAACACTTGGCTTGCATGGCTTGGCGGTCTCGGGATTTCGGCCGCCCCGGTGCTCGCGCCAGCTGCGCAACAAACCTATGACCAGATTCTGGTCGACCGCCTGCTGCCTGTTTTTGCTGGAAGGCTTGCCGTTCGGATTGATGCGCTATTGCGGTCGGGCAACGATACTCTGCTGGATCAAACCAAGGAAATGTTCCGCATCTATTTGATGCTGGGCGATCCGAGGCATTTCGATCGCGGCAAAGTCGAACAGGCTATGCGCAGTGAAGTGGCGCTTACGTTTGCGCTCGAGACGATATCAGCTGGCGAACTGCAGGAGCATTTTTCACGTCTTATCGAGTTGCTGCCGAAACCCATCACGAGCGGCCGGAAATTCGTGATTGCGGCGGGCTTGCGGCTGATGGAACGTCCGCTCGTCGAGCAGGTCTACGCCCGGCTTTTGCGCGAAGGCGCTGAGAACACGCAGCTCCGGCCAATCGACATGGTCAGTCTGCTGGGAGCCGGCCAGCTGGAGATAAAGCCCCAAGCTGTTTTCCCCGCAATTGGTCAGCAGGATCTCCCTTCGTCGGGCGGCACTGCGATCATCCCGGGCATCTTCACACGGGATGGTTTGATCGATTTCCTGCTGCCGCGCCTTCCACTCATTGTCCAGGACGAGCAAAGCGGCGACTGGGTCCTTGCCAACGGCTCGTTCGACGCGGCCGATACGCAACAGATCGTGCGCAAGGTCGTCGATCGCTATGTTGCCGATTACATTCGTATTTGGACAAGCGCGCTGAGCCGCGTCCGCATCGTCAAATTCGACGATATGCAGCGTGCATCGGCGATCCTGCGTGGGCTGGCCGGCCCGGAAAGCGCACTGCAGCAGATCATTTTCCTCGTACGCGACAATACGAACCTGCCTCCACCCGGAGAGCAGACCGCGGCGAAGGTGGGGGAGACAACGGCCGCCGTGTTCTCAGCGGCATTCGGCGACGCCCCCTGGCCGGGAACACGGATCACCGAAGCCTTCCGGCCTCTCGTCCAACTGGGCATAGGCGGAGCCTCGGGACAGGCGGCCAGCATGGATCACATCCGCGATCTTTTCGGCGGCCTGTATGCAACGATGGCCAACATCGCGACCGCGCCCGATCCCGGCCAGGCCGCATTTCAGCTCTTTCAGCGACGTATCAAGGATCCGAGCAACGATGCCTTCGGCATCTTGCGCGCTGACTCAGCGCTACGGCCCGAACTGGTTCGTACCATCATGAACGACATCGCGCTCTCGACATGGAGCGTCTTGCTTCGACAGGCACACGGTCACGTCAATGCCGTGTGGACACGGGAGGTGGTGCCGATCTGCCAGGCTGGCGTCTACCAGCGTTATCCATTGTTTGCGGCCGCGACCGAGGACGTAACCTTAAAGGACTTCAGCGATCTCTTTCGCCCTGGCGGTATCCTCGATGATTTTTTTCAGAAGTACCTGTCGCCATTCGTCATCGAGGGCAGAACCGGCTTTGGGCTGGCAACTATCGACGGCGCGACGGCGCCGATCCATGCCGATGCCCTGGCTCAATTTCAACGCGCGCGAGAGATTCGCATGTCCTTTTTCAGCGGCTCGGGTTCCGCTCCGGCCGTGAAGTTCAGCATCAAGCCCGTCTATCTCGCCTCTAAACTTCTGCGCGCGACTTTTGTCATGGATGGCAAGGAGATCGTCTATCGTCACGAGGCGCCCCGTGCCTACGACCTTGAATGGCCGAGTCGAACCGATGCAAGCACGGCCTCCGTCGCCCTTGCTTCTCTGGACGGAACCGAGGAGAGGATTGAGCGCTCAGGCCCTTGGGCTCTGTTCCGTCTCATCGATGCCTCGCGACCCACCTCGCGTGGCGCTCCCGACCGTTTCACGATCACGATCGGACGACCCGACCGGCCTGACGTGACCTATGAATTGCGGGCGGAAAGTGTAAGCAATCCGTTCAGCTTGGGTGTCCTTCGTTCGTTCCGATGTCCGGATCACCTATGATAGGAGAGTTCTCAGCTTTGTAGGCAGGAGGCGAGCATATGCCGCTGGCGGCATCTTGGTGGGAGCGGTGAGGTCCGCCGCAATGCTGGTACGCCGCCCCTGGTGGCGATGAGTAAGCAGGTGACACGTTCCAGGTAGGCCGCAATTAGATCGTAACGGCAACACCGTATCATGAGTTCAGCGGATTATTGGCAGTCGACGTTCCGACGGGCGGGGTCCTGCCTTGCGCTTTTGCGCAACAGGCGACCAACGACATGAGTGCGATCATAGAATGCCTACTTGAGGTTGTGCTGTGAGTGAGGTCCCCTCGGGATACGTGCTCGGCGGCCGTTTCGACCTGGCAGAGGTTATTAGCGAGGGCGGTACCAGCACCATCTATCGTGCGATCGATCGGACCGGCCTGTGGGCGCGTGAACAAAGTCCAGAAGTCGCAGTGAAAGTCATCCAACCACATGCGAAGATGCACCAGAAATTAGTACAGCTATTGCACCGCGAGGCGCGTCTTTTGCGTGACTGCGTACACCGGAATTTGGTCAGGATCTACGATTCCGACTACGACGGCAAGTACCATTACTTGGTCATGGAGCTCTTGAAGGGCCGCTCGCTGGCGCAGGTCCTGGCCGATCGTCAGGGACGGCCGCTGTCACCCTCCGTGTCCTTTCAGATCGTCCGCGCCGTCGGGCAGGGCCTCGTTCACATGCACAGTCTAGGGATCGTCCATGGCGACCTCAAACCGGGAAACATCTTCATGACCTCGACCGGCGAAATCAAGATTGTAGACTTTGGGACAGTCCTCATGCTCGACCCTCCGCCGCAACGCGACAGGGCCACCACTTTGCTCGACGACATTGGACTATTGACACCGGCTTATGCGTCGCCGGAGATGCTGATGGGTGAGCCACGGACAGAAAGCGACGATGTGTATTCTCTCGCAGTGGTCGCCTATCTGACCCTGACTGGCAACCACCCTTATGCGCAGCGGCCAGCCAACGAGGCACTTAACGCAAATCTCACACCGGCTCCGCCGCCGACTATTTCGTCAGCGCAATGGCGGGTGCTCGCTTCGGGCCTTGCCCTCAACCGCGGCGACCGGATCGACACCGTCAGTGAGTTCGTCCGGCGGCTTGCCTGCCCGCGCTGGCTCTATCGATGGTGGGGGTAGCCGATGCCTCTGGTCGCAGCCAGCGCGTCCCCTTGGCAAGCCTAGAGTCGATGGATGACAAGGATGCGGCCGTCGGGCCTCGATTCGGCTGTGTATCGCTCGCGGTGGATGTAGAAAAAGGGGCATTGGTCGTCCGTGAAGAACCATGATCTCAGGCGGGATTGATCAAGGGCTTCGGGAAGGTCGCGGCTATGATTTGGCGCAACAAAAGCCTGAGCCATCGGATGAGGCGTTGGAAAAAGGTGCATCTTGTCTTGACACCCAATTCCCCATGTGAGGGGTTCTCCAGCCAGCGTTCGCACAGGACCTCGTCGGAGAGATCGTAGGTGTGCTTGAGAATGGCCAGCCCTGCCATCAGCCGCGTCGGCAGCGGGGGGCGCCCCGGCTTGTCCTCATAGACCGCTCCGAACTTCTGCTCGAGGAACGACCAGTCGATCGTCCCGGCCAGCTTCACCAGCGGGTGGCCCATATCAATGATCGCGTCCAGCCGCGAGCGCAGCAGATCGGTCTGTCCCGTGTCGCGTCGATCCTTGGGTCGCATCGTGCCCTCCGATGCAACGACGCAATCACGGCTCGCGATTCTAGGGAATCCAAAAACGAAATTGCAAGCTTCCGAGCCCTCAAGCCCCAAAACCTTGCAATCTCAACAACCCTCTCGCCCAGAAAATCGACCCCAGATCAACCGTTTGAAAGCTTCTTCACGGCCGACGCATTGGGACCTGACGGGTCGGCGGCAGTCTGAACTCTCTCAGTACGCTGATCAGGCGGGCGTCGGCCACGCGCGGGCCGTGGATCCAGTTACGGCCGGCACTCTCTCCGATATCGCGATATCGGGCAATGGCCCGATTTGGTTCATCGGCTCAACTCGAGGGTGAGGTTGGAGCCCTAATTCCCTGTATCCAGGCGTGAGGATAACGTTTTCGCCTTGCGGATTATTTGGCGTTACGGGCGCCCGACCTGGCCACAATAGCGCAGCATAGCGTGCACCGTTGATAAGCACACTTTGTGGCCGCAATGACGTCGGAAGGAGGCCGCTTTCTCGCAATTCGGCGATCAGCGGGTCCGGAGCAATGCCGCCTCGCCAACCGGGGAGGACATAAACTCCGAAGTCACGCCGTGCCGGGTTAGCCTCTGCGCCGGCTGTAAGGATCGGTCCACCCGACGGCATTGTGGGTGGTGCCAGTGGTGATGACGGTGGCCCGGCAATTCCGAAGCCCTGAAACATCGTCCCCCTCGCACGTGCCCAGTTCTCGAATTGGACCTGGTGGAAATCCCGAAGCATATCTCGCAAATTCAGCAGACGGTTACGAAACCCGCCGATCGTGGGTGCGTCGCGCCCTATGTAGTCGCGTACATAGGCTTGTATGTCCGTATCCAACGACGGCAGCGCAATGCGGTGAGCCATTGGCGGTCTGTTGGTCTCGCGGATCCACCTGAGGGAATCGCTCATATCGTCAGCGGCATGTTCGGCGCCGCGGGAGCGACTGTTCGGGAGCTTCTCAGTAAGCCAATTCCAAAAGTCCTCATAGAGTGGCAAATCCACGTCATAAGGGGCGGGTCCCCGATTGGATCTGCTGCTGTCGGTGGTATGGATGCTACCGCTATCGGTGGTAGAGCTGCGACGGCTGTCCGACGACGATGGCCTAGCCCCCTCAATGGCCTGAAACATCAAGTTCCTTTCACGAGCCCAGTTCTCAAATTGCAGGTCCCGAAGCATATCTCGCAAGTTCAGCAGGCGGTCACGAAACCCACCCATCAGCGGTACATCGCGCCCTATATAGTCAGCTGCATAGGCTTGCACGTCGGCGTCCGACGATGACAGCGCAATCCGGTCGGCCATTGGGGGTCTGTTGGTCTCGCGGATCCACGCGAGGAAGTCGTATATATCGCCTGCGGCCAGGGCGGCACCGTAGGAGCGGCGGCGCGGAAGCTTCGCAGCAAGCCAGTTCCAGAAGTCGCCATAGAGTTGCGTATCCACCTGATAGGGGCGCGGCCACTGATTGGAGCCGCTGCTGCTGTCGCTCACGCGAACCTCCGAAAAATGTGCAATTGCAGCGTTGAGACATGTTCGCTCGATCCGAAGCGCGCATGTTACGTGAGTTCGGTTGAGCCCGATGCCTTAAAATTGAAAAGCAGCGCGATTTGCCGTCGCTCCTTCGGCGATCAATCTTCCCGCAGCCCATACTTGCTCGCTGGGCCATACATGCCGCGATGACCACGAGAACTCTGACGACCACAATCATCTGGGCTTCTTGATACCCGTTCTCGCGTTCGCTCATAGAAGGCAATCGCTGAGAGACGAGAGGCTCACGCCGCGGCTCATCTGCCGCCCACGCTCTGCCGCTTGGATCCCTTTCCTTTGTCCGGCACTCCGTGGGCGTCCTCTCGCGTCGTAATGTCCGCGTCCTCGGTAGCTCTGGAGTTATCACGGCCATCCAAATCGGTTCGAAGACAGGAGACGCAATCTTCGGCGCCGCGCCTGAACTATCTTCGGCGCCGCGCCTGAACTGATCATAACGCTCCCCTCTTACGAGCGTAAGGCGCGTCGCGCCTTTCTGAGATGCTTAGGCTGGGAGAAGATATCCAATTCGAGCGCGATGCCGGGAAGTGAAACAGACCAGTCTGGAGCGTCTGTTCGGTTACGACCATTGTCGACATGCCCTTTTGCTGGGCAATTCTCAGACCCGTAACGCTATTTCCAGCGTGGTAGCAGCAAGCAGCATCGCCATTACCCGTCAAAGACGCATCTTCCAGCGTCGAATGTCGTTTGCCGATCATCTCGGGCTAGTCGGTTATTCAAAAGTAGCGGTTCTTCCCGATCGACAAATCATGTGATGCAGCAAAAGAACCTTGGGGTTTGGGCCAGCTTGACTCCTTGTGGGGTGTCTGACAGTCGCGCCGGCCTTGTCAGCTTGAGAACACTAATCTGGCAAACCGCAGCTTTTCAGAACCTGAACAGCAGCTCAAAGAGGAAATGCCCATTGGCACAACTGTTGCTATTGAAATGCAGAAACACCGATGCACAGAGTCCACGAACCGCTGGGCGAATGACGCTCGCTTTCCCTTGAACCCACGCGCATCGTTTTCGAGAAGGAAGCCCGACATATCCCCACCGTACCTGAGCCACACGCAACAGGTGCATGGGCCAGTCGATTGGGCTCACAACAATGACGCGAGGTGGCCAATGCTAGTGCCGGAGCCAATTCGAAATGCACCACCCGGCTGTCGGTCCCTTGCTGAGGGGCAAAGATCACCGCAAGATGCGTCTTGCGCTCGGAGCATTGGAGAGGCGATGAACTCTTCACAATCAAGGACGCCAGATGCACGGTTGGAACGTGCACCATGCGGCGCCAGCCAATCGCGATACCTTATTCATGGCAACGAGAAACTGACGTCGGGCTGGCTGGCCGCCTACCATTTCGCCCGCGGAACGGCGGGCTCGCTTCAGGCATCGACGCGACCGTATCGAGCCTGTCGGCGAGTTCGCCTGGTCCTCGATCGTCCCGAGTCTGCCTCCGTTGTCGGCGCTTGCTGCCGTCGTAAAACGGGTCGGGAACGTGAGATATCGTTTGCACTAGGTGTTTTGGGCTCCCAGGCGGCCCCTTGCTCCGCGGCACTGTGGCAAGCGTTGTTAGCACTGCCGCAGTTGATTTGGTGCGCCGATGACCAACGAATCCAATCTCAGCATTGACCTGGACATTCGCGGCAAGCGCAGCATTGAGCTCAACGTCCAAGGTTTCGAGGGCACGGAGTGTATTTCCTTGCCGTTTAACTACGTGATTTACGCCACGACATCGAGCGATGTCGATACCAGCTCTTTGATTGGCGAGCGCGCCACGCTGTCTGTCAAAACCGCATGTGGGCGATGGCTTGCCTCGGGCCTGTGCGCCCAAATCGAGGAACTCGACCCTACGGTGACCGACCTGCGGGTGCTCCAGTTTGTCCTGCGACCGCGCTTTGCGGTCGCCGAGCTCTCCGTTGCAAGCCGCATTTATGGCCCTGACCAACCCGTGGGTGTCGAGGACATCATCAAATTGCAGTTGGGCAAAGTGAGCATCGCAATTCCCAGCGAATACAATCTTGATCGCTATCCGAAGCGAAATTATATTGTGCAATACAACGAAAGTGATCTGACGTTCATTTCGCGCCTTTGCGAACGGAATGGAATTTTCTACTTCTTCAAGCAAGAAGAGGACGGTGAAACCGTCGTTTTTGGCGACAAGAATCTGGCCTTTCCCAACGTCAAGTTCGGCGATAAGTCGAGGATTCTTTACGCGCGCGCGCACGAGCGGCAGGCACCGCGAAGCGTCGACGAAAGCGCCGTTCGCTCGTTCCGACAGCGCCGGGTTCTCTCGACAAAGACGATCGCGTTCCGCGATTATAATGAAACGGTGCCTTCCGTCGTCTCTGTCGATCAGCAGGTCGGGCAAGGCAGCGGTTTTGTGGGCAAGGCCTCGCGCTTCGGTGGGCATTTTGCGAACGAAGCCGAAGCGACCGCCCTGGCCCGGATCCGGGTCGAACAGATCTGCGCCGGCCAGACAATGTACATCGCTCACAGCGACGCGCCGGAGCTGCGAGCTGGCGTCATCTTCGAACTCGAGGGCCATCCCCGCTTCGATGGCAAGTATCTCGTTATCGCCGCGGATCACTCGGCCTATTGCCCGGCCCCGACTGGATTCCATGCAGCCATGCAGAATGGGCGAGCCTACCAGAACATGGTCCATTGCATCCGCTCGGACGTGCCTTATCGACCGGTTGCGATGACGCCTGTGCCTCTGGGCGTCGGCCTTCACACCGCCACGGTCGATGGAGAAGCCTGGAATGGGCGGGCCGAGATTGACGACCAGGGACGCTACAGGCTGCAGTTTACATTCGCCGAGGAACTGGCGAAAGGCGCTGGCAGCGACTACGTGCGCAAACTCGAACCTTATGTAGGTCCGAATCAAACCGGCTTGCATTGTCCGTTGGTGCCAGGAACGGAAGTCATGGTCGGCTACTTGAACGGCGACATTGACCGACCAGTCGTGATCGGGGCGGTCCACAACCCCGATATGAAGGGAGGAGTGACTTCGGACACGCACTTGTTCAATCGCCTCAAGTCGCAATCTGGCGCCTCGATCGAAATCTACGACGGACCTGCGTCACCTTCTGGCGCCTTATGACCGCCTGGCGTCCAGCGACTCATGAGATCGACCCGCTGTTGGAAGCGGTCGCTGATGCGGCACGCGCAACCATCTTGCCGACAGCATCGATCGACATGCCGCCGCCATCGGCCGATGGCATTCGGTCGCAACGGCTTCGTGATGGACGAGAATTGCGCCTCAAATTGTCTACGCACTGTCTCGGGCAGGAACAACGCGGCCCTCGCGCGGTGCTAGTCTACGCGCTGAAGGGCAGTGTCGTTGTCGATAACGGCACGGGTTACGGTGTGACCGGGCGGGCCGTCCTCGACGTTGCCACGCGTGCATTTCTCGATGTCTCGTGTCAATTGAAGCACGTCGGCGCGGTTACGCCCTGACAGCTCGTTGTCACGATCGCGACGATGTCGTCGCTCGATGGTGCCGGTGTCTGGACGACCGCGCAGCGCTGTGCCGTCGGATCGGGAAGGCTCGCGATACTTGGTAGCGGATAGCCACCGCTCTTGGCATGGATTTTGCGATATCCATCGCGCCGGCGCGTGCCGGTGTATGTCAGAAAACAGGAGGGCAAAGTGTCCCTTGAAGCCTACTTGAAAATAAAGGGAAAGAAGCAGGGTGACATCTCGAAGGATGCCTCCAAGCCGGATAGCATTGGGCAGGTCGCCAAGGGTGACTCGGACAAGCAAGGGAAGATCACCGTCGTCGCTTTCACCAGTGGCATCATCGTTCCACGCGACGCGACGAGCGGTGTCGCCACGGGCGCTCGCAACCACCGGCCGGTGCTCTTCACCAAGTTCTTCGATCGTGCCTCGCCGTTGCTATGGCAGGCGCTGGCAACAAACGAGGTGCTCGAAGATGTGGTTTGCGAGTTCTATCGCACCGACCCCGGGGGAATGCCGCAGCCGCAGAACTTCTTCAAAATAAGCTGGAAGAACGCGACGTTAGTCGAAGGCAAGGCTTATGTGCCGCTGACGATCAATCCGCAGAACAATTTCTTTCAAAACATGGAAGACTGGTCCTTCACCTACAAAGAAGTGAAATGGGAGCACGTTCCCGGCAGCACCAGCGGCGAGGATAAATGGTAACCCCCCTGTCAGGTTTGCGAAGCGAAGGGCGATGACTTGGTCCGAGGCACGAGCGGGCAATGGTGGATATATTGCCCGCATCGACGCGTCCGGGCCTTCGAGGTGGTCATGCCGGGTCTGCTTCATGGCAGTGTGTGGACACGACGAGGAGTTGGTAGATTGGTCCAGCTTCGCTTAACAGAGTGTTGGATAAGCCTGCGGCATTGGCTCCTACAATGGGTGCGGTGACCAGGTGGTTTGAGCAAGCCGGGCTCATATGCTTGCGGCTCGAACATATTGTCCGACGCACAACGTAGACACGCGGCAAAAATCCACCGATTCATTTGGTGGCTTGGGATCTCGCGGTGCATCAAGTCGATCGTGTTCGGACCGAAATGTCGCGCGCGCCAAGAGAAGCCGCAATCGTGCTGTTGATCCTGCATCATGGCCGTGATTGACGAGCATGAGATGTGAATTGGGAATAACCAGCCCTGACGATGTTCGCCACTCAGCCGGCGGATCGTTCGTGAACTGCCTGACAGCTTAGCTCGATGACTGCGTTCCGCGAAATGGGCAATTCCCTTGCTTCTCTACGTTCCCGGGTTTGGCGGATCGTTGGCGAACAGGCTGGGGCAAGCGTCCTCAGTGCGCCTCACCAAGCGGACCATTCACTTGCTGCGCTTCGCTCCCAGGTTTGGCAAATCGTCGGCGGACAGGCCGAGGCCCCGAGTTCGATGACTGCGCTCCATGGAGAGCGGCATTCACTTGCTGCGGTCAGTGCCCGGAGTGTAGCAACTCCAGGTGGGAGGAGCTCTGTGGTGCGGCAGGTCGGGAGGGAAACGAATAATGAAGACGGAGGGAAAGGCAGGAGCGGAGACGGGCCAAACGTTGCGCGCGCAGTGAAATACGGATTGTATCTCGCGGGCGCGGGCTACGCCTATAATGAGGTCGCAAACAACTTCTTCCTTTCTACGACATCACTGCACGACGGGAAGAAGGGCTTCACCAGTAACGAACGGCTCAGACTGGCTCAGGCGAAGGCAAGGGAGTACTACACGTCGTATCACGCTGCCGATTCTGACACTCGGCGCCTCAATGAGCGTCCCCTCAATCCAATCCGTACCTGCGGTAACAACCTGTTCGTAACGATGATCGACTACCGGGCGGCGACCTATATACACGTTGGTCGCTTGGTGGATTCCACAGAGGCGCGCACGGCTCTTGTGCGGAACCTGAGCTGTATGAAGGGTCATCTCGTAAAGGATGAGTGCGTGGCCAAGTACAGGCCACCGAAAGTGCCGAAGGATCCGGACCTTACGAAGAGCCCGCTATACGACAAAAAGAACAAGTACGCATTGACGGGCGTGCTCAACGAGGAAACTGGTGCTTACGGCTACACCTCAAGATCAATCACGCAACCGTTCGTGAACAAGGGCATGCAGCACTTCCACGATGCCATTCAGAGCGAGAAGGGACTAACTTTCAAGCGATGTATCGAGAGGCTCGAGGCGCTGCTCGACAAGGATTGCGGTCTCGGAGAGGAGGTCCAGTTCGCGGCCGGCCAAGCCATCCTGAACTTCAGGCAGGTCTACGCTGCGGATGAGCATTGGGGACACGCTGAGAACGTCGTGATGCAGACCCTGTCGGAGCAAGGCTGGCTGTCACGGGCGGAAACCAGCAGGCTCGATGCGACTTTTATGTTTGAAGATCCAAATAAGAACCCGCTCAAACGCAACAAAAGTTGGGTTGGGCCGAATCTGCACCAACTCGACGGCTGGCTCCAGGAGAGGCGGTCGCGTCATGGTCGCGTGACAGGCGAGGAGTTGAATTACGCTAAGATGGATGACTTGAAATATCTGCCCATCGCGCACGTCAAGTTGAACGAGCAGAGCAATGGGTTCGAGGACTGCTCGGGATTGGGCGACTCGTTCACGTGCGCCAACGCGGTCGCCTGCATCAATCACGCGCGCTTGATGAGTGGCCAGCCGCGCCTTTCGAAGGAGGAGGTCGTAGTCATCGTCGCGTGTCTTAACGCCGTATACGACGATACGACGTCAATAAGGCATACGCTCCACGAGGTGGCACGAGGCTGCTTCGCTGGCGCTGGTTATGCAATCGAAGACGCGGACGAGTTCTACGAGGCAGTGTGTCGGAAAGCCGCGCAAGAGTATTACGGCGGTAGATATCTCTCGATGCAGAGTTGACGCCGTAAGGAACCGAGCATTAGCGATACGACGCTCTCGAGGCGATCAGAGCTGGAAGACGAGTTGGATCCGATCTCATTGCACAGATGCGTCCCGAGACGCTGGAGGTCGAATCCGGGAGAATGAAAAAAGCGGCTCGTTCGAGCGAACGATGAGGCGGGGACGCAATCCGCATGTCGTAATTTCAAGAAAAGACTTTGGTCGCGCTCCAAAAACGAGAAGTGGGCGATGACGGTGCCGCAGTCATCCGGAATGACGCAGTGATCGACTGCGCGGAGTATAGTTGCTTGATTTCGCGTAATAGGGCTGGCCTGTTATCGCTTGCTCGATACTGTCGCGTCATAGGGCGGTATCACCAGTGCGCTGTTTTCCGTTATCCAATTGTATCGGTTTGGGCGACAACGGGGGTTGTCGAGCCTGCGCCGCCAATTTTGGCCCGAGACCGGCTAAAGTCGTTCTTAGGATATATGATCCGCGGGCAATGGTCCTTGCGATGGCAACCGCTGATATCGCAGCCGAGGCGGGCGATGTCTTTCTGCAGATCGCGACAGGCTTCAATGCCGCCGCGCGACGGGGAGCGATCTGCAATAGGGAGCACCAGGCGACGCCCCAGTTAGGCATTTCAGCGGATCGCCGATTGCGCGTTAGGCGGGATGGCAGACCAGAGGGTATAGCGCGACAATCTGGCTGGAGTCTCACCCTGATCGCCGCCGCGCATGAGGGCTTACCCCGTGGCGGGAGTTGTCAGGTAAGAGCAACCTTTCCAGGCCGTGCTCTGCGAGCACCTTCTGCATGAGCTCACCCTTGATCTCGCGGACAATTTCGTTGCGGATTCGGGCTCGGATGGGCGGGTCGGCGTCGCTGGTCGGCTGATGATCAGCCAGCCGTTGCGCCAATCGGCTCTCCAACTCCTCGCCCATCCGGCCTTCGCAGCATAAGCTTCGGGTGCGATGCGGCTCACCAGCGTGTCCCAAGGCTGCCAGCGGGTTGCCAGGAAGTCGGCGAACTCCGCCGCCTCCTAGTTGCGCACGGACGTCTTAGCCGCGGCAAGATCGTCCTCGGTGACGTAGGAGACCCTCACGAAGCGCACGTATAGCGCGACATGTATGGAACGGC
>NZ_JACMYP010000067.1 GCF_020889705.1 Bradyrhizobium altum | reverse complement strand
CGTAATTCCGAGCAGCTGCCGTTTCTAAAGTCGAGTTGCGCCCCCTCTCGCTCCGCCGTCGCCTGTCGGAGATTCGCGCAAACGCATTTCTCTTGAATCGTCATCGTCCCTTTCCAACCAGCTGCCTGGCGTCAAAATGCGGAGGCGATTGGCCGGAGAGTCCGCCGAGCCGCATATCTCGAGTCCAACGAGGTCTCCATCGCATCAAACAAAGCTGCCTCGCGTGCTGTCAACAATTGCGGCGCGCCACTGAAGTAACCGGAGCGTCTGCGACGTCACTGTCAGTCTCAAGACATCCCGTTCTCTACGCGACACGCGCTGGATAGAAATAAAGCTAAGAAAAGCAGCACTGGCTGTTGGCACGCTCTTTGAAACGACCAACTGGTCCGGTTCTGTGAAGAGCCATGCGAGAATAGGAAATGCTGCCAGAATGCGCCGATCTGATGAAGCAAGACAGTGCCTCCGTGCTGACAAAGAACAAGAACGTTGAAGCGCATGCTACACATTGACCCGCGATCACGAAGCTCAAGGTCGCATTACAGCGCAGAATGGCGACCTCGATCCAAGCGCACTGCCCGGTCACGAACGCGACATTAGTCGGGGCCCCCGATTTCGATCGGCGCGATCGTGCACCACGCTCGCGCTCGATCAGCAATCGGATCTCTGACGACGGAATCGGCCGTGGGCATGCGACCGCGACCAATGGTGATCGCGGTCTAGCCCGAGCGGCCCGAGAATGAGTCGGGACAACGACGATTGCTCAATCGCATGTTCCCGAACTCTAGACTTGACCTTTAACTCACCGAATTGCCGGCATCAAAGTGGAGGCATTATGCGCATCTGCGGTATCAAGCTGACGCATGACGGAGCGGTCGCGCTGATCGAGGACGGTCGGCTCGTCTTTTGTATCGAGCAGGAGAAGCGGAGCAACAATCCGCGCTATCAAGCGATAGACAATCTCGATGCAGTCGTCATGGCTTTGGCAGAGCACGGTCTGGATGTGCAGGACGTTGATCAGTTCGTCGTCGACGGCTGGCTGGGGCAAGTGGAAGCTCAATACAAACTCCGCAGCGGAGCGGCTCCTATCACGCTCAAGGGGGCGTCCTATGTTGAACCTCATCCCGAGGCCCTCCTCACATCTCGCGATGGCTTTGGCCTTAGGCTCGACGGCAGGGATTTCCCCTATAAGAGCTATCCTCATGTAGCCAGCCACGTGGCGGCCGCATACTGCACCAGCCCGTTTGCCAAAGCCGGACAGCCTGCTTTCTGCCTCGTGTGGGATGGGGGCACCTACCCACGACTCTATCATGTAGAACGCGGGGGCGCCCGGTTCATCGACAGTTTATTCCCGCTGTTTGGGCACATCTATGCCGCTGCGGGCCTTCATTTTGGGCCATACAAGCGGGCTAATCGTGCCAATTGGGACCTGGGTGAACCCGGCAAGGTGGATCCAGGCGGCGCCGGCAAGCTCGATCTAGGTGTCGCTGGCAAGCTGATGGCCTATATCGCCCTCGGTGCCGTCGACGAAAACATCATCACGGTCTTTCAGGAGCTCTACAAAGTGCACCTTGAAGCTGACACCAAGCGCGGGAGCTACCGTACCGATCTCGGGAGCATGGAGTTTGAGCTTACGACCATTCACGACTTTTTCGACGCAAGCGCGCCGCTCTTGAAGGCCAAGGCGGCCGAGGATGTGCTCGCATCCTTTCATTGTTTCCTCGAGCGCCTGCTCGTGCACAAAATGGCGAGTGCTTTGCAACGGCAGTCCGGTTTTTCCGCTCGCAATTTGTGCATAGCAGGCGGCTGCGGCCTCAATATCAAATGGAACAGCACACTACGTTCGGCAGGACTGTTCGATGCTGTTTGGGTACCGCCATTTCCAAATGACAGCGGCTCCGCGATCGGTGCAGCCTGTTGTGCAATGGTAGCGGACAAAGGCCTCGTGCCGTTGCAGTGGTCGGTCTACAGTGGTCCGGCGCTGCAAGGTAGTGATGTGCCGCCTGAATGGGATGCTTCGCCCTGTAATATGCATGAACTGGCGACTATTCTCGCCAGCGACAAGCCTGTGATTTTTCTGGCCGGCCGCGCCGAGCTTGGGCCGCGGGCACTGGGTAGCAGAAGCATTCTTGCAGCCGCAACATCGCCGGGAATGAAGGACTATCTCAATGACATCAAGCATCGCGAGCACTTCCGTCCAGTGGCGCCGATCTGCCTGGAAGATCGCGCGCCGGAGATTTTCAGCCCAGGAACACCGGATCCTTACATGCTTTTCGATCATCAGACTCGACCAGAATGGCGGGACAAAATCCCCGCCGTTGTCCATCTCGACGGATCTGCGCGACTGCAGACGATCAGCAGGACCTCTCAACACAAAGTCGCCGAGCTTCTGGTCGAATATGAAGCGCTGACGGGCATTCCGCTGCTTTGCAATACGAGCGCCAATAACCATGGGCGTGGGTTTTTCCCTCATCTTGCCGCAGCCTGCAAGTGGGGCCGCGTGGAGCACGTATGGTGCGATGGGATGCTATGGAGGAAAACTCCCCAAGCCAGCGATGTTGCCGGCGGTGTTTCGGCCGAGATCAGCGCAGCTCCACGACAGCAATCGGCCTAGCCAAAGAAAGAGCATCTGGTTGGTTGGGGCGTTGGGGCCCCAGACGTCATGACAAGTATTCACGGTTCTGGAGGGGACCGCTTCGAGACACTTGGCTGAGCAAGCTAAACGGCTGGACTTCTACTCTAAGATCCGCAGCTTCTTGATCTTGTTGTAGAGGGTTTTTCGAGAAAGCCCGAGAGAACTCGCTGTCTTTCCGCGATGAAGTCTGTTTCGCTTCAAGCCTTCGATGATCCACTCCCGCTCGGAGAATGCATTTTTCGGCTTAGCTGGTGCCGACGCATTCAACAGCGGCCTGAGGACGCCCGCGCTGATATGCGCATCTGGGAGTGTCACGAGCTGGTTCACGATCTGGCGCAATTCCCTTAAATTGCCGGGCCAATTATGGCCAGCGAGCGCCAAAAACGCAGAATTTTCGATCGCCAGCGTTTGGGCATTCGAATCCCCCTTCGCCTCGACTGTGAAATGCTGAACCAGCTGAGGGAGGTCCTCCAGTCGGTCTGGCAAGGCAGGTAGCTTGATGTCAAGCCCCGAAAACAAGCCGAGCAGCCGGGGACATAGCACCGTTGGAAGGCCCGCGCCGCGAGCAACCGTCGCAGTTGCGATAATTCGAGCACTGGAGCGCACAATCGATGCGCCGTTCAAGGGCGCGAAACTACCAGTCTCGAGGTAATCGGCAAGCCGTTCCTGTCCATCACGCGAAAGCTGATCGAGATGCAGCAGCAACACGGTCGTATCGCTTGCACTTTCCAGCAGCGACAGTTGGCGTCTCCTGCTCTGATCGCGCTCGGCCCCGAAAAGCGCACCGACCGTATCGATGGCCGAACCGGGTCGGCATTGAAACAACGCTGCCTTCGCGTGCTTGCGGTCGCTGAAGGCATGGACCAGGCTGGCTATCCTCCGCTTGCCCGAGCCGGCCTCGCCCCAAACGAGCACAGGACTGGGATGGGACGCCAGGCGCCTTGCAGTCTCAAGAACGCGTTTCATGATTGAGGACTGTGCGATGACGCCGTGCCTGAAGCCGCTCAACTGGAGTTGGCGCTCAAGAAGATCGACCTTCTCCCGCAACAAGTGAAGAGTCTTGAACCCGGAGGTGACCTCAAGGACAGACATCTCTAGCGGGACGCGATCGAGCGAGGAGCCCCCGATGAAGCCCTTGACACCCGTTTCGCCGCAGATATCCAAGAGTTCGTCAGGCTTCGTTATCGGTCCGCCGCCAAGTAGGCAGATCACGTTTCGGTCGACGGATTGAGCCACACGCGCAACTGCGCTCGTGCGCGCGGCAAGCTCCGACAAGCTGATCGATGGGTCAGATGCGCTTTCAACGCCACGATTGAGATTGAAGTTGATGCAGATGGCCTGGGTACCAGCTTCAACCATGCGCCTTGCTTCGGATTGGGTTCGAGTATAGGCGATCGTCATCAGGCCACGTTTTGCCGCCTTCACCAGCAGCTCAATTTCGCGGGCGTAACCTAGGCCGCATTTCTCAAGCAACGACCTCCTGTAGTCATCAATGTGGATGACCGAAGGGAAGTTAGTGACCCCCGAAAAACCCCATCTACTGATCCGGTCGAGCCAGCGATCGATATCGAGCTGCGGATCAAAGGTACAAGCGCCGAAGAATACCGGCAATTTCGTGCTGGGCAGGATCTCGGTCCGACCGAAGCCGGCGACGAATTCATTGGTATTGCGGATTGGAAGGATTGAGGCGGGTGAAGAGCCGCCCATCGCGCGAAATCGGCCGGCATTGAGCGCAAGCACGAAATCTGCCCCTGCTCGTTCGGCCGCTCTCGCAGCCATGCCCGATCCGATCCCCGCCCCCAGCACAAACGAACGGGAATTCCGGAAGAACTGCCTGATACCGCCTCCCTTCACCTCGACCGTCCGTGGCTATAGACCGCGTTCGCTTTTTGGCGCGACTAACTAAAATTAGTTCCAATTTGCGGGTGCATGCAACCGTCGCAGGGCTTTTCCGTCCGTCATGAACAGATGGCAGTCCGCCGGCGAAGCCGCAAGACGAACTTTGCCGGAGCCTTTGAGCGGATCGGGCTTTGACGCTTTTGCCACGACTGCCTCCTTTCCGGCGTTGCCATAAACGTAAGTGACGCTGCCAAAATGCTCAACGAAATCGAGATCGAGATCGAGATCGAGATCGATCGCGATATCCTTCTCTGCGGACGATGGGGAGAAATCATCGGGCCGAATGCCAAGCGTGATCGGCTTGCCGACGAGCGATTTGTCGGGCTCCACGGGGACGCAGACCACCGCGCCCGCGTCCAGTCGAACGTCCATGCCCGACTCATGCGCTGCCTCGACCTTGCCGCCTAGGAAATTCATTTTGGGCGAGCCGATGAATCCCGCGACAAACCGGGACGCCGGATTGTGGTAGAGATCATGTGGGCTTCCCACCTGCTCGATAACGCCGTCCTTGAGCACGACGATCTTGTCGGCCATGGTCATGGCTTCGATTTGGTCGTGCGTCACATAAATCATCGTGTTGCCAAGCTGCTTGTGAAGCTTGGAAATCTGAACCCGCATTTGGACGCGCAATTCCGTATCCAGGTTGGACAACGGCTCATCGAATAAGAACACCTTTGGCTCACGCACAATGGCACGCCCGATTGCCACGCGCTGCCGCTGCCCGCCGGACAGGTGTCGAGGTTTACGATCCAAGAGATGATCCATTTGCAACAGCGACGCAGTCTGCGCAACCCTGGTATCAATCTCGGCTTTACTAAGTTTCGCCATGCGTAGAGGAAAGGCGAGATTCTCGCGGACAGTCATATGCGGATAGAGAGCGTAGCTCTGAAACACCATGCCAAGGTTACGATCAGCCGCGTCAACGTCGTTGACGACTTCGTTATCGATCAGCAGACGCCCACCGCTAATTCGCTCCAGCCCTCCGATCATGCGCAGCAGCGTCGACTTACCCGACCCGGATGGTCCGACGAAGACGACGAACTCGCCATGGTCGATTGCCAGGTCGATGTTCCGCAGTACCTGGATAGTCCCGTAGGCCTTGCTGAGGCCTTCCAGACGAACGTCGGCCATCACGCTCTCCTCTGTCGCGGGCTTCCAACCAGGGCCGGGATCTCAATGTCTGCCAGGCTCGATACGATGAAATCTGGTCGCGCCAGGGTGGGGTTCTCTCGCGGCGGAACGCCGGTCGTGACCAGCACGGTTGGAAGGCCAGCTCGCTTACCGGCCTGAATATCCGTCGCAACCTGGTCACCGATCATCAGTGTGGCACTGCGCACCGTCCCTAAGCGGGAAAGCGCCGTTTCGATCATGTGTGGCTCGGGCTTACCAACGATCAGGGGTTTGACCTGGGCGGCAGCAGCCACAGCCGTAATTGTTGCTCCCGCTCCCGGTTCGAATCCATTGGCGGTCGGCAATAGGAGGTCAGGGTTGGTGCCGATGAGGGCGGCTCCGTTCAAAATCGCCTCAACAGCAATCCGCATCTTCTCATGTGTGATGTGGCGATCGAGACCCATCACCACGATCTCCGGCTCTTGGTCAGTCACGTCCAGACCTACCGCGACGACCGCATTCACAAGGGAGGTCGCGCCGATGACATATACGCGGCTCGCGTCCGGGTACTTCGCGCGCGCGAGTTCTGCGGCCGCAATCGCGCTAGTAACCACTTCGTTCGGCGCGATTGCAAGGCCAAACGCTTCCAATTTGCGAGCGACGTCCTCCTGCGTGTGGGTCGAATTGTTTGTCACGAAGCAGAACGGCAGTCCGGCCGCCCGCCATCGCGTAAACGCTTCTATGGCATCGACAATTGCGGCATCTCCGCGATAGAGGACGCCATCGAGATCCGAAATGATCCCAGCGACCGACGGCCAGTTGAGGTGAGAGCTTGGGCTAGCCATTCATCAGCATCCCGCCGTTCACGTGAACGATCTGTCCTGTCATGTAGGAAGCCGCAGGACTCGCGAGGAAGACCGCCAGCCCCGCGATATCCTCTGGCACTCCAACCCGTCCCAACGGAATCCGACCACCATGGCGCGCTTCGGTCACCTCCCGCGGTCGACCGTGCATGGGAGTATCAATGATGCCAGGCGCGATCGCGTTCACGTTGATGCTGAGGGGCGCGCATTCATAGGCAAGTAGTTTGGTTAAGTCGTGAACGATTGCCTTCGAAAGACAATAGTCGCCTCCGCCGGCCTGGTAGTTGAAAACTGCACCTTGCGATGACAGGGAGGAGCCGACATTGACAATGCGGCCGCCCTTGCTTTTCATGAAGCGCTCGACGACCAGTTTTGAACAGCGCAGGATAGCGATTGAGTTGATCTGGATCGTACGTTCAATTTTCTCAGCGCTGCCGCTAAGCAATGGCTGGGCCGACTTTATGCCTGCATTATTGACCAACACGTCCAGCCGGCCAAAGTGCTTGGCGATCTCTTCGAGGACCCTTCCGACGTCTTCCTCGCGCGCGACATCCATAGCCATGGGCAGTATGCCGTTGCCATAGGGCAGTCTTGGCAGAGTATCTCTGAGGTTCTCTAGATTGGCATCGGTGGCGACGACGTTCGCGCCTCCCTGGCGAAACGCATTAGCAATGGCAGAGCCAATACCGCCACCTGCCCCGGTGACGAGCACCGTTCGGTCTGAAACTGAGAACTGTTCGGTCATTCCAACTCCAAGATCGTTTGAGACTGTAGAAACTCGTCAACTGCCTGGGCTGTCGGCATTGAGCTTTGAGCACCGCGCCGTGTTACACATAACGCTGCAACCGCTAGCGCCTTCCTCACTGCTTCCTCTAGAGGCAGCCGCTGAGCGAGCGATGCTGCGAATGCACCATTGAAAGCATCGCCTGCGGCCGTGGTATCGACGACCTTGACGGGAAACGCCCGCAGAGCAAAGGAGCGCGTGGCATCAGCATAATAAGCTCCCTGCGCCCCGAGCGTGATCAGCGCGGCACCGGGCCCGAGATCAAGCAGCTTCCCCGCCGCGCGCGCGGCGCTATCGAAGTCACACACTTCGATGCCTGTCAGCTCGAACGCTTCCGTCTGGTTCGGCGTGACGAAATCTACGCTTCTCCACGCCGCCGATGGAAGACCTGGCCTCACCGGAGCCGGGTTGAAAATAAGCTCAAAGCCTTTTTTTCGCTTCATCTCGAAGAGCCGATTGAGCGCAGGGATCGGCATCCCCATTTCGGCGACGACGATTGAATCGCGCTCGATGAATTTGGTTGCGCTCTCGATCATGTCCGGCCCCACCTTCGAATTGGCGCCTGGGTCTATGACGATCATGTTGGAGCCGTCGTCAGCGACCATAACCAAGGCCAAGCCCGAGACTTCGCCTGCACAGACCGTAATTGCGTCAGTGCAAACGCCAGCTTCCATCAGCGATTTTAAAAGCGACTGACCGGCATCATCATCACCGAGATGCGTGTAGAAGTGTGGTTTCAGGCCGAGCCGGGCGGCAGCAACGGCTTGGTTCGCGCCCTTTCCTCCAGGGTGACGGCTCACCGTACCCATCAGGCTTTCACCCGGCGTTGGAAGCCGCTCGACATTGAAGCACAGATCGAGATTCGTCGTTCCGAAGAACATCAATGGCCGGACGCTCATTTTACGGCACCGAAGGTTAGGCCGCGTTCAAGGTGACGCTGACCGATTACGATCAGAATGACGGGAATGACCATCGTCACAACCAGCCCTGCGGCCATGACCGGGTAAAACTGCACGCCTGGATTGAGCAACTTGAGAAGAGCGACCGTTACCGGCGCCTTGGTCGAACTAAGAATCAGACCTAAGGCGAAGTTATGCCAAGCGAGTAGAAAGATCAGCAACGAGGCTCCGATCAGGCCCGGTTTCAGAAGCGGCAGTACGATGTGCAGCACGACTCGGACCGGTTTGGCGCCATCCATGGCAGCTGCCTCCTCGATGTCTTTCGGGATCTCTTCGATATAGGAGCGGCTCAGCCAAACAATCATTGGCAATGTGACGACTTGGTAGACCCAGATCATCCCGATATAGGTGTCATACAGTCCAATCGCCTGAAACACGCTGAAGAGCGGGATGACGACCAAAAGGACCGGGGCAAAGCGGAAGCCCAAAATGAAGAAGGCAATGTCTTCCTTGAGGGGTATGTCTCGCCTCGCCAGGACGTAGCCGGCGGGCACCCCAATGAGCAGAGAGATGATTACGGAGCCCAGCGCAATGACGACGCTGTTCGTGATCGGCGTTAAGAAGTCGACTTTGATGGTGCCATAGCTGGTCGCCCCGGCCTGTGCGACATCAAACAAGACACGAAAATTATCCAGTGTCGGCACGAACAGGAAGGTTGGCGGCCAGGTCATCACCTCAGCCTGCTGCTTTAGCGACGTCATCACGATCCAGACGAGTGGAAAGGCCAGGATCAATGCGCAAATGCCGACGAGCAGGTTCAGAATCAAATTGGTGGAGGTCGGGCGTTTCAATCGCATAGGTTGCCTCCTCAGCCTACGCGCTGCCGAACGAGGCGCCATAGCTTCACCATGGCAAACGTTCCGATCAACACGATCATCCAATTGACGACCATAAGTGCGGCACCACGCCCAAAGGCGAGATTCTGGAACGCGGTAATGTAAGCCCGCACCGAAAGTACTGATGTGCTATTTCCAGGCCCACCTTGCGTTGTCCCAAAAATGATGTCGAACTGATTGAGGGATTCGATCAGCCGAAACACGGCGGCGATCAGAATGTATGGCGTAATCAGCGGCAACTCGATGTGCAAGAAGGTTGCCCACCCCTTCGCGCCATTTACACGCGCGGCCTCCTTGATCTCTTCATTGATGCCCTGAAGACCGGCGAAGATGATTAGCGCGAAGAATGGCGTATAGGTCCACACGTCAATAAGGACCAGCGAGAACATCGCCGTGTTTGGATCTGAAATCCATGCAAATCGGCTTATGCCCGCAAGGGAGAGCAGGTAGTTCATAATCCCGTTTTGCGGGTCCATCATTGTCGTCCACATGAGCGCTACGCTCATCGGAGGCAGGACGAGCGGCAAGAGAATGACGGGCCGCATCACACGCGCCAGGAAGACGTCAGTTGCGAACAGCTTGGCAAGCGCCAGACCCAATACAGCTTGCGCAAGCACTGCCGAACCGGCGTAAACGAGAGTGGCACGAACGCTGTTCCAAAAATCTCCTGTCTTGATCAACGCCGCGTAGTTGTTGAGGCCGATGAAGTGGACTAGAGGCCGACCGAACTTGAGATCGGTCAGCGACTGAAACACGCCATAGAAAAACAGGAAAAGAAAACCAAGAAGTACGATGATAGCGGGCGTGATTGCGGCAATGCTCCACCAATCAAGGCGCGAATCCTGTGCGCTCGTGACCGCCTTGTCTTTTGGCGATGCAAGTTGGCTGGTCGAAGACTGCAGCGTCACGATTCCGTGGGATCCTCGGATGTCCATCTCACTTCATCTTTAAAATGCAGGGGCGGCGATGTGCTCTCCGCCCAGCGCGTTTCACATGGACGAGCGGATCTCGGAGGCGAGGTCGGCCAGCGTGGCCTTCACGTCAGCTCCATTGACCATTTTTTGCATAGCGACGGCCCAAGCATTCATTGCTTCTGCAAAGCCAACACGAGCTGTAAATGCGAGTTTCGCTCTATCCTGCACGGTCTTGAACGTATCGACGAAGTTATTGAACTCCGGCTTTGCCGCATATTCGAGCCAGGCCTTGTCACTCCAGGTAGAGGCACGCGGAGAGTTAACGAGCTTGCCGGCGACGGCGCTGTTCAGCTCGACCTGCTTCGACGTTGCCCATTGGATGAACATCCAGGCTGCCCCCTTCTTCCGAGACGCGGCATTCATCGCAAGAGACCAGATCCAGATGTTGGATTCGAAATTCTTGCTGTTGGGAGCGCGCAGCGGAGGGGCGAACGCGATCTTCCCCGAGGCAGGCTTGCCGGCCACGTCATTCCAAAAGCCAAACATATTGGAATCGATCGCCATCGCCGTTCTTCCCGAATTGATGCCATCGACCACCTGATACCAGTTGTCGTTGGCAAAGGACGGAGCCGCGCACTTCTTGATCATGTCCACATAGTCCTTGTGGAACGCGATCGACTCTGGCGAGTCGAGGCCGGTGTCCACCTTGCCGTCCTTGACGACGAAATCATGCACCCCGTAGGACCTGGCAATCGAGATCGCAGCCGTGTGGATGCTGCTCCAAAATCGCACGCCGCGCACGCCCAAAGGTGTGATCGCGGGGTCCGCAGCCTTCAGTTTTTCGCAGGCCGCGGACATCTCCGGCGGAGTCGTTGGGACCTTAACGCCGTACTTATCGAGGATGTCCTTGCGGTAGAACAGCTGGATGTTCTCAAAGCCATGCGGAATGGCCCAGACCTGTCCGCTTCCCGGCTCGATCTGCCCTTCTTTGACCTTCCAGGTCAGCGCATCCCGAAGTGCAGGGAAGAAATCCTTGTAGTCGTAACCCGCCGCCGTGAGTTTCGGATCGTTCAGATAGCGGTCGAGCGGCTCAAGCAATTGACCTGGCGCAAGATCCCAAGCTGGTTGAATGCCCGTACCCACAACGTCCCAGCTCGATGACTTGGTACTGAGCTGGATTGTCAACTTATTCCAATAGGCATCGTCCGGATAAAGCTCCGGCGTCACTTTGATGCCCGTGAGCTTCTCGAACTCCGGCAACTGGGCCGCGACCGCGTCGGCATACGGATGAATGTCGTAGGCCCAGACGATCGACGCGCCTTCGAACTGGCGCCAATTGATATCGTCAGCCTTGGCTTGGGTAAACGCCATGGCCGTTCCGGCCAAAAGCGTGGAGCAGATGAGAACGTTTCGGGCAAGACTCATCGAACAACCGCGAAAAGCGGCGAGCTTCCTTGTCATCATTCCCTCCTCTGGGCTCTTTGGCCCGTAAACCCACGCGCCCTCCTCTTCCAGGGCCGCAGTGCAGGGATGCTAATCCGTCATTTTTCCACCTAGAGCGGCTTTTCAAACGAACGTTGGGTAAGATTGGGCAAGATCCAAGACTCCGCGATTCAGGGAATTTGCCCCGACTGGACTAGCTGTTCGCCTATGCTTCCTCTTTCATGGCGGGTCATGGCAGGCGGCGGGATAATGGACGTCGGCAAGATCACGCATGCAGTGAGTGCAGTCCACAGCGACGTGACGGTCGGTGACCTCGACGTGGCGCCAACCCCGATGTGGACCGAAGATGACGAAGAGATTGGTAACTGCGTAACGAGACCGGCTGTCATGCCGGACACAACGCGCCATGTGGCTTTCTGGGAGGCCTGGGTGAAGACAATTCCGGCGTTCTCGTCGCCGTCCACCGGCTCCAGGGAACTTGAAATGACGGCGTCTTCCAGAACAAAGCCGGGCCGGTGTTGACGGGATCGGCCGGAAAGGCTTGCACGATCAGCTAAGCCAGAAGATTGTCGCTGCGATCGTCAATTTAGGCGGGCAGGACGTCCGAAACACCTCGCCCCTTCGCGCTGGGCGGTCACGGGCTCGCGATCCGACAGCAAGGTGACGCCTTTCTAGATTGCGGATGATGCCGGCGTATCGGTGATTGCGCAGCCAGGCCCAGTCGTCGACGCCGATGACCTTGAGGCAATCGGCCGGCGAACGGCTGCGGCGTCGGACACACGCAGAAGCGTGTCTGCTTACTGGCAGCATCAGGCGTTTTGCGAAGCCCGCTGCGGGTCGGCCGCCAAGCACCAGATCGAGATAATGGACGATAGCGTCCAGCCGCGCCCGTGCGTCGCGCCGATGGCGCCAATATCCGTCGGCGAAATGCTCAGGAAGATCTGGCGTCCGCACAGGACGGCGTCGCAGCGGAAGCGGCGGGTGATCACCAGGAGCGATACGACCCGCCGGGCCAACGGCAGATCGGCCAAGTGTCGCCGATATCGGCTACGCAAGGTGGACCCACTTTGGTCGCTGATGGCAACAGTCGAGCGAAAGGATGTTCGGCAGCGCCACTCGTCAGCTGATCGACAGGTAGGCTTGCTAAGGGCAGAACGCTTCCACGTTGACGGTCCTCCGGACTTATCTGGTCAACGAAATGGCAGGAAGCCTCGCAGCCAGTATCGATCCATTTGCCGCGGTGGGATTCGTGTGAACCTGTATCGGCTCGAGTCGGGGCTGGAGCCGCAGCGCACGTGCGCTGGCTCTCGAATGGCCATCACAACCACCTGCTTCGCGGCTGAGAAGCGGCGGGCGTATTCTTTGTTCTGACGATGGAGAAATTGATGGACGCAGGACAGGCGCAGCGGAGTGCAGGTTCTTCCCCGGACACTTTTGATGAGGGGGAGCAGGAAAGCTACCTCGGCGGCTTCAACCGAGCCGTGGCGGATTGGGTCGAAGCCTTGACAGGGTATCGGACCCCCGCCTCCTCGCGCGCGCGGGTCCTGGAAAACTGGGTTGCCGAAGAGGGGCGGGGCGAAGCCGAGAATCGGCGAGAGGGGCGCTCGCGAATTAGGGCTGCGGACAACACGGGCTCGCATTCGCTAGATTTGTCCTCCCTCTCCCTGACCGCTTTGCCCGCCGCCCTGCCGCCAAGGTTGCTGGAACTGCGCGCCAGGCACAACGAGCTAAGCAGCCTGCCCGCTACGCTCCCACCCGGTCTCCAGCATCTTCTCATTAGCCATAACCGGTTGACCAGTTTGCCGGACGCTCTTCCGGCGACTCTCTCCCGGCTAGAGGTGGCCGATAACAGCTTGACCGGTCTGCCGGCCAACCTCCCGGCGGGGCTCGAGATCCTGAACGCAAATGACAACCGACTCAGTAGCCTGCCCGACCCTCTCCCGAGCAGGCTCACTTCGCTCGCGGTTAGTGGAAATCACCTGACCGACCTCCCCGAATCCCTCCCATGGGGGCTCATTGAACTCGATGTCAGCAGCAATCAATTGGCCAACCTCCCCGACCCCCTTCCGAGCACGCTCCAATCGCTCAATCTTAGCGGCAACCAGCTGACCAGCCTGCCTGAGGGTCTTGTTGAGGGTCTTGTACCGCATCTTAGTCTCAACTACCCGCATTTGGAGAACCTCGAGTTCGGGGATAACCCGCTGCCGGACGATGTCCTCGCTAATCTGGCGGCGGTTGCAATGCCACCGCAGCTTGCACAGCAATCTTTATATGAGGCTGCCGCGCACTGGCTCGCCGACGACCCGGCGACGCTGGCCGAATGGCAGCACTTTGCGGATGAGCCTGGCGCCCAGGACTACGCGCGGTTCCTGGAGAGGCTGCGAGGGACCGTGAACTATGGCAATGGCGAGTTTCGGCAGGCAGTGGCTGATGACCTGCGACAGGCGGCGGCCAATCCGAGATTGCGCGAGCAGTTTTTCACACAGGCTTCCGAGGCCAACGCGAGCTGCGAGGATCGTGTTACTTTGCACTGGAACGGTATGCAGACCGCGCGCCTTAACGCTGACGTCGAGGACGGTCGATATGACGATCGGCTTGGCGAACTGATCCAGCGCGGCCGTGTTGCGTTCCGCTTGGAGGCGCTGGACGCGATCGCGCGCGACAGGGTCAACTCGCTCCTCAGCGTCGACCCGAGCATAGACGACGTCGAAGTCTACCTGGCCTATCAACATTTGCTGCGCGAGCCGCTCGAGCTCAGTCACGTCGCCCCTGACATGCGCTTCCTGGCGGTCTCTCACGTGACCCCGGATGATGCGGCGCGGGCGCTGGACCTGGTTCGGGAGCAGGAAGCGAACCAATTCACCGACTACATGGCAACCCGCTGGCAACCCTGGGAGACGGTGCTGAGGCGCATCGCCCCGGACGAACATGCAGCAATGCAAGACCGCCTCGTCGAGGCCATGGGCGAGGAGTTTCAAACCCGGTTGGAGCAGCGACTGGCCGAGCATGGTCTGCTAGGCGACCCGGATGCCGAGCGGGTGCTCGGAGCCCAAGTCCGAAACGAAATCGCAGGCGAGATCAAAGGCGAGGTCATGCACCGGGTGCTCGCAGAGCGTGGCCTCGAATAATGAGGAAGCCGCTGTTTTCCCTGTTCCCCATGAGCGGCTGGGCGCAGACGTCGCCGCCGCTATCGTGCTGCATCAAACGTAGCCGTTCATCTAGCATTCCCCCTTGAAGGGTCCAGACACTCCAATTCCTACAGCGGTCAGCTGGCTGCCCGGCTTGGGCAGCTGAGCTGGCTCATCGCATCATCGTTTTGCGGACAGTGACGTTCCCAACGCGACCCGTGATGGACAACGCGACAGCTCTGCCATTGCTACGTTTCAGACGACAATGAGGGCGCCCGCTGTGCCGACGACAGATAATTTCGCTCTCCGTGCCTATTCGGCTAATCCGGCTGGCGATTTGACCGAGTGGGCCAGCATGAGACCGGCGGCTATGCAAGCGATTACGTTGCGGTCCCAATATCCGCGAGTTGCGGAAACAACCTGCGCAAGGATCGGATCGCCCACGCTTTGTGAACCGCTGTACCGGGCCCCCTGGGAGCGCCGATACTGCCAAAACGACCTGTGCGGTCGAAGCGAAATGACCTGAGCATCTGCTTTGTATCCCAGGCTCCCTGCCGTTCGGGCAAGATCGATGCTCTGTTGCGCTCTGCAAGCGGCCGGATGTCGAACTTAATATGTTGGACGATGGAAGTTTGCCGCGCATGCCATCGCGCCATCCCTGAGTGCGTTTCATGCGTTGTGACAGATTGAGATTGTTGTCGACGCACAAATATTGTTCGGATCGGACCAAGGAATTTACGTGCGGCAGGATGTATCCAAACAGATGAAAAAACGGTACGCGTCGAGCGACCACTGTACGGCTTCTCTGGCCGGAAACATCGATCGCCCCCTATCGGCCGCCACAGTTTCGCGTTTCGACTTGTGCGCACGATTATTTGTGGAGGCGCCGAGCGGGCTGGGCCGACTTTCGCTTCATCGATCACGATAATCTTGCCAAAGAACAACCGCCGTCTCTTCCCAAAAGAAGAGGGCAGCTACCGCTTCGAGACTGTCGTGCTCCCCGCTAGCTGCGCAGGAGCCCCGCCCCGTCGCCCCGACCGCCTTCCGCCCTCGAGTAGCCAAGATGGCCGTCTTCATACGCGCTGCGCTTGCTGGCGCGAAATCACCATTCGAAGCACCATCAGCCCTGTCCGCGGCCTGAAGCAGCGCAGCCGGTGGTGTCATTCGAAAAGGTACACGGCGGCTTACGTACTCGGTCACGTTGGTCGGCTCGATTAAGCTCATTGTTTCCGCTGTATCGAGCAGGAGTCCATGGCCTGTCGAATGCCAAATGATTCGACCCTTTCGCTTTCAGGCCGCCAAGATGCGATTTTCCGCATCAACCAGCACGATGCGCGGCTTGAATGCATTGGCTTCCATCTCGTCAAAAGAGGCATATGCAACGATGATCACTTTGTCCCCGGTCATCGCGAGTCGCGCGGCCGCGCCATTTAGACCTATTGTGCCCGATCCTTCCGGAGCCTCGATCACATAAGTGGCGAACCGCGCTCCGGTTTCGATATTGTAGATTTCGACGCGTTCGTTGATCAAGAAACCCGCCGCATCCAGCAACCTACGATCTATCGATATCGAGCCTTCATAGTGCAGATCGGCCTGGGTCACCGAGGCGCGATGGATTTTTCCCTTCATCAATGTGACCTGCATGGATCGTCTATCCTGAAGTGTTCACGGTGCACGTGCTGCGCTGTTTGACCGAGCGAGGTTGCGGACCTGACGTCGTGCCGGGCCGGCCAATCGCGTTGCGTCGACTTACGATCACGGTTTGTCAAAAGCAAGTTGCCCACGAAGATCGAATTCGCGTCGGCCCAAAACACGGCGTCTGGACGTTCGCCGATCGTGCCCTTTCTTCGGCTGTCGAAGCCAACCGGCATTGCCTCGAGCTAGATCCCGATATAGAAGGCAGCCAACTTGCGCGTTAGATTTACGGCCACCATGATCCGTCACATCGTCTTCTTCACAGCCAAGGAAAAGGCCGATATCGACCAAATCATTGAAGGTCTGTCGGTTCTTACCTCTATCCCAAGTGCACGCCGGCTCGAGATTGCCCGCAACGGCAAGGGCGATCAGCTGGGCAACGACATCGATGTCGTGGTGTATGGTGAATTCGACAGCGAGGCGGATCTCGCTGCGTACAAAACGCACGATTTGTATCGAGAAGCGATCCGGCGCGTACGGCCACTCCGGGAGCTGCGGTTTGCGGCTGACTACGAGCTGTCAACAAATGTGTATTTCGCCGGAACCGCAGGCCTAAGCCAAGTTGCTCGGCGCAGCCGACCATCCAGCCGCAAGTAGCCTGATGATCGAACTCACGGTCTTGTACGCATCGGACGGAAGGAGCGTTTGTTCCAAGACGGCATCACGATCGGAGCGGGCCTCGCAACCTGCTGGTCGTCGGCAACCGATAGCTTAGCCCATGAATGTCCGCGAGTTGCCGTGGATTGATCCTGTCAACGCGCTGCGATGCCTTGCGAAGCGGCCACACCTTACCTTTCTCGATAGCGCGACACGCCATGAGCTGCTTGGGCGTTACTCATATCTGGCCTGCGAGCCGTTCAGCACCTATTTGGTTGCCAATGGACAAGCAAGTTGGAATGGAGAGGCACTTATAGGCGATCCATGGAAAGTCCTCCGCGACCTTCTTGCCAGATACAAAGAAGCGCATCGCCCCGATCTTCCCCCGTTCCAGGGCGGCGCAGCCGGCTTCCTTGCTTACGATCTGAACCGAACGCTCGAGCGGCTGCCGGCGCCCTCAATTCCCGGTCTCCGGTTGCCCCAATCAATCCTGCATTTTTACGATGTGGTGGTCAGCTTCGATCACCGGGACCACAGGTGCTGGATCGTCTCGACCGGATGGCCGGAGCGGGACCTCACTCGACGAGCCGAGCGCGCGCGTCGTCGCGCCGACGAGTTTGCAGCACTGCTTGCCAGGCCAAGATCGCCGCGGATCATAATCCCCGGCACGGCGGGCACATGGCATTCGAACTATAGCCGTGAACGCTTCATCGCAGCGGTCCAGCGCGTCGTCGGTTTGATCTTGGAGGGAGATATATTCCAGGCGAACATCGCGCAACGCTTCAGTGCCAGGGTTTCGCCCCTGTTCGATCCGCTCACCTTTTATTGCCAGCTCCGGTCATTGAACCCGGCACCATTCGCGGCTCTCTTGCGCTACGAGAGGCTGACTATCGCATCGAGCTCGCCCGAGCGATTTCTGAAACTTGACGGGCGGCGGGTCGAAACGCGCCCGATCAAAGGCACGATCGCGCGTTGCGCCGATTCCGCGGATGATGGACGCCGCGCCGAACTCCTTCTGGCGTCCGAGAAGGATCGTGCCGAAAACATCATGATCGTCGACCTGCTGCGCAACGATCTGTCACGCGTTTGTACCGACAATTCGGTCGAGGTTACCGCACTGTGCAACCTGGAATCCTATGCGTCAGTGCATCATCTCGTCTCGGTTGTCAGGGGCGCGCTTGCTGCGGACCAAGACGCCGTCAGTCTGCTTCGCGCCTGCTTTCCGGGCGGCTCCGTTACCGGCGTTCCAAAGGTGCGAGCAATGGAGATCGTTGCGGACATCGAGGGAGTGGCGCGAGAGGTCTATTGCGGGGCAATCGGCTTCATTGGATTCAATGGACAGATGGACACAAACATTGCGATCCGCACCGTGGTGATCGACGACGACCTGGCCGTCTTTCATGCAGGGGGTGGAATAACGGCGATGTCGGATCCTGAAGCCGAGTATGAGGAGACGCTTGCCAAGGCACAGCGGCTCTTCGACGCCTTTGGTGTCGATCTATCTGGTGTATTTTGATTTTGATCATCGACAATTACGACTCCTTCGTGTTCAATATTGCGCGCTATTTCCGCGAGCTCGGTGAAGAGACGCAAGTCGTCCGGAATGACGCGATCAGCTTCACCGACCTCACTGCGCTCCAGACGCGTGCAATCGTGATCTCTCCCGGCCCCTGCACGCCAATGGAGGCCGGCATATCCACTGCCGTCGTCCGCGAACTTTCGGGTCGCGTTCCAATTCTTGGCATCTGTCTTGGGCACCAATGTATTGGGAGCGTTTTCGGCGGTCGCGTGGCGCGGGCACGTTGCCCCATGCACGGCCGAGCCTCACGCATAACGCATGACGGCCGAGGGTTGTTCGAACAACTCCCGTCTCCGCTTTCCGTTGGACGCTATCATTCTCTGGCAGTCGAACTCGATGAGACGGACGCGCAGTATCTCGTGGTGACAGCCCGTTCGAATGAAGGTGAGATCATGGCTTTGGCACATCGGCATCAACCAACTTATGGCCTACAGTTCCACCCGGAGTCGGTACTTACTCAACAAGGTCACGTGTTGCTCATGAATTTCTTGCGATTGGCGGACAGTTTCCGAGCCTGAGCTCGGCGATTTCTCGCGCACCCGCGCTGCCTGGCTCGCGAACGGATGGCAAGCTGCCCACTTGAGAAGCTGGCTCGGTACAATGTCGCACGAACGGCGCTGACCTGTTGAAGGTGTAACGAGAGAGCGCGAAAGAGCTCAATTTGTACGCGGCGTACGCAACTTTTACTTTTAGTGCAGGCTCAATTGAACTACTTGAAGCCAGTACTGCGTAGCCCTGTTCGCATCATCTCCATTCGATGAGTAGGCGGATCATCCTCTAGCCTCGTCACGAAAAATGCTAATTCGAGATCCGCCAAGAGATTTGGCGGTGCCTTGCGGTAGTCTCGCTGCCGCTGCCCTAACGGGCGTTTCCTCCCTTGACTTCGCCGCCGGTCCTATAGGATCGGCGGCCTCTTTCGGTGTCAGCTCAACGCTCTCATGATTGAAGAGTCATAGATCAAATCTGCACTCGATCGACGCGGCGCCGGACATTGGCAACGGGCGTGATGGGGCTGGAAGATTTTATGCAACACAGAGGCGTGCAATTCAGCATTCAAGAAGCGTTGCCAGGCCAATGGCGCTACAGTTTCAAGATCGATGGCAAGACGATCAGCGGCAAGACCCAAACGAGATTGCAGCTTCTTGCGGTCCGTCGAGTCAAGGATCGCGTTAATCGTGAACTGAATCGCAGCGCGGAAAGTGAGAGTTGATGTTGGAGTGGACACTTGTCCCCGGGGCCGAGCTCGACGGGACGCGAAGCCATTCAACGCGCAAGAGTATCGTGGGTTCGAATCCCACCCCTTCCGCCACCCTCATTATGTATCTTATTGAATCCATTTAAGATTACGGCAATCGGATAACTCTGCCCTAGCAGATGCCCTAGCAGATGCGAGAGCCTCTGCGAGACGGCCAGCGAACGAGCAGCATAGAAAGACCGCGCTTGCCTCAGGTTGGTCGGATTTTGTGGAAGAGCGTCAACAGCGCAGCTTTGCCCCGCTCTAAGGCGGTTTTTTCTGGCTCGTTTTCGAGATTGGCTTCAGGCAAGAGGTTGATCTGATCTGGATGGATCGCGTTGAACTTCTTGCTCAACTCCAAAATGAATCGATCTCGTTCGGCAGTTTTCTCGGCAGGCACATTACCAGTGAACGTCAAATCCGAATGCGCCTGATCACCGCCGTCTATCGGGGTGTAATGGATGCCGAGCACGAGGTTTTCGATTGTCTGTCCAGTGAGCTGCTCTTTCGGAAACATCAGGCCGTAGAATGTTCTGTTGATCCTTTTGCAGTATTCGATGCAGTTTGCACCGACGTCTTCAATCGACCCAGCAAGGGAACGCAAACGGCCTGACGTCTCAGCATTCCAAGGACGGTTCTTTTCAGCCGGAGGCGGATTCAAGAACTTGCCTTGAAAGGCAGCGTGCTGGATACGTCCTTTCGTGATGTGGTCTTTACTTGTGAGGATGCGATACCAGATATCGCCCTCCGGCGCCGGGTCCCCGTCCGCGAGCGCCATTCACTAAGAGCTCAACTGCTGAAAAATCTTCTGGAGAGTCTCTTCCGTGCGATCGGAAAAGCCCTCGTGCGTAACACGGTCGAACTCTCCGTTCCGGAGCGACCAATAGGCGCGCCATTGCTCACCTGGACCGATGTCGAGGAAAAGGCGGTCAAGCTTATGGTTCAAATCTTCTGGAACCCATTCCAGCGCAATCGATCCGTCACCAGCCGGGGCCGCGTCTGGCTTCCCAAGCGTAGTCGGCAGGATCTTCATCAACTTCCGCGCATATGCGAGTGTCTGAGGCGTAATCGCTTCCGCCTCCTGACCGTCCCAATTTGCTGAATGAAATTCTTCATATCCTTGCAGCGGCGTATTGGCCTGAGCCGGACCGCCGTAAAACAACATCGCAGGCTTTGGAATTTCAGAAACGATCACGCTGTTGCAAATGATTGAAAAGAAGTGCCCGCTCGCCGCCTTATTCATTTCGCCATGCCACAACAGCACCTGATCATTATCAGGGCCTTGGAATAGACAGGCTTGCCCAAGGAGCAAATTGTCACTGGTCAAACCGTGGACTGGCAAGAAGTGATCGACGTCGATCGGGGTATATTGGACGACACAATTTTTAGGTGTGTTGAACGTGCCGTAGCCAAACGCGGCAATCGTCGTCAGGTTGCTGTTCGGGAGATAGGCGTCGGGTTTCGTCCAGTTGGGCCCATTCGCTCCTGCGGCGACGACAGTCATCGATTCGCCGGCACGCAAAATTGCGCCCGGAGGTGGGGTGGTGTCGTTGGTTCGGAAACTGCGTGCGCGGGTCACAGAACTTCGCCTAATATGGCATTTTCCAACGCAAGGTCGGCCAGCTCCTTATATATGGGAGCCAATAACGCCGCGTCAAATGCGGTGACATGCTTGACATCAGTATTATGATCCAGCTCAAGCCGCAGCGCATGCGTGATAGTGTCGGCAAATGCCGTAGGATTAACTGCATCTGGGGTGAAAACCTGCAGTTGAATTTGGACCACCGACCAATTAGATATCCGATTCAATCTCAGCGTGCTATCGGTCTTGCTGGCGACGGGCCAATTAATACGAAAGTTGAGGTCCTGCAATTTTTCAGCTGGATGCTTGATCGACTTCACCAGCGACGTCAAAGCCTTGTAGGCGTCGAGCCGTTCTGGGAATGGAAGCAATAACATCGGGGCGAACCCCACTCTGGCGACCGGGAACGACATCGCCTCGAGGAGTGGGATCGTCTTCTCCAAAAAGGAATACATAGTGCCCGGCCAGGCTCCCACTGAAGGGACCGCTGACGGCTCCTGCACGCCCGGGGCCAGGACACAGTCACAGCGATTTCCGTATGCTCCAAGGGAAAGCTGACCGCCCATCAGGTTCGACACGAAAATGTGGCGACCGCCCCCTTTTTGTTCTTGCCCTGCCTCGTCCTGACCTGTGAGCTGCTTCCAATCTTCGCCGGTAATGCTGGCGGCCCCGGTTGAGAAGACCGTTAGTCGCAGACTTTCGCAAATCCAATCAAATGACATCAACCATCCTCAGTGGGCCAACCAACGGTAGCACCGACCGATTAAGGAAAATAGCGGGGGCCAACCCCAAATCGAGCCATTCTGTACGGGGCTCAGGAGGGCACCAAAAGCTTTCCCCTATACGTCCGAGCGGTCCCCGGTGCGCCGCTCCGTTGGCGCTGGGAGAAACCCATTTCGGGAGCAGCCTGAGCCGGCTTTCGGGTACCCCGCGCTAGGGCAGCTGTTAGGGCGCTGTCACCCATCAAATGAGATTGCATATTGCTTTCAGAACGGTGGGCCCCCGACGGGGCGGAGAAGAGATCCGACAAAGCGGCTGTATGCCACCTCGTCTTCCCCACTCGGCCTTCGGCCTCGCCGCGCATACTCTCTGAGGAAAAAACCATAGACCGCGAGCACTACTGCACCCTTTCCGCCTACAGTCTGAGGCCGAAGGCCACGGACTGTAGCTCCTGACGAGGGAGAGGACCCAAAGCAAAGGCCCCGCGTACTAACTTCCCTTCGGACTCTCTGGGAGCCCGCACGGCGTTGTCCCCGCCATGTCCGCCCGCGAAATTTGGGCTCTCTTCGAGAGCGCCTCCGTGGTTGAGACGATTTTTTCGGCTCGCCTCGCAGATCGATCGGTTCAGGTTGTCATCCCGCTGACGATGTCGATCTGCCTAACAACCGCTTCCCGGTGTTGCCGGGACTCCTGATAGGCCGCGGGAAGGAATGGGCTCACCTGAACCCGCGAATTGTTGCTTTTCCGATCGATCGCAGATCGTGTAGCGCACCGGCGGCGCTGCCGCTTTGAGGTGCGGCGCCTTGCGGTCATTCATCAGCGGCGTGATGCCGGCGACGAGATCATGGCCGATCTCGACTCGTCGCTATTCTCGCGACGGCCGGCCGTGGTTCGTTGATTGCAGCGGGAGCCACCGAGCAGACCCACAATCGCGGAGCCACGGCCGACCAAACGCGGTGGTTCGATCAGCGCGCGAGCGCCGGAGTCGAGCGATTCAAAACGCTCTGGATTTCGCTGCTGATGCTGGTGACGTTTTCGACGTGCATAGTCATTTTCGACGACTCCGTTTTTGTTGACGGACATCGTCGGCGCGAGACTTGATTTCTAGCTGATGCTGAATCATATTGCTCGCCGCTGACGCGATGCCCCTAGTCATGGTTCGTTTCAGTTCTAGCCCGCACAGTTCACAGGCTGTGCGGGCTTCTTCTATTTCCGCCGCTATCGGCGCGGCTGGCTTTGTCTCCAATTCAAGAATTGCTGTGCCGCCTCAGAGATCACAGACGTGGCCGGCTTGCGCTCGACCATCGGCGGGGCGATGGGTTTTTTCCGCTTGCCTAGAGGCGGCCGGGGCTCACCACGGCGGTACGAGTAATGCGGCAGGCCGGTCAGGATCGACGCGGCGGCCGGATCGACGTTGCCGCAGCGGGATCGGACGAGATCGAACAACATTGCGCGACTGCGGATAGCATGCAGGCCCCGCCATGCTCCTCCGTTTCGTTGCTCGATCGACCACGCCGCACACTTCCATGCGCCGCTATCGTGGAGAAGAGTCACGCGCCAATCCCCGTTGAGCTGCGCGACAAGATTGCTGTCGGTCACGATTTCACTCGGCTGCGACTAAGCGGCGCTTGGGCTCGTAGCGCGGCAATTCCCCCAGCCAGCGCAGAAGATCTTCCCGCAGTATCAGGGTCTTTTTGCCGAGTTTGCGCGCGCGCAGAGCGCCTGAATCGACTGCCTTGTAAAGCGAGTTGCGCCCCACCCTCGCAATCAAACAAGCTTCGTCGATCGTGTACGCTAGCGGCTCTACCTGCTCCGGCGCTAGCGGAGCGAGCTGTCGCGATACAAAGGGCCTCTCTTCGCCGCGCTTGCGCGCGTGCCGCCGCGATGTGACTGGCTTTTTCGTGGACGGTTGAACGCCGCGCGGCATGGCTAGTAAGTCTCCATTGGGGCGCTCGGCCGACCAAGCCACACGCGCCGTGGTTCGCTACTTTTTCGCGAAACCGAGACCCCAATGGAAAGTCGGGAGCGGAAGTCGCGCGTACCCCGTTGGTCACGGGGAAATTTCAACCGTGATCAGTCGACAACGGTGTCCACGCGTCAATCTGAATTTTACACGTACAGACTCGTGCTTGGTTGTACGAATCCCGTTGCTGAAAAATCAAAAGCTTAGCGTCACATCGTGAGATTCTGATGCGCTATCACTTTCTGTTGAAAACTCTGGCCGTCTTGTCTTCGGCCAGCGTTCACGTCGTGCAAGAGCAATGGGTCGCCCTCCTTGCCGGCAATAGCAATCGCGCTCACGGATGCTGGGGCAGCTGTTAGGACAGTGTCGAGCGCGAAGCGACGATCAACGTAAAAACACTGTGGGTACGCGCCTTGTGTGGCGGACAGCATTTCCGCCTCGCAGTTGGGACAGTGGCCCGCTGCGGTGTTGGTTAGGCAACGCAGCGGGCCATGCGATCGACGGCGCGTACATCCGGCGCCGATCTCTCGACTCAAAAGATCGCCCGCCGGTTTGGGACGGCGGGCGATCCAACAGAGAGGACTGCGGTCACGATCAGCAACGATCTTGGAAGACCGAAAACATGATCGCACGATCTCGAAGCGCGCGCAACGATGCCGCTGCACAGGGTAACAAGCGAAGTAGAAGTCGCGCGAGATCGCAGCATGCGATAGATTCAAATCAGCAGGGACCGATCAGCCGTCATCAACAACACTTCAACCTCCAGAGAGACTGAAAATGTCAGACGAAAAGAGCGAACTCGATTTCGAAAAATTGCTGGCCGCGCTCAATGCGCTCGGAACTGCATTCTCCGATCACAGCGAAAAAGTCGACGCGCGAATCTCGGCGATCGAAGAACGCTGCGATACTCTGCTCCAGTCGCGAGACGTGGGCGGCCGGATGGACGGAGGCGATGATCGTGTGATGGCTGAAAGGGTCGCGGCCGACAGCATTGATGCTGCCGCATTCTCGGCGTTGGCGGCGCGCGTAGGGCAAATTCACGACCGCATGTATCGCAAGACGGACGTGGACAAGCTCGCAGAAACGCAAGCGCGTTGCGATGCCGTGTGTAGGACCCTCGGCAGTCCCGCGGAGCCGCCCATGGCTGGCGAGCACCATGTCGACTATGCCATCAGGCTGCACAGACAGCTGCAACGGTACTCTCCGAAATGGAAGTCCGTCGACCTCCGCTCTCTGGCGAACGATCACCAAGTTCTGGAAAATGCATTTGGTGCGATCCGCGCGGACGCGCTGCAGGCCGGTCTCAACCCGCCCGATCTGAAGCCGTTCGAACATCGCATGATCACCGAGAATATGCCCACCGGCCATATCATGCGCCGCTTCGTCGGCAACGGCACCATTTACGCCCAAATGGCTCGAAGACCGATGCGCGTGCGCTCCTTCGGCGGCGACGATCGGTATGGCAGGTCCGGTGGCGGCGCGATCTTCGCGCACGGCGCGCCCGGCCCCGCGTAACACCAAAGCGGAATGGCCTTGCGTAAAAACGCGAAAAGAACGCGGGGGCGTCCGTTCGCCCCCGGCAATGCAGGCCGCCCGAAAGGTGCACGGAACAAGACGACGGTTATGGCTGAGGCGTTGCTCAGCCAGGACATCGAGTCCGTGATCGGCAAGGTCGTTTCAAAAGCGAAGCGCGGAGATATGCAGGCGGCCCGATTGATCTTGGACCGTATCATGCCGCCGAGCCGGGGCGGCGCCGTGCGGTTTCCGTTACCGAAGCTGGAAACGCCGGCCGATGTCGTTAGCGCGCTGGCGACCGTCACAAAGGCGATGGCGGCGGGTCAGCTCTCGCCGGCTGAGGCCGTAGAGGTTGCCGGCGTAGTCGAAATGCAGCGGCGCGCGATCGAAACGCAGGAGTTGGAAACCAGACTCCATGCACTGGAGGGTCGATTTAAATGACTAGCGAACTTATCCGCCGTCTTGAGGCATTGGAGCGCCGCATGAATGCGGAGAGCCCCTCAGGCTCGTTGCCGCCCGGTGGGCCGCTCCGCGTCGTGATCTTTCACGGCGGGCTGCCTCCGGGCGAACCGCTCTTCGCCGCAGCCGGCGCTCACGAGTGGCTGAGATTGCCAGACGAGACCCTCGATGATTTTGCCGATCGGGCTCGCGCGGGTGCGCGGGAGCTGAAAGAGCCGCTGCTGCTGATTGGCGGCCTGCCGGCGACGCAGGCGCAACAAGATCTAGCAATGGCCGCCTATGACGCGTGGCTACTCACCGACGATGGTGTGCCGCCCTGTGAGCCGTCGCGCGGGATGGCTCGATGACGGCCCCTTCGAGGAAGCGCCAGACAGCCGGGTGCGACGACCGGCCGCTTCACGGGTTCGGCGACGTCGGACCAGCAATCGCGGCGGCCGACTGGAAGCCGCGCGTCTGTGGAAACCCCGAGAAGCGCTTGGCTGCGGCCTTTGTCGCGATGGGACGAGATTACGGCGGACCGGTGTTCGCAGATATTCTGATGCACGTCGTGTTCACAGAACTGCAAGCCGCGCTTACGGCTCCGGCCGCTCACTCCGGCATCGAACAAAGTGCCGAGGCTGAGTAGGATTACCGCTATCCAACCGATCACCGCCCTAGGCGGCCATTGCGATGCTAGGGCCTGCGTTGGGGCACGTGCACCCATCGGGAAGAATTGTTGATTGATTCTACGACCTTAAGGTTCCGATCAGGCGGACGAAGCGTCCGCCCACCGCCACGCGCCGGCCTAGGTCCGTGACCGAACCAAGCAATGCAACAATGCAAAATCAGTCGCCGCAAAACAAATCGCGGGCTTTATCGAGATCATCGTTTTCAGCAACGAAATCTGCGAGCCGTGTCAACGCTTCGGCGTCGAGCCGAACATCGCCCAAGCTTCCATCAACTTGCGCCGCTTCTCGAATAGATCGCCGCGCCGATACGCGGCTTCGACCTTGCTTTCGATCACGTGGGCGAGCGCAGCCTCACAAACCTCTCTGCTGAAGTTCGTGCATTCGGAGGCCCAATCTCTGAACGAGCTGCGAAAGCCGTGCGGCGTCGCGTCTTTGATCTTCATGCGGCGAAGCATCATCTCCATAGCCAACCCGGACAGTGGCTTTTTCGCTTTCTGACCGGGGAAGACGTATTCGCAGAGTCGGACTTCGTGCAGCGTCTTCAAGATCGCTACTGCGCGCTTCGGCAGTGGTACCCGATGCTCTATGCCGCCCTTCATCCGCTGCGGCGGTACGGTCCACACGCCGCGATCGATATCGATTTCTTCCCAGCATGCGCCCAGCACCTCCCCTGTGCGAGCTGCGGTGAGGATCGCAAATTCGAGAGCGCTTGCCGCGACGGCTTCGCGAGACTTCAAGTCGTTCATGAATGCGGGTACATCCGCATAGGCCATCGCCGCGTGATGGCCGCGTGTCAGCTTGGACTGCTTTGGCAAAAGATGGTCCAGATGTCCGCGCCAGCGCGCCGGATTTTCGCCAGCCCGCAACCCTTGGGCCTTGGCGGCATCCAAGACCTTTTCGATCCGGCCGCGAAGGCGCGAGGCGGTCTCCGGCTTGCTCTGCCAGATTGGCTTCAGGACTTCGAGCACGTTATCGACGGTCACCTCCCCGACAGGTAGGCGCCGAAGGGGAGCGGCATAGTCTCGGAGGGTCATTGTCCACTGCGCAGCGTGCTTCTCGTTGCGCCAAGACGGCCGCATGACCTCGATTAACCGGTCAGCACATTCACCGAATGTGGATCCTCCTGCCGGCTTTCTGGCACCCTTTGGATTGACGCCCTCCGCAATGTGCGCACGCGCCTCGCCGGCAAGCTCCCGCGCGCGGGCGAGCGTTACGTCGCGTGCGGAGCCGAACCCCAGCTCCGTAGGCTTGCCGTGCCAGCGGTACAAGAACGTCCAACGCCGGCCGCCATTCGGCGAGATCGAAAGATAGAGGCCGCCGCCGTCAGCATGGCGACCGAATTCCTTGATCGTTGCCACCGATCTCGCGTTGAGCCTGTTGATTTTCCGAGCCATCGTTTTGCTCCCTGCCCTACTTCGTGCCCTAGCAATTGCGCGGGATTGTAGAGGAGGACAGCAAATAGCGAAAGACGAGCGTAACGAAAAACCCCTATGAAATGGGCACTTCTTTAAACAAAGAGGGACGCACAAAAACGTTGGTAATGGGTAGTACGAAGGACACCCCCTCCGCCACAGGGGAGCAGCATGGCAAAGTTCAGGGTTGGATATGCGGCCTACCCGGCCGCTCCACCTGATTTGGCGTCTGACATCGCCCGCGCTGTGAAGGCGGTTGAGAATTCACCGAAGGCTCGGATCACTGCTTGGCCCCAACTCGAAATTTTCGGGTCCGTGATTCCGAATGAAGTCAGAGCCGGTATCGAGACCGCAGATGTTTTGATCCGCGACGTCACCCGTCCAAATCTGAACGTCTACTACAAGATCGGCTACAGCATCGGTAAGCGCAAATCGATCGCACCGGTCGTCAATGTATCATTCAAAGGCGCAGCTGAAGACATCCAGAAGGATGGTCTCTTCGACACCGTTGGCTACCGTTCCTACGAGAACTCGGAGGGACTTACCGCGATACTATCCGAACTGCCCGAGCACGTCTTGCTGGACCTTTATGCAAAGCCCCTAAACTCGACTCAGCCGCTGTACTTCCTGAATGCATACCGAAAGACGAATTTCGTAGCAGCGATCTGGCCGACGCTCCTGGCAACGATGGGGCGCGCCGCTATTGAGACGACACATCAGAGCGCCCCGCCTTCCGGCGCCAGAGCTAAGCCGATCTGCGCCGGCGTTTGACTTTGGATCGCGGTTGCGGAGCTATCAAAAGAGGCTCGTCCATCGGGAGAGTTTCTTGGACTTTCGATTTCCCTCCCCGAATTGGATACTTGAAGCGGGGCGACTCCCTGACCTCCGCCGGGGTGGGACCGCGCTTGGGCTTCTTGCGATCTTCCGCTCTCGCGGCGACTGCAACTTGCACCGTGTTCAAATTGGTTATGATCCCCAAATTCGGTCCCGTAAGAAGGTCGGCGAGCGTAACGATTTGAATGCGAGGCCGTATGCCACCCGGCAGTTCTATGTTGCGACCTGTCGCAGCTTCGGTTCGCATCTCTTTCGATGGCTGATCGAGACAAACAAAGACGCCCATGTGCGCGCCTTCGCGCTCAACTGTCCCCTTTAATGCCCTGACCATATCCGGATTGACATTTTTTCCGGCCTTAACTGAGACGATCGCTCTGCCGTAATCCTTAGCGCCTCGCATAAAGATGATTTCACCATCAATGCCGCGATCAGCGCCCTTCCCGCGCGGTTGTCCACCAACTCTGCCCACCGCCCAAAGCTGGAACTGGTAGGGATCGAGCGCCGCCAATTTCCTACCAGACAGTTCGTCGCGAGGTATGCCGTCAACTTCGTACTCCGCATGTGGCAGCCACGTCTTGAAACGGTCTTGTATGACCTGAATGGCAAGGTACGTAACATCAATCCCGATCCACCCGCGGCCCATCTTTTCCGCTGCGTGAATCGCGGTACCGCACCCGCAAAACGGGTCTAGGATCAAGTCACCCTTTTTGCTTGATGTGGCTAGTATTCTTTCGAGAAGCTGCAGTGGCTTTTGTGTGGGGTAGTGAAGGCGCTCTTTAGCCTGCGAATTTATGGCGCTGATATCGCCCCAATCGTCACTCACCGTGACTCCCGGCATCGTGTCCAGGTATCGCTTAAATCTCGGGACGGCGCCGGGCCTAGGTTGAACTATCAGACCTTTGGATATCAGATCGCTCATTTTCTCACGCGAGTAGCGCCAATACCGCGTCACTCCCATCACCTCGTATGAGGGATTGCCCTTGGCGGCGCCACCCGGTCCAGTGATGTTATCGAGCTGATAGGCCCGGCCATCAGGGTCTTTAAGACCGTACTTCTTCGCAATGTATGCTTCATCGTATGCCGCGAACTGCTGAGTAAAGGTCGCTGCTGCGGTCGTGTCCTTCCGATAAACTAAGAGCACGTCGCGCACGCGGGGATAATGCGTCGCTCCCTGCGCATAATCTGATTTGGCTGTCGTCCTCTTCCAACTAATTTCGTTGATGTAACCCTGCCCCCCGAACACGCAGTCAAGGAGCATTTTTAGGTAGTGGCTGTTGCTCGGATCACAGTGCAAATAGAGCGTTGCGGTCGGCTTCATGACCCGACGCATTTCAAGCAACCTCGGAGCCATCATAGCGAGATATGCCATTACGTCGCCTTCCTGCAGAAAGGTCCGGCGAAGAGCGTCCAGAAGCATGAATGCATCGAGGCTCAGCGTCCGAGTGTGATCGAGAGCTCGTTCAGCGCCATTCTCCCAAGTCCACGTATCATCGAAGGCGGCGATTTGTGATGATGCATCCTCAGCCACCGGGGAGCGAAATAGAATGTTGTACGTGGCGTTGGAGTTAAAGGGCGGATCCAGATACACCAAGTCAACGGTGTTTGACTCGATCCGCTGCAACCAGTCTAGATTGTCACCAAAATACAGGCGATTGCCCGCAGTCCTATTCGACTTAGCCACGACAGAACCCCCGTCCTCACACGGGAGCGGATAGTCTGATACAACCGGTTGCACCCGGTTTAACCGTGGGTTGTCGCTCCAGCTATGTTTCGAGCGTGGTTAGCGCACCGTAAAGAAGCCTCGCGGCTCGAAAGGATCGACGAGCTCTCCGCAGGTCAGCGGCGGGATGCTAGGGCCGCCGGCTGGGCACGCGCGACTAGACAACAGAATCATTAATCGGATTCAGCAGCACGCGGCGCCAGAGCGGCCAGGCCATCTTTCGCGAGCTTGACTCCGCGCACAACTAGGAGTGGTTGAGCTGATCGGCGCCAGCCTCGTCATCGTCAGGGCTGCACGAACACAGAGGAAATGCATCATGGCCAGATATTTCGCGCTTCTCTTTGCTCTCTTGATTTCCTGTTGCGAAGCCTCCGCAGATGACGCTTTCGGGCACATCGTGACGCCGACTCGGATCCTGCCTGCTGTATGCAACGTGAAATATAGCGGAGCCGACCGAACCGGGCTCTACAATCTTGGCTTCACCGACCGGTGACATAGACTCCAAAACTGTGGGAGCGCTCGCGTCCGATATGCTTGTGGCCATGAAAAAGCTGACGGACAAGGTCCAGTAAAAGCACGAGGCCCCGGAGATGATCTGGGACCTCATCTACTCACCTGCTATGGAACCGGCACGGTTGGGCCGCGGTGCTTTGAACACCTGATGTCCAACTCATCCTGCTGCGAGCGCGAGGCTCGGGCCGCCGTAGGTTTCGAGCAGGCGCTTGGCGCGCCCTACGGTATTCTCCCTCTCGCGCATGGCCGCCAGCTCCTCGTCCAAGCGGTTGTAGAGGGGTGCGTACTGCGGACCATGCTGCACGACGACGTACGCAGCAATCGCGAGCGCGCGTTCGAGGCGTTCGATCGTTACCGGTTCACTCATGATGCAACTCCCCTGCTCGCTCGACCCGTTGCGCAGCATGAAAACGCTCTAGCTCTGACCAGTCATCCGCATCGCTTTCTGCAGCCGTGGCATCGACAAGTGCCCGAGAATAAGCCGCGCGGAATTCCGGCGACGTCGTATCGTTCGGCAACGGAGTGCGCGCGCCGTCGACGCGAAACGATAGCCGTCCATTTCGAGGATTGCGCTCGACATATCGCGGCAACGGCTTGGCACGCACCGAAGCTCTTCGCGCAACGCAACCAGCTAGATGAAGAGCGCAAACCCCAGTTCAGCGGGACGAATTGTAGCTCCACCATCATTAACTTTTCTCCCCTTCGTGTCCAAGCGACACTGCGGAGCACGGTGTTCGCGCTGCTCTTGCCATTCGCGCAAGAGTTGGTCTGCTTCTTGTTGTGATGCCATTGGTTGGTTCTCGCTGGCTGATCAAAGCCGCGCCCGTGGCAGACGGGGGTTGATCACGTGCGAGAACACGTCGAACGCTTTTGGGCTTACGCCTTGGACAGCGCGTTCGCCCCCGGCCTCATGGCCAATGATGTATACGGTCTCGCGTGGACGATCAAACCCACCAACAGCCTGACACGAATCGGGCGATCTGCAAAATTTCGACGTCCAACAAAAGCTCCCCAATCGAAGACGTCACGCTTGACCGACCGCTTTGCGCCTTGCGAACAGTGACCGGATGGCGGCGGCTCTCACCCGAAACGCGCATGTTGGGCGCAGAAAAATCTGATCCTCCTGCAATGTGGCCGTGTAGTTCACGCCGCCGACAGGGATTTTGTCTCCGGCTGAGACGCGCTCGGCAGCAGGTTGTGCGAGCTATCCCTTGCATGAAGTCTTCCGACGCCCATTGGGGGCCGTGCTGGAAGTCCAGGGGAGGTACATTGATAGATTCAGCAGCGGGCCCGGCTCGTAAGCCTACTGATCTGCCGGGCCTGAGCTAGATGCCCCCAACTGCGCCGGTTCATCATCCAGTAGTCGCCGAAGCTCCCCCGGTTCAAAAGTGAGCTGTTCTGGATCGAAATCCGGACCGACGGAAAATGATGGAGCGGGTTGATTATTCTGCCCTCCCTGAATGCCCTGGCGAAGCTCCTGTTCCAGTCGGAGAAGCCCCTCTGGATCGACGGAGGCTGGCGCAGGGATGGCTTGATCATCCAGATGATCGAGCACTCGCCGAAGCTCCCCCGGAGACATCTCTGGGCCGAACGCGACGTGCTCTTGAACGAAAACCGACGGGGCGGGTTGATCATCCTGCAGTCCCCGAATCTCCTCGGGCCGACTGCCGGCTTCCTGCCACGCGCTGTCCTGCGCAACGGCCTTGTCGACGCGCCTCGGCTCGATCAGTACCGCGTCTTCACGATGGCGGGCTACATGATCCACTTCGAAGGGCGCCGGTTCATCATCCAGTAGTCGCCGAAGCGCCCCCGGTTCAAAAGTGAACTGTTCTGGATCGAAATCCGGACCGACGGAAAACGATGGAGCGGGTTGATTATTCTGCCCTCCCTGAATGCCCCGGCGAAGCTCCTGTTCCAGTCGGAGAAGCTCCTCTGGATCGACGGAGGCCGGAGAAGCCATAGATTGATCATCCAGATGATCGAGCACTCGCCGAAGCTTCCCCGGAGACATCTGCTCTGGGTCGAACGCGACGTGCTCTTGGACGAAAACCGACGGAGCGGGTTGATCATCCTGCAGTCCCCGAATCTCCTCGGGCCGACTGCTACTCCAATCAAAGTTGGACGGCACCTGCAGCGACCACGTGGAAGCTGACCCGGCAGGTTCCTGCCGTCCAACTTTTTCTGCCTCCTGCGCTTGCTCAGGGGAGGCGTGCCCGGACCACGGTGGGCGGTCTTCCACCATCGCCCAAAGCAGATCCCGATTGTAGCCTTCCGCAGGAAGGACCACTGGCGAACCAACAGCGCCGACATCCGTCGTGACTGGATGCGGCGCCCGAGTGTATTCGTCCCCGCGCGCCTGAATCATGGGCTGCGCCTCCGATGGCGATGCACCGAGTTGTTGGATGGGAGCCTGCATCAGCACGCGGCCGCCTGAACGTTCGATCTCGCTCAGCTGCCGCTCAATGGCACCTTGCGGATTGTCTAAGGTCCTCTGCCTCTTCGCTAGTCTCGCCTCCGGTTCGTAATGCTCATCGTTGATGAGGACCTCCTCGCCTGGCAGTGCACCCATCAGCTCGTCCGGGGCCTGCTGGTGGGCGTGGGGCCAGTTCAAGGGATGAGAGGATTCTCCGGGGTCCGGTGACCAGTGATGGCGCGCGGTTGGCTCGAGAGGCAACGAGGGGTCAGCTTCGTCCGCCAGCGCCCAAAGCAGATCCTGATCGTAACCCACCGCAGGAAGGACCACTGGCGAACTGACAGCTCCCTCCGACGCGCTGTCCTGCGCAGCGGCGTCCCCGACGCGCCCCGGCTCCATGAGGACCGCTTCTTCGGGATCAGGAACGGGGGGAACATGGCGCCTGAATTCGATCGCTTGGGCGGCCGCCGGCGACTTTCGCAGATGAGCCAGCGCGGCACGGATCTTTGCGTTGCTACCGGGCTCCTCCTGATAGCGCTTGATATCTTCATCCAACGATGGATCGGAAAGCCGAGCAGCAATGCTCTGCTTGTTGTTTTTAAGCAGGTGGTCACTGAAGCCGGTGAGAATGGGTGCATAGTTCCTGGCAGTAGGTTGGGACTCTGCTGCTTTGTACTCTTCGATGAGGTCCGCGTCCTCCGGATAAGGATTCAGGTTGGCGTGGCGTGCGCTCAGTGCGACCCCGCCCGCAGACTGGGAGGCCCGGAGATGAGCTAGTGCCGTAACGACCTGTCGCTCGCCTCCGCTTTTTCTGAACGCCTCGGCATCTTTGTCCAGCGACTTGTTGTCAAGCCGAGCAGCAATTCCCGGCTTGTTGTTTGCAAAGAGCCACTGGCTCAATTTGCGAAGATAACCTCCATTGGCCTGGGCAGTGGCCTTATG
>NZ_JACMYP010000066.1 GCF_020889705.1 Bradyrhizobium altum | reverse complement strand
CCTGAGTTGCCCCGAGCTGCGTGCTCAGATCTTCTGATTGTATTCGCCGACCTCGGGGTGCGTGCGCAGCACGGAATCCATCGCCTCGAACATGTCGCGCATGCGCTGTTCGCTGACCGGGCTTTCCACCACGACCACGAGCTCCGGCTTGTTCGAGGACGCGCGCACCAGGCCCCAGCTACCGTCCGCGACCGTGACGCGGACGCCGTTGACGGTGACGAGATCACGGATGTTCTGGCCGGCGACCTGCGCGCCGTTCTGCTGCAGCGTCTCGAAGTGCTTCACGACGGCGTCGACGACGCCGTACTTCGCCTCGTCGGCGCAATGCGGCGACATGGTCGGCGACGACCAGGTCTTCGGCAGCGCGTCCTTCAGGTCGGCCATCGACTTGCCGGGGGCGCGGTCGAGCATCTCGCAGATCGCGATCGCCGACACCAGGCCGTCGTCATAGCCGCGGCCGAACGGCTTGTTGAAGAAGAAGTGGCCGGACTTCTCGAAGCCGGCGAGCGCGCCGAGCTCATTGGTGCGGCGCTTCATGTAGGAATGCCCGGTCTTCCAGTAGACCGTCTTCGCGCCCTGCTTCTGCAACACGGGATCGGTCACGAACAGCCCGGTCGACTTCACGTCGACGACGAACTGCGCGTTGGCGTTGATCGCCGACATGTCGCGCGCCAGCATGACGCCGACCTTGTCGGCAAAGATCTCCTCGCCGGTGTTGTCGACCACGCCGCAGCGGTCGCCGTCACCATCGAAGCCGAGGCCGACATCGGCCTTGTGCGCCAGCACCGCATCGCGGATCGCGTGCAGCATCTCCATGTCTTCCGGGTTCGGATTGTATTTCGGGAAGGTGTGATCGAGCTCGGTGTCGAGCGGGATCACCTCGCAACCGATCGCCTCCAGCACCTGCGGCGCGAACGCGCCCGCGGTGCCGTTGCCGCAGGCCGCCACCACCTTCAGCTTGCGCGTCAGCTTCGGGCGGCTGGTGAGGTCGGCGATGTAGCGCGCCGGATAATTCTCGTGGAACTGGTAGGAGCCGCCGGCCTTGTTGTCGAACGCGGCGTTGAGCACGATCTCCTTCAGCCGCGTCATCTCGTCGGGGCCGAAGGTGAGCGGACGATTGGCGCCCATCTTCACGCCGGTCCAGCCATTGTCGTTGTGCGAAGCGGTGACCATCGCGACGCAAGGCACGTCAAGATCGAACTGCGCGAAATAGGCCATCGGCGTCACCGCAAGCCCGATGTCGTGCACCTTGCAGCCGGCCGCCATCAGGCCCGAAATCAGCGCGTATTTGATCGAGGCGGAATAGCCGCGGAAATCGTGACCGGTGACGATCTCCTGTTTGACGCCGAGCTCCGCGATCAGCGCGCCGAGCCCCATGCCCAGCGCCTGCACGCCCATCAGGTTGATCTCCTTGTTGAACAGCCAGCGCGCGTCGTATTCGCGAAACCCGGTCGGCTTCACCATCGGCTCGGATTCGAAGGCATAGGTGTTCGGGACCAGCGCGGATTTCGGCTTGGGAAACATGGGTCGGCCTTATGGTCGCATGCAGAAAGACATCGCCGCAGCCTTTAGCGAATGCGCAGGCCGGGCGAAAGGTGGGACCGGGGCTGGCGGCCGACAATTACGGCGGAAATCGCGGCGATATCGGGTCCCCGCGGATACCCCGAAAGGGCTGGATTTATTGCTCCAGCAACAATTTGCCGTTGGCGTATTCGAAGCGCTTCAGCTTGGACAGGAAGGACAGGCCGAGCAGGTTTTCGGACAACGCCTCGTCCGGCAGCACCAGCGCATCGACATCGCGCACGGTGAGGCCGCCAATCTCGATCATCGCGAGGCGGGCCCGCGCTGCCCTGATGGTGCCGTTGGCAGTGGTGACACGCGAGGTGTAATCGCCCGGCACCGGGCGCAGGCCGAAGCGCGCGGCCGAGGTCTCGTTCAGGGCCACCACGGAGGCGCCGGTGTCGACCATGAAGTTGATGCGCTGGCCGTCGATGCGGCCGTCGGTCGCGAAGTGACCGCGCGGATCGGGCGCGATGCTGAGCGTGCGGGCGCTGGCCTGCGCCACCGTGACGGCGGGGGCCATGGTCTGCTTTGCGGTGGTCGCTGCGGCGGGCGACATCTTGCTGGCCATCTGGGCCATGAAGGTGCCCAGCCCGATCAGGATGGCCGCGAAAATCATCAGGTTACGCATGACACCATACTCGGAAAACCGAACACGCAATTTCACCACGCCCGCCGCGCCGCCGCGAGCGAGGGCGGCAGCGCGAGGCCGCCATTTTGGCGAAAAGGATGAGCGAAGGGTTAATGCGACCGCGCTGAGGCGGCCGAATGTCATCGGCCGCCTCGCCCGAACGGGATTTGCCGCCTCTCAGGCGGTCTTTTTCAGGCCGGCTCTTCAGGCGGTTCTGGCGACCGGGCTCGGCATCGCAACGCGCAGCGCGTAATAGACCGCGCCGGCGATCCCGACGCCGAAGAACCAGCCATAGACCGCCCACCAGGCCGGCAGGATCGAGGTGAAGTTCGGCAGCACCGACGAGAACAGGGCGCCGATCGCGGCCGCGATCAGCGCACTGACGTTCCAGCCGTTCTGGAAGCGATATTCGCCGTCCTCCTCATACAGCGCCGGCACGTTCACGCGACCTTTGGCGATCAAATAATAGTCGACCATCATGATCCCAAAGATCGGCCCCATGGTCGCGCCGATCAGGCCGACGAACGAGGCGGCACTGCCCTCCCAGGGCGCGAACGGATACAGCGCCAGCGCGATCAGCGCCGCGATGTAGCCGCCCTTCTTGAAATCGATATGCCGCGGAAACACGTTCGAGAAATCAAACGCCGGCGAGACGAAATTGGCGACCACGTTGATGCCGAGCGTTGCCACCGCGAAGGTGACCGCGGCGAGCAGCGCCAGGAACCAGCTGTCGAACTTCGCCGAGATCTGGTCGGGATGCAGCAGCACCTCGTGATAGACGTTGAACGCTGCGATCGTGGTGACGCCGGCCACCAGCGAGAACAGGATCAGATTGACCGGCAGGCCCCAGATATTGCCCTTGCGCAGCGCCTTGGCGTCCGGCGCGTAACGCGAGAAGTCGCAGAAGTTGAGATAGAGTGCGGCGAAATAGGTGATCCAGGTCGCGGCGACGGCGCACAGCGCCGGGAACGTACCGGGCTCGCCGGGCACGCCGGCATCCCTGGTCTTCTCCAGCAGCACATCCTGCGGGATCGGCGCGGTGAGCGAGATGCCGCCGGCCGCGATGCAGAGATAGATCGCAAGGATCAGCATCATCAGCCACACCGCCGGCCCCGCCCAATCCTGGAAGCGGCGCACCGTCTCCATGCCGCGCTGGATGATCAAGAGCTGCAGCGCCCAGATCACGACGAAGCAGATCACCTCGAGCCCGGAATGGCCGAGCACATGGGTGGACTGGTGGAACGCCTTGAAGCTGTCGACACGCGTCAGCAGCGCGACGATCGCGCCCGAGGCCGCCGCGGTCTGCGCGCCGTACCAGAAGCAGGCGACGATGGCGCGCACCAGCGCCGGAATGTTGGCGCCCCAGATCCCGAACGAGGCCCGCGCGAGCACCGGATAGGGCACGCCGGTCTTCACGCCGGCATTGCCGATCAGGCTCATCAGCACGAAGATCACCAGCGAGCCGGCACCGATCGCGACGATGAAGTTGACGAAGCTGCCGCAGAGCAGGAACAGGCTGGCGGCAAGATAATAGCCCCACAGGCTATGCACGTCCGAGGTCCAGACGTTGAAGATGCTGAAGGCGCCCCAGTTGCGTTCCCTGGCCGGCGCCAAATCTTCGTTGTACAGCGACGGCGATGCGTTCTTGATCTCCAGATTCTTGAAGTCCATGGCGGCCTCCCCAAAGTGCGAGCCCGTGATCCCATCCCAGCCCGCAAATCTAACCACCGTTTGCCGGCGCTCGCCAGCGCAACCGATCAGCATGATCCGGAAAACGGAGACTCGGTGTCGTCCCGGCGAAGGCCGGGACCCATAACCACAAATGTCTCTTGTTGCGCGATGTTGGAACGACGAGTCCCGTCTACAACACCGGCCGCGGTGTATGGGTCCCGGCCTTCGCCGGGACGACGAATAAAGGAAATGCAACCCTTCAGGCGCAACCACGCTGCGCGTTTGCGCCGGGATCAAGTGCCGCGCGGTTTCACGCGCCTGGTCGGCATCGCGCTGGCGGGATCTTCCGGCCAGGGATGGCGCGGATAGCGGCCGCGCAGGTCGGAACGGACGGCTGCGTAGCTGCCGCGCCAGAAGCCGGGCAGATCGCGCGTCACCTGCACCGGTCGCTGCGCGGGCGACAGCAGTTCCAGCACCAGCGGCACCGCGCCCTTGGCGATCGAGGGATGGGTGTTGAGCCCGAACAGTTCCTGCAGCCGCACCGCGATGGTCGGGCCCTGTTCGGCCTCGTAGTCGATCGCAAGCTGCGTTCCCGTCGGCGCCTCGAAATGCGTCGGCGCCTCGCGATCGAGCCGCGCGCGCAGGTCCCACGGCAACAGCGCCGTCAGCGCGTCAGACAGGTCGCCGGCAGTGAGATCCTTCAGCGCGGTCTTGTCGTAGAGGGCGGGCACCAGCCAGTCGTCGGCCCGCGCGGCGAGTGCAGTGTCTGACAGATCGGGCCAGCTCTCGTCCTCGGCCTTGCGCAGGAACATGATTCGATCGCGCCACTGTTTCGAATGCTTCGACCACGGCAGCCGATCGAGACCCACAGCGATCAAGCCGTCGGCGAACACGCGCGCAGTCTCGGCCGATGGCTTGAGCGACATCGGCGCTTCCGACAGCGTGATCGCGTGCAGCGAACGCCGGCGGCGCGCGCGCAGCGCCATCGCGCCGCGGTCGAACGTCACCTCTTCGACGTTTTCGATCTGGTCGGCGAAGCGCTGCTCGATCTCGTCCTGGGTGATCGGCGCCGCCAGCAGGATGCGGCCGCTCGCGGCCGTCCCCGTCAGTTCGGCAACCGCGATAGTGGGCAGCCGCGCCAGCGCCGCGGTCTGCTCGACGGCGGCGCCGCGGCCATTGGCCAGCACGAAGCTGCCATTGCCGCGGTTCTTGGCAACGCGATCCGGAAACGCGAAGGCCAGCATGACGCCGGTGGAGAGATCCTTCTGCTCGCTCACCGCCGGCTTCACCTGCGAAGCCCAGCGCGCGGCCATGCTCCGCGCGCTCGATGCGCGCTGCGAGCGGTCGCGGCGGAACTGGTCGAGCCTGTGATCGAGATCGACGCTGTCGCCGCCGAGCCCGCGCTCGCTCAGCACGGCGGCAATCTCGGCCGCCTCCTCGCCCACGCCGAAGCGCGCCGAGTCCACGATCATGCGCGCCAGCCGCGGCGGCAGCGCCAGCGCGCGCAGGCTCTTGCCCTCCTCGGTGATGCGGCCGTCGCCGTCGAGCGCACCGAGCTCGTCGAGCAGCGATCTCGCTTCTTTCAGCGCCGGCCCGGGCGGCGGATCGAGGAAGGCAAGGCTTGCGGGATCGCTGACGCCCCATTGCGCGAGGTCGAGCACCAGCGAGGACAGGTCGGCGGAGAGGATCTCCGGCGCGGTGTAGGCCGGGAGCGATGCGGTCTGCGGCTCGTCCCACAGACGGTAGCAGACGCCGGGCTCGGTACGGCCGGCGCGGCCGCGCCGCTGATCGACCGCGGCGCGCGAGGCCCGCACGGTCTCGAGCCGGGTCAGCGCGATATCCGGCTCGTAGCGCGGCACCCGCGCCAGGCCGGAGTCGACCACGATGCGCACGCCCTCGATGGTCAGCGAGGTCTCGGCGATCGAGGTCGCCAGCACCACCTTGCGCGTGCCCTTCGGCGCCGGCGCGATGGCGCGATCCTGCACGGCGGCATCGAGCGCGCCGAACAGCGGCACGATCTCGACCGAGGCGTCATGCACGCGCTCGGCGAGGAAGGTCTGGGTGCGGCGGATCTCGGCCGCGCCCGGCAGGAACGCGAGCACCGAGCCGGCATCGGCGCGCAGCGCGGTCGCGATCGTCTCCGCCATCTGCCGCTCCAGCGGCGCGTCGACCTTGCGGCCGACATAACGTGTCTCGACCGGGAAGGCGCGCCCCTCGCTCTCGACAACAGGCGCGTCGCCGAGCAGCCTTGCAACGCGCGCGCCGTCGAGCGTTGCCGACATCACGAGGATGCGCAGGTCCTCGCGCAGGCCGGTTTGCGCATCGCGCGCCAGCGCCAGCCCGAGATCGGCATCGAGCGAGCGCTCGTGGAATTCGTCGAACAGCACGGCGGCGACGCCGATGAGCTCGGGATCGTCGAGGATCTGGCGCGAGAAAATGCCCTCGGTGACGACCTCGATCCGCGTCGCGCGCGACACCTTTGAGCCGAAGCGCACCCGATAGCCGACGGTCTCCCCGGGACGCTCGCCGAGCGTCTTTGCCATCCGCTCGGCGCTGGCGCGCGCGGCGATGCGGCGCGGCTCCAGCACGATGATCTTCTTGCCCCTGGCCCACGGCGCATCGAGCAACGCCAGCGGCACGCGCGTGGTCTTGCCGGCGCCCGGCGGCGCGACCAGCACGGCGGCATTGTGGCGATCGAGCGTGCGGTCGAGCTCATCCAGCACGGCATCGATCGGCAGCGGGCTATCGAAATGGTGCGGCAAGGAGTCTCATCGCGGCAGCGGCCCTCGGCCGACCTGCGTCCTGTGGTTAACGAAGCACGGCTTCTTCTAGGATTTCCGGGCCTCTTAGACCATTCGCCGGTTACAGGGAACCGGGGATAGCGCCGGGTTCGGCGGCACATCCTTTGTATGGATAAAGGAGAAAGCAACAGATCGGGCCGATGATGGACCCGATCACGCCGGAATGGGACAAGGATGACCACAAACGGCACACAAGCTGCGACAGATCGTTCCGCCGGGAACGCGGGCGCGCGTGTCGATTGGGTCGACTATGCCAAGGGCATCTGCATCGTCATGGTCGTGATGATGCATTCGGTGCTGGGGGTCGAGAAGGCCGCCGAGCAAACCGGCTTCATGCACTATGTCGTGATCTTCGCGAAACCGTTCCGGATGCCGGACTTCTTCCTGATCTCGGGGCTGTTCCTGTCGGTCGTGATCGATCGCGACTGGCGCACGTATCTCGACCGCAAGGTGATGCACTTCGCCTATTTCTACGTGCTGTGGGTGACGATCCAGTTCGGCTTCAAGGCACCGTCGCTGGCCGCTGAGGCCGGCTGGGCCGCGGTCGGGCTGCAATATCTCGAGGCCTTCATCGAGCCGTTCGGCACGCTGTGGTTCATCTATCTGCTGCCGATCTTCTTCGTCGTCACCAAGCTCACGCGCAATGTCCACCCGCTCGCGATCTGGCTCGTTGCCGCGGCGCTGGAGAGCGCGCATGTCGTGACCGGCTGGACCGTGATCGACGAGTTCTGCGCCCGCTTCGTCTACTTCTTCACCGGCTATGTGCTCGCTGCTTACGTGTTCGCGCTGTCGGACCGCGCGCGGGCGCGGCCTGCATTTGCGCTGCTCGGGCTTGGGCTCTGGGCGCTCGTCAATGGCAGCCTGGTTGCGCTCGACATCAGTGAATGGCCGGTCGTCTCGCTGGCGCTCGGCCTGGCCGGCGCCTGCGCGATCATCGTGACCGGCACGCTGCTCGCGCACGCACACTGGCTCGGCTTCCTGCGCTTCTGCGGCGAGCACTCGATCGTGATCTACCTCGCCTTCTTCCTGCCGATGGCCGCGTCACGCACCCTTCTGCTGCGGTCCGATGTCATCCACGACATCGGCTGGGTCGCGCTGATCGTCACCGCGGTCGGCGTCGCAGGCTCGCTCCTGATCTGGCGGCTGGCGCTGGCGGCCCGGGCCAATTTCCTGTTCGAGAGGCCCGATGCGTTCTGGATTGCCCCGAAAAAGGCAGCGCCTGCGCTGCAGGCGGCCGAATAGGCCGCCGGTAGTGCCGGAAGTCATAGGCCGGATTCGTTCCGACAGCGGCGCATCTGGCCGTTCCAATTTTCCGTATGTTGAAATGACTGGCTTTTTGGTCCCGAATGTTTCGTCGCCGGGGCCGCGACGAAACAATTCTCCCGGTCACGAAACCATTTTCCGCTTTTCGCGCAGACATCCGGAAACGGGCGCTAACTAACAATTCTCCCAACGAACCGCCGCCCAACGGCGAACTGGGAGCCCGTCATGCCGAACGTCATCGCCATCAACTCTGCAGCCAAGAAGCACATCGACGCTGCACGCGCGACCTCGGATGAAACGCTGCTTGCGCATATCGCCAAGAATAACCGCACCTCGATGCACACGCTCTATGCCCGTCACAACGTCCGGGTTTACCGCTTTGTACTCCGCATGGTGCGCGACACCACGATGGCCGAGGACCTGGTCAGCCAGGTGTTCCTCGACGTCTGGCGCACCGCGGCCCAGTTCGAGGGCCGCTCGCAGGTCTCGACCTGGCTGCTGTCGATCGCCCGCTTCAAGGCGCTCACCGCGCTGCGTCAGCGCAGGCATGAGGACATCGACCAGGACGACGTGCTGGAGATCGCCGACGGCGCCGACACGCCGGAAACCTCGCTCGATCGCGCCACCACCAGCGAGATCCTGCGCGCCTGCGTGGCCAAGCTGTCGCCGGCCCACCGCGAGATCATCAATCTGGTCTACTACCATGAGAAGTCGGTCGAGGAGGCCGGCCAGATCATCGGTATCCCGCAGAGCACGGTGAAGACCCGCATGTTCTATGCCCGCAAGCAGCTCGCCGACCTCCTCCGGGGTGCCGGCGTGGACAGCGTCGCGGCATAAAGTAAAGCAAATTCAGATATTTAGGAGGAGATCAAACAGCCCGGGCGATTGTCCACGAAGCCAAAAAAGTTCGGCGACGAAACAATTGAAACAATCGACGACATCACCCGGAAAAACGCGATCTCTATACCCATATCCAACGACGCAACCCAACCCCAATTCACTGACCCAGGTTTCGATACCTCCCTAGTTCTAACCTCCCAAGTAACCTCCAACGACCCGGCCGGGATGCCCCCCAGCCGGGTCGCTCTGTTTTTGGCGCGCGGTCGTGAGGCCGAAAGCAGTTCGTCTCACACAGACGTGACGTCATCCGCGGCCAACTCTCCGTAACGGCCACGCCGTCATCGCGAAGAACATCAGGCGTACCCGGCACGGCCCTCTGGCGCGCCGGGACTTCTGATGGACGGACGACGATGCTCAGCCTTGCCCTTGCCCTGCTTGCCGGTGTCGCCACCGTCGCCGCCCCTTGCACCCTGCCGATGCTGCCGATCCTGCTCGGGGTATCGATAGGCCAGACCGGCAAGGCGCGGCCCGCGATGATCGCGCTCGGCTTCGTGATGTCATTCTCTGCCGTGGCATTGCTGCTGAGTGCGATCACGCGCGCCTTCGATTTCGATCCGAACCTGCTGCGGACCGGCGCGGCCATCCTGCTCGCGGGCTTCGGCCTGTTGATGATCTGGCCGGCGCCGTTCGAATGGCTGTCGATCCGGCTGACCGGCGCCGCCGGCAGCCTCAGTCAGGCCGGGCCGTCGCAGAGCCTGTTCGGCGGCTTCGTGCTCGGCAGCACGCTCGGCCTGGTGTGGACACCGTGCGCCGGTCCCGTGCTCGGCTCGATCCTGACCATCGTCGCGACCTCGAAGGACACGGCGTGGGCGAGCCTGCAGCTCGTGACCTATGCGATCGGCGCCGCGATCCCGATGCTTGCCATTGCCTATGGCGGGCAGGCCGTCAGCACCCGCGTGCGCAGCATGGCGCGGATCGCGCCGCGCCTGCAGCAAGGCTTCGGCGTCGTGATCATCGCCTTCGCCGCGCTGTCCTACCTGCAATACGACACGCTGATCGTGGCGTGGCTGACCCAGTTCTATCCCAACGGCCAGATCGGCCTGTGAGCTCAAAGGAGATATCGATGTCCCTGCGCTTGATTGCTGTATCCGCTCTTGTGGCGGGCCTTGGCCTCGGCGGCGCCGTCATCCCCGGCCTCTGCACCGAGTCCAACGCGCCGGCCGTGCCCGTTCCGATGGCCACCGCGATGACCACCGCGCAGAGCCAGACCGCACCCGAATTCGCCGGCATCAGCAACTGGTTCAACTCGCAGCCGCTCAAGCTTGCCGACCTGCGCGGCAAGGTCGTGCTGGTGGATTTCTGGACCTATGGCTGCGTCAACTGCGTCAACACGCTGCCGCACGTCACCCAACTTTATTCAAAGTACCGGGATCGCGGCCTCGTCGTGATCGGGGTCCACACGCCGGAATTCCCGTTCGAGCATTCGGCCTCCAACGTGCAGGCGGCGCTGAAGCGGCACGGCATCCTGTATCCGGTGGCGCAGGACAACAATTCGCAGACCTGGAACGCCTACGGTAACCAGTACTGGCCGGCGCAGTACATCATCGACCAGAACGGCAAGATCGTGTTCCAGCACGCCGGCGAGGGCCAGTACGACGAGATCGACCGCACCGTCGCCCGGCTGCTCAACGCCAATAGCTGATTGGACAATTTGTCAGCTAATTGGACAATCCGCCGTCATTCCCGGCATGATAGGCTCAACGCCGGGAATGCGCGATTCCGAACGTGATCGCGCCGGAAATTGACGACGGACGGTGCGTGATGTTCGAAGGCTGGGATGCGGTCGTACTCGCCCGCGCGCAATTCGCTTTCACGATGTCGTTCCACATCGTGTTTCCCGCATTCTCGATCGGGCTTGCGAGCTATCTCGCCGTGCTCGAAGCGCTGTGGCTGGCCACCAAGCGCGAGGTCTACATCAACCTGTTCAATTACTGGCTGAAGATCTTCGCGGTCGCGTTCGGAATGGGCGTGGTCTCGGGCATCGTGATGTCCTACCAGTTCGGCACCAACTGGTCGTCCTTTGCCGACAAGACCGGGCCGGTGATCGGCCCGATGATGGCCTATGAGGTCTTGACCGCGTTCTTCCTCGAGGCGGGCTTTCTTGGCGTGATGCTGTTCGGGCTCGAACGCGTCGGCCCCAGGCTGCATTTCGTGGCGACGTTGATGGTCGCGATCGGCACGCTGATCTCGGCGTTCTGGATTCTGTCGGCCAATTCCTGGATGCAGACGCCGACCGGTCATGCCGTCAATGCCGACGGCCAGTTTGTCGCCGCCGACTGGCTGAAGGTGATCTTCAATCCGTCCTTTCCCTATCGCCTCGTGCACATGGTGCTGGCGGCGTATCTCACCACCTCGCTCGTGGTCGGCGGGGTCGGCGCCTGGCACCTGCTGCGCGACCAGCATCTCGCCGGCCCGCGCGTGATGTTCTCGATGGCGATGTGGATGGCAACCCTGGTGGCGCCGATCCAGATCCTCGCCGGCGACCAGCACGGCCTCAACACGCTGGAGCACCAGCCGGCCAAGGTGATGGCGATGGAAGGCCATTATCAAAGCCACAAGGACGGTGCGCCGCTGATCCTGTTCGGCTGGCCCGACCAGCGTGATGCCAAGGTGAAATACGCGATCGAGGTGCCGAAACTGTCGTCGCTGATCCTGAAGCATTCGCTCGACGCACCGCTCGCCGGCCTCGACACCGTGCCGCGCGAGAACTGGCCGCCGGTGCCGATCACCTTCTGGGCGTTCCGCGTCATGGTCGGGCTCGGCTTCCTGATCCTGGGCCTTGGCCTGTTCAGCCTGCTGATGCGCTGGCGCGGCATGATGTACCAGTCGCAGCTGCTGCATCGCTTCGCGGTCCTGATGGGCCCGGCGGGCTTCATCGCGGTGCTCGCCGGCTGGATCACCACCGAGACCGGGCGGCAACCGTTCACCGTCTACGGGCTGCTGCGCACCACCGATTCGGTATCGCCGCTGGCAGCGCCGGCGGTAGGCTCCTCGCTGGTCGCCTTCATCATCGTCTATTTTGCCGTGTTCACCGCGGGCGTGATCTATATCCTGCGGCTGATGGCGCAGCCGCCGCATCCCGGCGAGCAAGGCCCGACAAAAGACCTTCCCGCCCGTGCGGCCGGCATCACGCCGGCGGCAGGTGCAGCCGTGGGGGGCGCGCGATGAGCTACGCCGTCGATCTGACCACGATCTGGGCCTTCATCATCGCCTTCGCCGTGTTCGTCTACGTCGTGATGGACGGCTTCGATCTCGGCCTCGGCATCCTGTTTCCGCTGTTCCCGCAAAAGGCCGATCGCGACGTCATCATGAACACGGTGGCGCCGGTGTGGGACGGCAACGAGACCTGGCTAGTGCTCGGCGGCGGCGGCATGATGGCGGCGTTTCCGCTGGCCTATGCGGTGCTGATGCCGGCGCTCTACACACCAATGATCGCGATGCTGCTCGGCCTCGTGTTTCGCGGCGTCGCCTTCGAATTCCGCTGGCGGACCCAGAAGGCGCGCAACAAATGGGATCTCGCCTTCGCCGGCGGCTCGCTGGTGGCGACGCTGGCGCAAGGGATCGCGCTCGGCGCCATCCTGCAGGGCATCCATGTCGAGGGACGCCACTATGCCGGCGGCTGGTGGGATTGGCTGACCCCGTTCAGCGTCCTGACCGGCATCGCGCTCGTGATCGGCTACGCGCTGCTGGGGGCGACCTGGCTGGTGATGAAGACCGAAGGCGAGCTGCGCGACCGCGCCTATCATCTGAGCTGGATGTTGTTGGTCGCGATGCTGTGCGCGATCGGCGCCGTCAGCATCGCAACGCCGTTCCTGGCCGTGCAGTACACCCAGCGCTGGTTCGCCTGGCCCAACATCATCCTCACCGCGCCGGTGCCGATCGCGGTCGCCGCCGTCACCGCGCTCTTGCTGCGCGCCCTCAGCAACAAGAACGACCATCAGCCGTTCTTCCTGACGCTGGGTTTGTTCGCACTATCCTATGCCGGGCTCGGCATCAGCATGTATCCGTACATCGTGCCGCAGAGCATCACGATCTGGCAGGCGGCGTCGCCGGCGAACAGCCAGATCTTCATGCTGTTCGGGGTCTCGATCCTGGTGCCGCTGATCCTCGGCTACACCGCCTGGGCATATTGGGTGTTCCGCGGCAAGGTACGCCCCGGCCACGGATACCACTGATGCCACCAGAGCGTTTTCCAGCGAAGTGGATCCCGGTTCGCGTCAAGAAAACGCGTCAAAAAGAGAATCGAGAGCCTCGTTCCGATTCCATCGCAACGGAAATGGCTCTCGTGCCGAATCAGCGGCCGCTCGGCCAGCGCCTTTTGTGGTTCGCAGCGCTCTGGCTCGGCGGCGTCGGCACCGTGACCCTGGTCTCTTTCGCGTTGCGACTCTGGATTGCGCCGAAATAAGGCCGCCCACGCGGCGTGCCACGGGTCCAATGACAAAAAACAGAAGCATTACAGTGATATAGTGTGACGCCCGCCCTAAACTTGCCATCAAGCTGCCGCTGAGATTTGATGCCTACCGCGATTTGGGTGGAGCAACCATTGGCCGCGCGCCACAAGGAGAGCTTTGCATGACGAAACTTCGTCACTTGGTCTGGATGTTGATCGCCACGGGCGCGCTCGTGCTGTCAACGTCGCAAGGCTTTGCCCAGAGCCGGCCGGATGCCGACGAGCCGGGCCTGGTCGCCGACGACAGTTACGAGCTCGACCCGGAATGGCAGAAGCAGGTCGTCTACTACCGGACCAACGAGGCGCCGGGCACCATCATCGTCTCCACCGCCGAACGCCATCTCTATCTCGTGCAGGGCAACGGCCGTGCGCTCCGCTACGGTATCGGCGTCGGCCGCGACGGCTTCACGTGGCAGGGGCTGGTGACCATCACCCGCAAGGCCGAGTGGCCGGATTGGACCCCGCCGCCGGAAATGATCGCCCGCCAGCCCTATCTGCCGCGCTTCATGGCGGGCGGCCCGGGCAATCCGCTCGGCGCGCGCGCGATGTATCTCGGCACCACGGTGTACCGCATCCACGGCACCAACCGGCCCGACACCATCGGCACCGCGATCTCGTCCGGCTGCTTCCGCCTGGTCAACGCCGACGTCGCCGATCTCTACAATCGCGTTCCCGTCGGCACCAAGGTGATCATCCGGCAGAAGCCCGAACTGTAATCTCGACCCACCCGCCTTCGATATCCGACCTGTTTTTCCCCGATCATTCGCGAGAGAGAACCCATGCGTACATTTCGAGGCGGCCTGACGATCGGGCTCGCGGTCGCCGCGCTGGTTGCGGCCGCCGCCATCACCTATGAGCGTTACGACACCCGCACGCTGAAGCGCACCGTCCGCCGCGGCGACGTGCTGTGCGGCGTCAACAAGGGCCTGCCGGGCTTCTCGATCCCGGACGACAAGGGCAACTGGACCGGCTTCGACGTCGACTTCTGCCGCGCGGTGGCCTCGGCGATCTTCGACGATCCGTCCAAGGCGAAATTCGTTCCGCTCGACGCCAGCGAACGCTTCAAGGAGCTGCAGAACCGCAAGGTCGACATCCTCTCGCGCAACTCCACCTGGAGCATGTCGCGCGAGACCAATTACGACCTCTATTTCCCGGCGGTCGCCTATTATGACGGCCAGGGCTTCATGCTGCCGCGCTCGCGCAACATCGATTCCGCGCTCGACCTGAACGGCAGCAAGGTCTGCGTGCAGGCCAACACCACGACGCAGCTCAACCTCGCCGACTATTTCCGTGCCAACAACATGAAGTACACGGAGATGAAGTTCGACAAGCTGGACGATGTCGTGAAGGCCTATGACACCGGCCAGTGCGACACGCTGACGTCGGACGCCTCGCAGCTCTATGCGCTGCGGCTCAACCTCTCCAAGCCGAGCGACCACACCATCCTGGCCGACATCATCTCCAAGGAGCCGCTGGCGCCGGTGGTCCGGTTGCGCGACGACGACTGGATGATGATCGTGAAGTGGACGCTCTACGCCATGATCAATGCCGAAGAACTCGGCATCACCTCGAAGAACATCGACGAGGCGCTGAAGTCGAAGAAGCCGGAAGTCATGCGCCTGGTCGGCACCGAGGGCTCCTACGGCGAGGATCTCGGCCTGACCAAGGACTGGGCCGTGCGCATCATCCGCCATGTCGGCAATTACGGCGAGGTCTACGACCGCAACGTCGGCGCCGATTCCAGGCTGAAGATTCCGCGCGGCATGAACCAGCTCTGGAACGCCGGCGGTGTCCAGTACGCGCCGCCGATCCGCTGATCGACAGCGCCGGTTAAGACCACCGCTGCTACCGCACGCTCAACTGTCATCGCCCGCGAAAGCGGGTGATCCAGTACGCCGCGGCCTCTCCGCTCAAGCACAAGCGCCTCTGGAATATTGGATCGCCCGGTCGAGCCAGGCGATGACGGTGTGTTGCGTGGCAACGACGGCGCGTCGCGCTCAGTACCCCTTGCCGCTCGCCAGCTGGTCGGTGTGAAAATTGCTGTCGCCGAACAGCTCCTGGCAGACGCGGGCGCGCTTCATGAAGAAGCCGATATCGAACTGGTCGGTCATGCCCATGCCGCCATGCATCTGCACGCCTTCCTGGACCGCAAGTGTGGCGGTGGTTCCGGCGCGCGCCTTGGCGACCGCAACCGCGGTGGCGGCCTTCTCGATATCCGTATCCAGCGACTGCAAAGCCTTCAGAACGGCGGCGCGGGTGATCTCGATATCGATGTAGAGCTCAGCGGCACGGTGCTGCAGCGCCTGGAATTCGCCGATCGCCTTGCCGAACTGCTTGCGCTCCTTCAGATAGGTCACGGTGCGGCCGAACACCTCTTCGGAGAGACCGACCATTTCGGATGCGACGGCACCACGGCCGATATTGAGTACGCCCTCGAGCAGCCCAAAGCCCTGATCGACCTCGCCGAGCACGCTGTCGGCATTGACCTCGACATTGTCGAACACGATTCGCGCTGCGTTGTGCGAATCGACCATCGCGGTGCGCTCGACCGCGAGCCCCTTCGCCTTCGGATCGACCAGGAACAGCGTCAAGCCGTTCTTGTCGCCGGCGCTGCCGGCCGTGCGCGCCGCGACGATCAGGAGATCGGCGGTGTGGCCATCGACCACGAAGGCCTTGTCGCCGGACAGCTTGAAGCCGTTGCCGGAACGCGTGGCCTGCAGCTCGGTCTGCAGCGGGCGATGCTTCGCGCCTTCATCGATCGCGAGCGCGGCGAGCAGCGAGCCGTCGGCAATTTTCGGCAGATGCTGCGCCTTCTGCGCCTCGCTGCCGCCGCGCGACAGCGCCGATGCGGCAAGCACGGAGGTCGCGAGGAACGGCGAGGGCATCAAGGTGCGGCCGATCTCCTCCATGACGATACCGGCCTCGACGCAGCCGAGCCCGCTGCCGCCGAAGGTGTCCGGCACCAGGAGGCCGGAGAAGCCCATCTCGGCAAAGGTCTTCCAGAGCTCGCGCGAGAAGCCGGTGGTGTCCTTGCTGTCGCGCAAAGAGCGCAGATGCGCCACCGGCGCCTTGTCGCTGATGAGACCGCGCGCACTGTCGCGCAGCATGGATTGTTCTTCGGTGAGGACGAGGGCCATGGATTGATTCCGCTCTTCGATAATTCAAATTCAGACGATGTTGAGTTCGTCATTCCGGGATGGCCCGAAGGGCCAGGCCCGGAATCCATAACCACGATCGGGAGTATGGATTCCCAGATGTGCAATTGCACATCTTGGCTCGCGACTGCGTCGCGCCCCGGAATGACGCATGGTGAAGCGGTGCCTCACGCGCCCGGCAGGTCGAGGATGCGCTTGGCGACGATGCCGAGCATCACCTCCGAGGTGCCGCCCTCGATCGAGTTGGCCTTGGTGCGCAGCCAGGCGCGCGGACGGGCGCCGCCCCTGGAGCGGTCGCTCTCCCATTCCAGCGCGTCGATGCCGCCCGCCGACATCAGGATCTCGTAGCGCCGCTTGTTGAGCTCGGTGCCGTAATATTTCATCGCCGACGAGAACGCCGGATGCGACTGGCCGGCCTTGGCGAGATCGACCGCGCGCTCCGCCGCCGCGGCGAGCGCGGCCTCGTCGACCTCGAAGTTCGCGATCTGGCTGCGCAGCTGGGCGTCGTCGAGCTTCCCTTGCGCGTCCGCGCCGACCGAGTCGGCCGCGATCTGGCCGAGCGGACGGCCGACGCCGCGCTCGCCCATGCCCGAGATCATCGCGCGCTCGTGCTGCAGCAGGTATTTCGCGACATCCCAACCGCGATTGACGGTGCCCACCACATGCGATTTCGGCACGCGGACATTGTCGAAGAAGGTTTCGCAGAACGGCGAATAGCCCGAGATCAGCAGGATCGGCTTCGTGGACACCCCCTTCGACGTCATGTCGAAGAGAATAAAACTGATGCCGTCGTGCTTCTTGGCCGCGGGATCGGTGCGCACCAGGCAGAAGATCCAGTCGGCATAGTTGGCGTAGGACGTCCAGATCTTCTGGCCGTTGATGATGTAGTCATCGCCGTCGCCCACCGCGCGGGTCTGCAACGAGGCGAGGTCGGAGCCGGCGTTCGGCTCGGAATAGCCCTGGCACCAGCGGATCAGGCCCGCGGTGATCTTCGGCAGGTGCTCCTTCTTCTGCTCCTCGGTGCCGTATTTCAGCAGCGCCGGTCCGAGCATCGAGATGCCGAACGAGGTCAGCGGCTGACGCGCGCCGATCGCCGCCATCTCCTGGCGCACGATCTTGGCTTCCTCGCCGTCGAGGCCGCCGCCGCCATATTCCTTCGGCCAATGCGGCACGGTCCAACCCTTGTCGCGCATCCGCTCGAACCAGACCCGCTGCGCGTCCGACGAGAATTTCGTGTTGCGGCCACCCCAGAAGGTGTCGCCATCCGAGGTCATCGGTTTGCGCATCTCCGCCGGGCAGTTCTGCTCCAGCCAGGCGCGGGTCTCAGCGCGGAATTTCTCGAGGTCAGCCATGGTGCGTTTCCAGTCAAAATCGTCGAATTGGAATCGACCTTAGCCCCGCGCGGCCGCGGAGTTCAATATGCCTCGCAGCCGCGCCATGCTCTGGCGTCGCTACTCACCTCACGCGATCGGGTGTATCGCCAAAACGGGGTAACGATTGAAAAACAAGAGGAAACGGACATGCGGCTGAAGCTGCTTTCGCCTAGCGAAATGAACCCCGCCCAGAAAGAAACCTACGACGAGTCGATCTCCGGCAAGCGCGGCGCGCCACCGGCGCCGATGATGGCCTGGCTGAACAGCCCGGAGATGGCGCGGCATGCCACACGGCTCGGCGAGGTGCTGCGCTTCGACACGGTTTTCCCGCCGAAGCTGTCGGAGATCGCGATCCTCGTCACCGCCCGGCACTGGACCGCGCATTACGAATGGTATGCCCACAAGCGCCTCGCGCTGAAGGGCGGCCTCGACCCGAAGATCATCGAGGACATTCGGGTGCGCCGGACGCCGAGCTTCGACGATCCCAAGGCCAGGATGATCTACGACGTCGCCAAGGCGCTGCACGAAGGTCACGGCCTGCCGAAGGGACTGTATGACGAGGCGGTCGAGGTGCTGAGCCTGCGCGGCCTGGTCGAGGTGATCGGCCTCTGCGGCTACTACACCATGGTGTCGATGACGCTGAACACGTTCGATTTCCAGCTGCCGGGCGGCGAGTTGTCGGAGCTCTGCTAGGCTCAGCCGACCGTGGCGCCGTTCGGAAACGCTGCGTTTCAGGATGGATTGCTCCGGCCCCAGCAAATCCGGACTATATCAGGCGGCGAAGCCTTCCCCCTGACGGCAAGGCGTTGATGCCAACGGAGCCAGTTCATGCCAGAAAATCCCCCCATCATCGCGGGCACGCGGATCGGGCATGTGCACCTCAAGGTCGCCGATCTCGAGCGCGCGCTCGGCTTCTATTGCGGCGTGCTCGGTTTCGAGTTGCAGCAGCGCATGGGCACGGACGCGGCCTTCATCTCGGCCGGCGGCTATCACCACCACATCGGCCTCAACACCTGGGAGAGCAAGGGCGGCCATCCGCCTCCATCAGGCACCACCGGGCTGTTCCACACCGCCATCCTTTATCCGACCCGCCCGGCACTCGCCGATGCGCTGCATCGCGTGCTGTCGGCCGGCATCCAGCTCGACGGCGCCAGCGACCACGGCGTCAGCCAGGCGCTCTACTTGCGCGACCCCGACGAGAACGGCGTCGAGCTCTATTGGGACCGGCCCGAAGCCGAATGGCCGCGCAGCGCGGACGGCAAGCTTTCGATGTTCACGCGCCGGCTGGACCTCGAGGATCTGCTGAAGCAGCGGGCGGCGTAATTCCGTAGCGCGGATGGAGTTTGTAGCCCGGATGAAGCGCAGCGAAATCCGGGGTTCGCTCCATGAGGTAATACTGTTCCCGGATTACGCTTCGCTCCATCCGGGCTACGGGTACAGCAATAGGCCCGTCAGCCAGCCGGCCGCGTAGAGCCCAGCGCCGAACACCGCATGCGTCAGGAGGCTCTGCAGCCGCGCGGCCCATGGATGCGGCGTCCGGCTCGCGGCGATGCCGGCGCCCATCGCGGGCTGCATCACCAGAAGCGGCGCGGCCACGCTGCCGATCCCGACCATCAGAGCCGGAACGATACTGGGCTGCCGCGCCCAATCAAGGCCGAAGATCGCAAGCAGCACGCCGGCAAAGCCGATCCCGATCAGATAATGCGCCGCCCATCCGATCGCCCGTTCGCCCGCGACCTGCGGCGAGGCGGCGATGCGGTCGTGGCGCAGGCGCCCGGATGCGAGATGGCCGAGCCAGCGGCCGACCAGGGCATAGTCGAGCGACGGGATGCCGAGCAGCCGCTTGCGGACCAATCCCCAGATATCCATCACGACCGTCGCGCCGGTCCCGATCAGCATTGCACGCGCCAGAAACTCAACGGCGTCAAACATGAGCGGCCTCCACCGGCGCTCGCGCCGCGACCATCCAGCAGGCCGCGGTGAAGCGAATTTCGTTGCCATGGACGTAGCGATCGAAGGCACCGCGCACGGCCTCGATCACCTGCGTTCGACGCGGCTCTTCCATCCCCTGCAGCATCGTGCCGACCGGGCCGAGCCGGCTCACATAACGGGTCAGCTCCGATGCCGGAAAGCGCAAGGCGACATCGACCGGCTCGATCGCGATCGCGCCCCAACCGCTGTCCTCCAGGATGCGCGCGACCCGGTTCCGGTCCGCGAAGCCGAACTGCCCCGGCGCATCGGGACGCCGCGCCGGAAGACCCGGCAGCAGCGGCTTTGCCGCCCGCTCCGCCGTCGTCATGAACGGGTTCTCGGCCGCACCGCGCCACGCGATGAAGCGAAGCGCCGCACCCGGCCGGGCCGCGCGGCGCAGATTGGCGAAGGCCTGCACCGGATCGGCAAAGAACATCACGCCGAGACGCGAGATGATGATGTCGAAGCTCGCCAGTGCAAAGCCATGGGTCTGCGCGTCGGCGCAGATGAAACCGGCAGGCCGCCCTTCCCGCTCCGCGCGGTCACGCGCCGCCGCGATCATCGGTTCGGAGATGTCGATGCCGGTGCAATGCCCCTGCGGGCCGAGCCCGTCAGCGACGGCGAATGTCGCGGCGCCCGTGCCGCAGCCGATATCGAGCACATGGCTGGCCGCGGCATCGACCACGGCCTGAACGAGCAGCTCTTCAAGCGGCTTGAACATCCCCTCCAGCACGTCGCGTGTCTCGACCCAGGCGCGTCCGGCAGCGCCGTTCCAGAGTTTGACCTGCTCGTCCTCGGCCCGCGATGCGGTACTCATGATCTCTTCCTTTGCCATTTGCCTGTCCTGATGCTTGCCTTACCCAAGCGCCTGGCGGCACACTGCCAGTTCAAGTGAACTTGAGGTCAAGGCCATGCGGGACATCGACATCGCGGAGGTGGCGCAATTGTCCGGCGTCCGCGCCTCGACCTTGCGCTTCTACGAGGAAAAGGGGCTGATCGCCTCGCATGGACGGCGCGGGTTGCGCCGGCTGTTCGATCCGGCCGTGCTGGACCGGCTGGCGCTGATCGCGCTCGGGCGCGCCTCCGGCTTCTCGCTCAACGAGATCGCGAGAATGTTCGCACCCGACGGCAGGCCGCGCATCGACCGCCGCGCGCTGGCGGCCAAGGCCGACGAGCTCGACCGCACGATCCGCCGGCTCAACGCGATGCGTGACGGCCTGCGCCACGCCGCCGTCTGTCCCGCGCCGAGCCATATGGAATGCCCGACATTCCGCCGCCTGCTGCGGGTCGCGGCGGCCCGCAAGATCGGCGAGCCGAACAAGGCGGGGAAGGCGCGACGCAAGGTGAAATCGTAGCCCGGATGCAGCCAGCGAAATCCGGGGTTCTCTCTATGAGGTGATACAGTTCCCGGATTACGCGGAGCCTGTCATCGGGCGCGCGTTCGCGCGACCCGTTGGCTTCATCCGGGCTACGCTTTTCGGCCGATCATGATCGTCACCGCCGCGATCAGTTCGAGACCGATACAGCCGTAGAACGGCAGCGTGTAGCTGCCCGAAAGGTCGTGCAGCAGCCCGATCACGCCGGGGCCGAAGGCGTAGGTGATCTGGTTGATCGCGGTGATCAGGCTGACCAGCACGCCGAATGCGCGCGGATCGAACTCGCGCTGCACGATCAGCGCCGGCAGCGTGATCAGATTGCCGACCGAGAAGCCGAACAGCGCGCAAGCGGCAATCTGCGCGATGTCGTTGTGCACATTGATGATGATGACAAGCGCGATCGCCTGGCTGACAAAGGACAGCGCCGACGCCAGCCGCTGGTTGAGCCGGTCGATCACGAAGGAGAACGAGACGCGGCCGACCACCGCCATCGCGGTCAACAGCGCCATCGCCACCGTCGCGCGCTCGCGCCCGATCACCTGATCGAGATAGGCGATCAGATGCACGATGAAGCCGACCTGGGCGAACAGCACCAGCGCGAAGGCAATCGAGACCGAAAGGAAACGGATGTCGCGCAGCGCGCGGGCGCGCACCTGCGTCGCCGACGGCGCGGCGGCCGCCGCTGAAGTCACCGCGTGCAGATGCACCGGCGGCCGCCCGACAAGGATCAGAATGACGGGCACCATCACCACGACGAGCGCCGCCGCGGCCGCGATCATCGCGCCGGAGAAGCCGAACGTGCCGATTCCCGCCACCAGCAGCGGCACGCCGACGATGCCGCCGAAGCTGGCGCCATTCAGCGCCAGGCTGATCGCCATGCCGCGCTTCTTGTCGAACCACAGGCCGAGCGTGTTGGTGATGATGCCGAGGCTGGTGCCGGCCCAGCCGAATGCCAGCAGCGCATCGGCGAGATAGAGCTGCCAGGGCTCGCGCACCTCGCCGATCGCGACCGCCGCAACCGCCATCGCGAGGGTGCCCGCGATCAGGCAGCTGCGCGCACCGAACGCCTTGATCGCCTCGCTGACGAACGCAACCAGCGCGGCGCCGAACAGATAGAAGAACGTCGTGCCCGACGAGATCAGCGACGCCGGCCAGCCGTGCAACCGCTGCAGCTCGGCGACATAGACGCTCTGGCCGTAGAAGCCCAATCCCCAGCCGAAGGTCGCGAGCAGGAAGCAGACGACGACGATGCGCCAGCCCTCGTAGCCGAGCGAGGATTCGTCATGCAGCGTGGGTGATGATGCGTCCATTTCTTGCTCTTGCTTCTCACATCGTCATGGCCGGACCAATCCGTTCCCACGATGTGAGCAGCCTTGCAAGCCGGTCATTTCGAAGCCGGTCGAAGTGTCAGCAATTGGCAGCAGGAGCATGATCCGGAAAAGTGCGAAGCGGTTTTCCGAAAAGATCATGCTCAAACAACAAGCTTAGATGCTGGGATCCGGGATTTCTTCCACCGCGCGCAATTTCGCCCGCCGCTTGGCGAATGACGCCAGCGACAGCACGGCAAGCCCGAGCAGCACCGGCGGAAACACCACCATGTTGACGGCGTTCCAGCCGTAATGCGCCAGCAGCTGGCCCGACGAGAACGAGCCGATCGCCATCATGCCGAACACCAGGAAATCGTTGAACGCCTGCACCTTGTTGCGTTCCTGCGGCCGGTGCGTCTCCAGCACCAGCGCGGAGGCGCCCACGAACGCAAAGTTCCAGCCGACGCCGAGCACGAACAGCGTGGCCCAGAAGTGCGGTGCCGTAATCCCTGACAACCCGATCATCGCGGCGACCGCCTCCAGCGCCAGCCCGAGCGCGACGATGACGGGCGCACCGAAGCGGGCGATCAGCGAGCCTGTGAAGAAGCTCGGGCCGTACATCGCCACGATGTGCCACTGGATGCCGAAATTGGAATCGCTGACCGACAGCCCGCACATCTTCATGGCGAGCGGCGCCGAGGTCATCACCAGATTCATCATCGGATAGGCGATCACGCCGCACAGCGCGGCGGCAATGAAGCGCGGCTGTCTGGCGATCTCGCCCAGCGGGCGGCCGCCGTGCAGATCCGCCGCCGCGGGCTTCGGCGCGTCGACACCCGACAGCACCGCCATCGCCACCAGCGCGACCAGCGCCTGCATCACGAATGAGAATGCGAACAGATAAGGCGGCCAGATATCCATGGTCCATTGCACGAGCTGCGGCCCGAGCACGCCGGCGAACACGCCGCCGGCCATCACCCACGACACCGCCTTGGGCCGGAGCGCGACACTGGCGCCGTCGGCGGCGGCAAAGCGATAGGACTGCGCGACGGCGCCATAGAGCCCGCCGAGGAAGGTGGCGCCGCAGAACAGCCAGAACGATGAGTGCAGGATCGCCCAGGCGCCGAGCGCACCGGTGAGCGTGCCGCAGAAGGTGCCGACGATGAAGGCGACCCGCCGGCCATAGGCGCGCGAGATCGCGCCGGTCGGCAGCGTGCCGGCGGCAAGCCCGAGCACATACATCGAGAGCGGCACCGTCGCGAGCGAGATGTCGGGCGCCAGCGTCGCGCCGACGATCGAGCCGGTGGCGAAGATCACGGCCGAATTGGCGCCGGTCAGCGCCTGCGCCGCCGCAAGCCGCCACACATTGCTGCGCGCCCGCGCGTCATCGCTGATTTCGTCCGCAGCCGTCACGTCGATCATCGGTCGTCCCGCCTTGAAGCCCCGGCGGGAGCCTCCAATCGCGCGCACTATGGAGAGCAGGTGCAGGCCGATCAACCGGCGCAAACGGACGTAGGCCATGCGGGAGGCGCACAAGAGATAGCCCTGCTCTCCCGCGCTATCGCAGCCCCGCACCTCTATTATTCCCGTCATCCTGAGGTGCGAGCGGAGCGAGCCTCGAAGGATGCACGGCCACCAGCCGGGCCGTCGACCCTTCGAGACGGCCGCGTTGCGGCCTCCTCAGGGTGACGGTGAGAAAGCTTGTCGCTCGGTGATCAACCACCTACCGCACAGGCTTCTTGCCCGGCCGCTTCTCGGCGCGCAGCGCGCCGGTCTTGTGCACCTTGGAGCGTGGCTCGATCGGGGCGCCGCGCGGATATCCGCCCGGCCATTCGAGCGCGAGCGAGCTCGCAAAGCCGAAGAAGCTCGAACGGCTCATGCCGAGCTCGGCGGCGCGCTTGTCGATGCGCGCAATCAGGCTTTTCGGCAGATAGACATTCACCCGCTCGGACGGATCGGGCGGATCGACGCCGACCATAAAGAAGGCGGCAACGTCGGAGCCCTTGGGCGGCACGATCCGCTCGATCGGCGTCGGCTCCGGTAGCGCGCGACCCTGCTCGACCCAGCCGTCCACCGCCTGCGCCAGGGCCCGCTCGGCCCGCTCGATCGCCTCTTCCTGCGACTTGCCGCCGGCGACGCAGCCGGGAAAGTCGGGAAACCACGCCCCGAACGCGCCGCGCGGACCGCGCTCCAGCACCGCCGGATAAAGCCGTCTCTTCATTCTGGCCTCCGTCGTCGAAGTATGCTATTTCACACACATCGGTGTGTCAAATCACACAACGTGCGAGTCGTTGGAGAGCGCCCGCCATGGACCGGCAAACAACCGAATTCCGCATCGTCCGCGCGGCCTATGCCAGGCAGATCCTGGCCGCCGCCAACGTCGTCGACGCGCGGGTGATGGAGGCCTTCGCCGCCGTTCCCCGCGAGGACTTCGTCGGTCCGGGACCGTGGTTGATGCTGCGCGGGTGGCGCAGCGACTACATGCCGACGCCCGACGCCGATCCGGTCTATCTCTACACCAACGATCTGGTCGCCTTGCGGCCCGAGCGGCGCCTCAACAACGGCCAGCCGTCGCTGCACGCCTATCTCATGCACCACGCCGCGCCCGCGGCGGGTGAGCACGTGGTGCACGTCGGAACCGGCACCGGCTACTACACGGCGCTCCTTGCGCATCTGGCCGGACCGTCCGGACGCGTGACCGGCATCGAATACGACCCTGAGCTTGCCGCGCGCGCCCGCGCCAATCTCGCCCCCTATCCGAATGTCGAGATCATCGCGGGGGACGGCACGCGCGCGTCGTTCGATCCAGCCGACGTGATCTATGTCAACGCCGGCTGCACCCGGCCGGCCGCACGATGGCTCGACGGGCTTGCCGACGGCGGCCGCCTGATCCTGCCGCTGACGTCGGACGAGGGCTTCAAGGGCGGTGCGCCGGAGCAGATCGCGCGCTCTGGCGCGGTGTTCCGTGTCCGGCGCGAGGGCGCACAGTATCAAGCCACCTGGATCTCACCGGTCGCGATCATTCCGTGCGACGGCGGTCGCGACGAGGTGTCTGAAAAGCTGTTGGCCGAAGCCTTCGCGCGCGGTGGTTGGCAGAAGGTGACGCAGCTCTATCGCGACGCCGAGATTCCCGACGAACGCTGCTGGCTGCGCGGGGATGGATGGTGCCTGGCCTGGGACTGAGCCTCGCAACGCGCGTTAGCCGATCGGTCCGCGCAAAGCGCGGCCCGAGGATGGGCTCCGCATAGTGCGCCACTTTTCGCCGTACCCGGGCAGGCGTCCGGTCCAGAATGCCTTCAGCGCATCGGCCAGATCGCGCGGATTGTCTTCCTGAACATTGTGGCCCGCGCCCGCGATGCTGACGCACCGCCCCTCGCGGAAGCGCGCCGTGAATTCATGGGCCGCATCTTCGCTGACGATGAGGCTTTCACCGCCGCGCGCCAGGAGAAACGGGACGGCGATGTCCTGTACGCGTGCCTCGAAACCGGCGAGATGCTCCAGGATGGCGGCATAATCCGCCGGACGGCGCTGGTCGCGCTTCCACATCAGGCGCCCGTCACGACCGCGCTTCAACAGGGCGCGCATCCGGTAACGAAGGCGTTCCGGATCGCTCCTCGGGCTCACCGCAAGCGCCATCTCCACCACATCGTCCACCGTCGCGGCACCGGGAAAATCCGAGATGAAGGCGCGCATCCGTGCCGTTGCGGCGAACACCGGCCGCGAGACCACATCGATCATCGCAAGGCTTTCGGTGCGCTCCGGGTAGCACAGCGCAAATTCGCATCCGACCGTTCCACCCAGCGACATGCCGGCAATGTGCGCGCGCTCGATCTGCAGGCCGTCGAGGACCGCAACGAGATCCTTCGCATAACTCTCGATGGTGTAAGCGTCAGTCCAGTCGCTGGCGCCGTGACCGCGCATGTCCAGCGCAAGCAGGCGGAAATCGTCCCGTAAGGCCACGGCGACATAGTCCCAGGTTTGGGCGGTGAGCGCGCCACCGTGCAGCAACACGGCCGGAGGTCCTTCGCCGCCCCAATCGAGCAGATGGATGTTCGGTCCATACGGCACGCGAAGCTTCCGCGAACGCGGCGGCGTGAGGTCGGTTGCGGCGATCCCGAGCCGATCGACTATTGTCGCCAGCGCCTCGGGATGCCATTCGTCCATGACCAATCCTCTTACTTAGGGTACCCTAAGTAAGACTCACGAGATGCGGGAAGTCAATGGCCACGCGACAACGACGAACGCCGCAAGCGGCGAAGTTCGCGATCCTGGATGCCGCGGAACGGCGACTGCACGATGAGGGCCCCGAGGGCGTGCGCATCCAGCGCATCGCCGCTGATCTCGGCATGACCGATGCGGCCATCCATTACCACTTTGGCACAAGGGAAGCCCTGATGGACGCGCTCCTGCGCCGCATCGGCCGCCGGCTGGTCGACGACATCGCGACGACCATCGAGTCCTGGGCGCCCGACGAGATCGACGTCGCTGCCCTCAGCCGACTCCTTCAGCGCGCCTACGCGAACGAACGGGCCGCCAGGCTCGCGGTCTGGCTCAGCTTGGCCGGATGGCGACCAAAGGGATCCGGCATGTTCAAGCCGCTGGTCGAACGGGTTCATCGGGCGCGGATCGAGGTCGCGCGCAAAGCCAAACGGCCCACGCCGAGGCTTTCGGACACGCAGCACGCCATCGCACTCCTGAGTGCGGCCCACATGCAAGCCGCATTGGCGGGCGACGCCTTGCTGACCAGCGTCGCCGAAGACTCCAAAGGTCTCGACAATCGCGACTTCCTCAGTTTCTCAGTCGAATTGATCGCGCGCCGCCTCGCAGAAGCGTAATCAACCCCGCGCGTGCGGCTATCGCCGCACAAACATCAGGATCATGTTATTGGCCGGCAGGTCGAACGCACCGGCCAGCTTCAACCCAACGCTCTCCGCAGGCCTCTCAAGATCGGCGATGTCGCGCACGCCCCATTCGGCGTCGCGTTCGCGCAACGACGTGTCGAACACGGCATTGCTGAGCGCGGTGTGCTTGCCGCCGCGCTTGAACGGGCCGTAGAGGAACAGCCGGCCGTCGGCGCGCAGATGCCGTGCGGCGCCGGCGAACAGGCCCTCGGCCACCCGCCACGGCGCGATGTGGATCACATTGGCGCAGAAGATCGCGAGCAGTTTGTCCGGACCTTTGCCGTCCAGCGGCGCCGGCGACCAGGCGGGGTCGGACAGATCGATCGGTTGCGGCGGCTGGATGTTTGGCAGGCCGGCATGCGCGCGCCAGGCCTCGATGCTGCGCAGGTGCGCGGCATGGAGGTCGCTCGGCCACCAAATGATGTGGGGCGTCTGACCGGCGAAATAGACGACGTGCTGGCCGGTGCCGCTGCCGGCCTCCAGCACGTCGCCGGATCGGCCGGCAAGGTAGTCCTTCAGGACCGCCCAGATCGGCTGGTGATTGCGGTGGAACGCTGCCGCGTCGAGCCGCCCGTCCGCCTCGACCGGCCTGCCGTCCTTGCCGAACTCCACCACGAACTCCGCCACTACGCTTCTCCGTCAGAACAGCCACGCAAATCGTGTAGATACCACCCGCAAAAGCGGAACCTGCATCGCATACCGCCCAACCCGTCATCCTGAGGTGCGAGCTCTTGCGAGCCTCGAAGGATGCACGGCCACAGTCGGGCCGTCGACCCTTCGAGGCTCGCTCCGCTCGCACCTCCAGCGACAACGGCAAAGCCGTTGCGCGGGGGTGACGGGTCTAACTTCGTCTATGTCGCTCTGGCATTAACCCCGTCGCGACGCGCCTATTCTCCGAGTTGCCAGCCGATGGCCTTTGTGCTTTCCACTCTTTATATTGCGATGGGATCATCGAGATTGAAGCCCGGGAAACGTCCTTGATCGCCACTTTCTCCAAGCCAGCCCTCGTCCTGGCGCTGCTGGCGGGCACCGCCATGGCCGCGCCCGCGCAGGCCCAATCCGCCGCCGAGGGCCAAAAGCTCGCCTTCGACCGCGGCAAGGGCAATTGCCTGACCTGCCATGTCATCAAGGGCGGCGAGCTGCCCGGCACGATCGGCCCCGAATTGACCGGCCTCAAGGCGAAATACAGCCGCGACGAGCTGATCGCGATCGTGACCGATGAGACCAAGCGCAACCCGCAAACGGTGATGCCGCCGTTCGGCCGCAACCGGATATTGAGCGAGAAGGAAATCGGCGCGGTGGTGGACTTCCTGGAGACGCTGTGACGCGGCGACATCAGCTTGAGGAGATTTTTTCGATGAACATCACGACCAGCGAATTTTCCGGAACGCGCCGCCTGGTGTTGAAGGGCGCGGGCGTCGCCGCGCTGATCGGCCTCGGCGTCATTCCGTTCGACGTGCCGCAGGCGCTCGCCGCCGCCAACGACAAATATCCGGAAGAGGCGTTCAAGCAGAAGAACGAGGCTGATGCGATCAAGGCGCTCTACGGCAAGACCGCCGAGCCCTCGGACAAGGTCAAGATGGACGCACCCGAGATCGCCGAGAACGGCGCGGTGGTGCCGATCTCCGCGACCACGACGCTGGCCGACGTCACCTCGATCTCGTTTTTGGCCAGCGAGAACCCGATCTCGCTGATCGCGACGTACAGGATTCCGGCCGGCACGCTGCCGAGCGTCGCCAACCGCATCAAGATGGCCAAGACCAGCAACGTCACCGTGATCGTCGAGGCCGGCGGCAAGCTCTACAGCGCGAGCAAGGAAATCAAGGTCACCGTTGGCGGCTGCGGCGGCTGAGCTCAATCGAGGGACAATCAAGATGGCATCGAGCATTCGCGTGCGCGCCACATCAAACGGCGACACCACCGAGGTGCAGGCGCTGATCCAGCATCCGATGGATTCCGGCTTCGTCAAGGACGCCAAGGGCGAGATCATCCCGCCGCATTTCATCCAGGTGCTGACCTTCGAGTATGACGGCAAGCCGGTGTTCGTCGCCGACTGGGGCGGCGGCGTCTCCAAGGATCCCTATGTCAAGTTCGCCTTCAAGGGCGGCAAGAAAGGCGACGACCTGACGGTCAGCTGGATCGACAACAAGGGCGCGACCGACACCACGACGGCGAAGATTCAATGACGCGGCGCTCGGCAATCCGCACTCTGGAGCGTTTTCGAGCGAAGTGGACGCCGGTTCGCGTGAAGAAAACGCGTCAGAACAAAAATCTGGTCGCGACGCTTGCGCTCGGCGTGCTGGCACTGGCGCCGGCCGCGCACGCAGCCGGCGCCGTCGATCCCGCCGCCGACAAGGCCGCCTTCCAGAAATTCTTCACCAACAAATTCCCCAAGCTGAAGCTAGAGGATTTCGTTAACGGTCCCTATTCGATGAATGAGGACCTGCACAAGCAGTGGGAAGAGAAGGAGCAGTTTCCGCCCTACGAGTTCTCGCTCGAGGCCGGCAAGGAAATGTTCTCGACGCCGTTCAAGAACGGCAAGACCTACGCCGACTGCTTCCCGAACCAGGGCATCGGCATCCGCCAGAACTATCCTTATTTCGACGAGAAGGAAGGCAAGGTCGTCACGCTCGAGCTCGCGCTCAACCGTTGCCGCGAGGCCAATGGCGAGGCGCCGTTCTCCTATGTGAAGGACGACATGGCGGCGCTCACCGCCTACATGGCCTTCACCTCGCGCGGCAAGCCGATGGACATCAAGATCCCGGACGATCCGCGCGCGCTGGAGGCCTATCAGAAGGGCAAGGAGTATTTCTACACCCGCCGCGGCCAGCTCAATTTCTCCTGCGCCACCTGCCACATCCAGAGCCCGGGCGAGCGGATCCGCGCCGAGGTGCTGGCGCCGGCACTCGGCATCCTGAACGCGATGCCAATCTACCGCTCGGAATGGTCAGGAATGGGCACGACCAGTCGCCGCTTCACCACCTGCAACAGCCAGATCCGCGGTGTGCCGCTCAATCCGCAGGACGACGAGTACCGCAACCTCGAATACTACCTGTCCTATGTCAGCAATGGCCTGCCGATTTCGGGGCCGGGAGCAAGGCCATGAGCGCGGCCGTCAGAGCGATCTTCGCGGCGTCAGCCCTGCTGATCGCGACGGCGACCGCAGCCCTCGCCGCCTCCGAAGCCGACTACAAGGCGGCCTATGCCGCGGCTGAGGCCGCGAACAAGGAAGCAGGCCTGCTGCGCAACCAGTGGACCACGACAGCCTCGACGCTATCCGCCGCAAAAAAGGCCGGTGAGGCTGGTGATTTCGACACCGCAGTCGCCCAGGCCAAGGAGGCCGAGGCGCTGGCAAAGGCATCGATCTTCCAGGCCACCAGCGAAAAGGAACGCTGGAAGGACATGGAAGTTCGCTAAAGGCGCGCAGGCCACGGGGGTCGCGCGGAGAGAGTGATGATCATCCGCCGCCGGGATTTCCTGACAGCTTCGGCCGCCGCAACGCTTGTGGCCGGCCTGCCCCGCCTCGCGCGCAGTGCCGATACCGCCAGCGTCTACGACTTCGAACGCTTCGGCAACGCCCGCATCCTGCACATGACCGACACCCATGCGCAGCTGAAGCCGGTGTTCTTCCGCGAGCCCGGCGTCAATATCGGCGTCGGTGCGATGGCCGGCCAGCCGCCGCACCTGGTCGGCAAGGCGTTCCTCGACCGTTTCGGCATCCGGCCCGACAGCGCCGATGCCTATGCCTTTACCTGCGTCGAGTTCGAGAAGGCCGCCGTCCGCTTCGGCCGGCTCGGCGGCTTTGCCCATCTGAAGACGCTGATCGACAAGCTGCGCGCCGATGTCGGCGAAAAGCGTTCGATCCTGCTCGACGGCGGCGACCTCTGGCAGGGCACCGGGCTCGCCAATGCCATGAACGGCGCCGACATGGTGGAGGCCGCCAACCTGCTCGGAATCGAGGCGATGACCGGGCATTGGGAATTCACCTATGGCGAAGAGGTGCTGCGCGACAATCTCTCCCGCTTCAAGGGCGAGTTTCTGGCGCAGAACGTGTTCCTGACCGAGGAGGCCGCGTTCAACGATGCCAAGGCGTTCGATCCGGCCTCGGGGCGGGTGTTCAAGCCGTCTGTCATCAAGGAGATCGGCGGCCATCGCGTCGCGATCATCGGCCAGGCCTTTCCTTACGTGCCGATCGCACACCCCAAGCGCTTCACGCCGGACTGGAAGTTCGGCATCCGCGACGACGAGCTGCAAAAACTCGTCGACGGCCATCGCAACAACGACAAGGTCGAGGCCGTGATCCTGCTGTCGCATAACGGCATGGACGTCGACCTCAAGCTCGCCAGCCGCGTCACCGGCATCGATGTCATCCTCGGCGGCCACACCCATGACGCGATCCCGATCCCGATCACGGTGACCAATGCCGGCGGCGTCACGCTGGTCACCAATGCCGGCTCCAACGGCAAGTTCATCGGCGTGCTCGATCTCGACCTCGCCAAGGGCAAGGTCGCCAATGTCCGCTACCGGCTGCTGCCGGTGTTTGCCGAGCTCCTGAAGCCCGATCCCGCGATGCAGACGCTGATCGACAAGATGCGCGATCCGCATGCCGACGAATGGAGCGACAAGCTCGGCACGGCCGATCGTCTGCTCTACCGGCGCGGCAATTTCACCGGCACCGTCGACCAGCTGATCTGCGACGCGCTGCTGAACGAGCTCAACGCCGAGATCGCGCTGTCACCCGGCTTCCGCTGGGGCCTCACCACGCTCGCCGGCCAGCCGCTGACCATGGAAGACGTGCTGTCGGAAACCGCGATCACCTATCCCGAGACTTACGTCGCGACCATGACCGGCAGCCAGATCAAGGATGTGCTGGAAGACGTCTGCGACAACCTGTTCAACGTCGATCCCTATTATCAGCAGGGCGGCGACATGGTCCGCGTCGGCGGCCTCGCCTACACCTGCACGCCGGGCGAGACCGTCGGCAAGCGCATTTCCGAGCTGAAGCTCGGCAACGGCAAGCATCTCGAAGCCGGCAAGCATTACAAGGTCGCGGGCTGGGCCTCGGTCAACCAGCAGAACGGCGCCCCGATCTGGGATGTCGTGGCCAAGCATCTGCGCTCCGGCCGGCCGCCGAACCGCGACGAACCTGGCGTGACGCTGAAAGGCGTCGAGGACAATCCGGGCATTGCGAGGCACGGATGACGCGGCGCGCGTTCATCGCGGCGCTCGGCCTTGCGGCGGTCGCGCTGACAGCGCCGCTCGCCCGCGCCCAGCTCGCGCCGCTGCAGGACAAACCGTTCGCCGAGCACAAGGTCGTGCTGCAGCTCTCCGACAACGATCCGAAGAAGCAGGGCCTCGTCATCAGCGTCGCGAGCAATCTGATGAAGCACTACGACCCCGACAAGGTCGCGGTCGAGATCGTCGCCTTCGGCCCCGGCATCGAGCTGCTCAAGCCCGACAATGCGAACCGCAAGCTGGTCGAGAGTCTGGTCGCGCAGGGCGCGCGGGTCGACATCTGCCTCAACACCGTCGACACGATCGAGCGCGACGCCGGCAAGCGGCCCGACTACATCGCAGCCGCCACCCCCGTGCAGGTCGGCGTCGCGCAGATCCTGCTTCTCACCGAGAACGGATACACGCTGGTCCGTCCCTAACCCCGCCGTCATTGCGAGCGAAGCGAAGCAATCCATGCTTTGTCGCAAGGACAGAATGGATTGCTTCGTCGCTTCGCTCCTCGCAATGACGGAGAGAGCGGCGGTCACATGAAAGACCCTGTCATGCTTCGCCGTCTCGCCGCCGCCGTCGTGCTTTCGCTTGCCTTCACAGCGAGCGCACTGGCCACCGACAAGCCGCACCGCATCACGATCCAGGTCGACCAGAACGACCCGCAGATCATGAATCTCGCGCTCAACAACGCGACCAACGTGATCGAATATTACCGCGCCAGGAACGAGGACGTCGAGGTCGACATCGTCACCTACGGCCCCGGCGTGCACATGCTGCGCAGCGATACCTCGCCGGCGCAGGACCGCGTCAGGCGGCTCAAGGATTTCGTCTTCCCGGGCAAGATCCAGTTCTCCGCCTGCAACAACACCAGGCAGGGCATGGAGAAGGCCGAGGGCCACGCGATCTCCGTCGTCTCGGATGCCACCATCGTACCGTCAGGTGTGGTCCATCTGATGGAGCTGCAGGAGCAGGGCTGGAGTTACGTTCGGCCGTAAGGGCCCGTATCCAGCCAAACCCGTCATCCTGAGGCGCGAGCGGAGCGAGCCTCGAAGGATGCACGGCCCCGATGCTTGAACGCGCATAACCCCTCCCGCGGAAGGAGCCGGGCCGTTCACCCTTCGAGACGCCGCTTCGCGGCTCCTCAGGGTGACGGTGACGGATTGGCTCAGGGGATGGATTTGCTTTGAATCGGCCCTATCTATGGAATAATATCCTCCTCACGAGTCGACCCGGAGAACAGGTAAGCCGTCATGATCTTTCGCCAGCTCTTTGACAGCGTGTCCGGCACCTACAGCTATCTGCTCGCGAGCCGCGCCGGCGGCGAGGCGCTGATCCTCGATCCGGTGCTGGAGAAGGCCGACCGCTACTGCAAGCTGTTGCAGGAACTCGACCTCCGGCTGGTCAAGGCGGTCGATACGCATCTCCATGCCGACCACGTCACCGGCCTCGGCGAGCTGCGTGACCGCACCCAGTGCATCACCATCATGGGCGAGCAGAGCAAGGCCGACGTGGTGTCGATGCGCGTCTCCGACGGCGACAGAGTGACGATCGAGGGCCTCTGCCTCGAGGCGCTGTACACGCCCGGCCACACCGACGATTCCTACAGCTATCTGATGGGCGACCGCGTCTTCACCGGCGACACGCTCTTGATCCGCGGCACCGGCCGCACGGATTTCCAGAACGGCAGCGCGCGGGCGCAGTATGATTCGATCTTCAACCGCCTGCTCAAGCTGCCCGAGGAAACCCTGGTGTTCCCCGCGCATGACTACAAGGGCGACACCGTCTCCACGATCGGCGAGGAGAAGCGCTACAATCCGCGGCTGCAGGTGAAATCGATCGACGACTATGTCGAGCTGATGAACAACCTCAATTTGCCGAACCCGAAGCTGATGGACGTCGTGGTGCCCGCCAACATGCATGTCGGCCTGCACCAGGACGAGCTGGCCAAAGAAGGCCTCTCTCTCAATGCGCGCGACGCCATCGCGAGCCTCGGCCGGCCCGATATCCTGCTGGTCGATCTGCGCGAGAGCGGCGAGCGCGCCAAGCACGGCACGCTCGCGGGCGCGCTGCACGCG